>DASZIR010000112.1:0-55360 GCA_035948995.1 Paraburkholderia sp. | reverse complement strand
CCCCTCGGGGAGGTTGCAACGCAGCGTGGACAGCATCAGGTTGCCTGCTATCCGGCGATGGCCCGTTTCGTGGTTACCCGGACCGTGTCTGCAGCCATCGCTTCCAGAGCGCCGCGCTGAGGAAGCACGCGGCGGTGGGTCGGCTCACTTTGTTACAACGTAGCGGACTGGTTACCGCTCCCCCTGGTCAACCCCGGGCATGCTCAGTTGCCTGAACAAGCCCCGTACTTCAGTGCGGGGTGGTTGACGGCAACCACGCGCAAAAAACGGCGCGCAAAACCAGCGTAAAGCGCGCCGCTAAGCCAGAAAGAAACAGAAATGACGGGCCACGTGCGGTGCGCGTGGCCCGTCATAGTCAGAGACAGCGTATTTAGCTACCCGTTCCCGACGCCGCCGCGGGCGACGAACTCAGCGGCGAGTTGTAGGTCGCACCGCTATTGCTCTGCGAGCCCGCCGGTCCAACCGGATTCTCTTGCGGCGCACCCGGCAGCGTAGGCGGCGGCGGACGCGTGAACTGGAACTGCGGCTGGCCCGGCGCCGTTGCGCCTTGCGGCACCACGCCACCGTTCGAAGTCGGCGTGCCTGCGCGCACCGACGGTGTGATCTTGCCCTTCGGCGCCTGCACCGCTTCAGTGGCGCGATTGGCCGCCTGGGCGGCTTCCGCGTTCGGGTCCATCGACTGCGCTGCCGCTGCCGCAGCATCGGCGGGCGGTGCGACGGCCGCCGGCGTGGCAGCCGAGGCGGCAACCGGCGCGCTGGCCGCAGCTGCCGCAGCAGCCGCGGCAGCCTTCTTGCCGCGCTTGTCGCCGTCAATTTCCGCAAGCAATTCGAGGTTGGACGGCAGATCGTCGCCACCCGACCAGCTGGCAACGCGGTCACCCGCGAAATTCACGATAAAGTCGCGCTGCTGCACGACGCTCGTGTTGCCGCGCTTGAAATAGAACACATAGTCCCAGCGGTCCGCGTGGAACATGTCAGTCAACAACGGCGTGCCGAGCACCTGGCGCACCTGGTCCCGCGACATGCCAACCTGCATCTGGGCGGCGGCCTCTGCGGAGACAAAATTGCCCTGCACAACGGTAATCCGATATGGCGTTATGCTTTGAGCGACACGCTGCGTTAGGCTGTCGTAGGTCGAGCATCCGGCAAGCACCGCGACAGTCGCTGCAGCAATCAAGGTACCCCGCATGCGGCTCCCCCGGTAGATCAATAGAGATTTTGAAATCATTTCACTCACCGTGCGGGCCCTGCCTTTGGCGAGCCGCGCGAGTTTCATTGCATCGAAGATGACCTGAACAGCGAAAACACATTACTATTAGAACCCTGCATTGTACTCTAGGGATCCCTTGCCATGACCAATCCAACCGATCTCAAAAATATCGGCCTCAAGGCGACCCTACCGCGCCTCAAGATTCTGGAAATTTTCCAGCATAGCCCGGTGCGTCACCTGACTGCTGAAGACGTATACCGCAATTTGCTGCATGAAGAGCTCGATATCGGCCTCGCTACTGTCTATCGGGTCCTTACACAGTTCGAACAGGCGGGGCTGCTCTCGCGCAGCAACTTCGAATCCGGCAAGGCGGTATTTGAGCTGAACGAAGGAACCCACCACGATCACCTGGTGTGTATCGACTGCGGGCTCGTCGAAGAGTTCTTCGACCAGGAAATCGAAACTCGCCAGCATGCCATCGCCAAGGAGCGCGGTTTCAAGCTGCAAGAGCACGCGCTCGCGCTGTACGGAGCCTGCACCAAGGAGAACTGTCCGCATCGCAAGCATTGATGCGCGCGACGGCCAGACGCCTCAGGGCGCACGGCCGGAGCATGTAATAAAGAGAAACCCAAAGAGAAACCCGGTCGACTCACGTCAACCGGGTTTTTTAACGCCCAGGGCCTTCTGCCGAGACAGACGGCGGCCGGTTAAGGCACCCATTCGACACCGGACTCGCGCACCAGTCGCCATCTCTCAGGCAACACGAGCTCGTCGCAATTGGGCTGCTCGCCGCCTCGATCCACCACCACGAAATCGCTGACGCGCTCGAGCGCGAGCAGCGGATGGTGCCAGACCCCTTTGGCGTAATTGACGCCCTGCCAGCCCCCGGTCCAGAACGCGCGCATCTGCGCCGGATCGAACTCGCCGGCCGGCGCGACCACCACCACGTAGCTCACCTGTGCAAGCGGAAGAAAGGCCTGGCTGCCGAGCGGATGCCGCTCCATCAGGTTGATCTCGATCGGCAGCGCACGCGGCTGCGCGCGAAACAGGTTGATTAACGGCCGGCCGCCCTGCTCGCCGACGTCGACCGTTGCGAGGTCGTGGTAGCGCTCGGTCGTGCCGCCGTTGATCGGAAAATGGCGCGCACCGTCGAGTTCAATGACGTCGCCGAACGGCGCGAAGGCGGCGCGCGTCAGACGCTCCATCTGTAATGTCTTCATCGCCGCCCCCCGCTTAAGCGAGCTCGCCCCACAAACGCAGCCGCGATACGCCACCGTCCGGGAAGATATTGAAACGCACGTGCGTAACCGGCCCGAGCGACGCCAGTTCCGTTCCGAACGGATGCACGTGGTCCATCTGCAGCTTCTGCTCGCCCAGCAGCACGGGCCAGAACATCGCCTGCGTAACCAGCGAGTCGTCGGTGCCACCTGTCACGCACGCCGCCTGCAGCGAGCAGCGATCCGGGAAATTGCCCTTGAAGTAAGCCGTATCCACTTCGACCTTGCGAATCACGCCAGGCCGGGCCAGCGCGACGATCGCCCAGTCATTGCCGGGCTCGCGGCGGCGCCGCGTTTCCCAGCCGTCACCCATATTGACGCCGCGTCCTGGCATCAGCATCTGCGAGGCCGGCCCGAAGTGCTGGTTGTTCGCCGCGACGAGGTAGGCGCCGTTTTCGATCGCCGCCAGATCGACCAGGCTGCCGCGCTCGATGCGCTCCCAGTCGCGCTTCGGCTGTCCATAGACGCGCAGGCGGGCAAGGCCGCCGTCCGGATACAGATTGACGCGCAGGTGCGTGAAAGCGCGCGTGTCGCCCACTTCGACGTAGTGATGCTGATTGCCTTGCAGCGTCATCGCCGGCACGATCACTTGCCACTCGGCGTTATCCGGCGGAATCTCGCTGTCCGCACTGCACGCTTCGAGCGAGGCGGCCGGCGGAAAATTGCCGGTGAAATGGCTCGTGTCCAGGTCCACCCCGTGGATCACGCCCGGCCGGGCGAGCTGCACCACGCAGTAGTCGTGGCCGGTGGTCCGCTTGCGGCGGGTTTCCCAGCCGTCCATCCATTTGCCGTGATCGTCGTACTTGCCGGGGATGAACACAGCCGGTTGCGGATCGAGCATGCGCTCTTTCGGCGCAAAGAATTCGTCGCTGGCGAAGAGCGCCTTCGCACCGAGGCGCGGATCGGCCAGATTCATGTAGCGGCGCGTGAAGGCGGGGGCGTTGGGGTCGAGGATCGGAGTAGCCATGGTCTGGTCTCGTTCAATCGGTGAGGAAGTGAAAGCGGCAGGGGCTGCAACTGCACCTGCCGGATGACGTGTGTGTATCGTCCAGCTCTGGCTGTGCCGTGGATCAGATCGCGTGCGCAGGATCGACGGAGACGGGCTGGACATCCGGTTCGTCGCCTGCCGGGACGTAGCGCAACGCCGCGTCCTGATCCAGCACGCGGCGAGCGCGCGCCTTGTCGATGTCGTTTTCCCAGACCGCCACCACGACGGTGGCGACGCAATTGCCGATCAGGTTGGTAAGCGCCCGGGCAATGCCGACGAACCAGTCGACCGGCAGGATCAGCACGAGGCCGAGAACCGGAATCGCGGGAATCGCGGAGAGCGTCGCAGCCAGAATCACGATTGCCGAACCCGGAATGCCGTGCGCCCCCTTCGACGTCACGAGCGATACCAGCACCACCACAATCAGGTCGTGCATCGACAGCGGCGTGTTGGTGGCCTGCGCAATGAAGATCACCGCGAGCGTCAGGTAGATCGAGAAGCCGTCGAGGTTGAACGAGTAGCCGGTCGGAATCACAAGGCCAACCGTCGAATCCTTGACGCCCATCCATTCCAGCTTGCGCATCACCTGCGGCAGCACTGCGTCGGAGGATGCCGTACCGAGCACGATGGACAGTTCCTCACGCAGGTAGCGGATCAGCTTGAACACGCTGAAGCCCGCCAGACGCATCACGATACCGAGCACTACTGCGACGAACACAATACAGCTCGCGTAGAACACGATCACCAGCATGCCCAGTTGCTTGAGCGACTCGACGCCGTAGGTGCCGGTGGTGAACGCGATCGCGCCCAGCACGCCGAGGGGCGCGAGCTTGATGATGAAACTCATTACGCGGAAGAACACCTGCCCCAGTTCGTCGATCAGGCTGCTCACGCGTTGCGCCTTACCGCCCAGCAAGGACAACGCCGAGCCGAACAGGACCGAGAACACGAGAATCTGCAGGATGTCGCCGGTGGCGAACGCGTTGATCGCCGTGTCGGGGATGATCTTTAGCAGAAACCCTGCGGTGTCCTTCAGATCTTTGGTGTGCTCCGTGTAGGTGCTGAGCGAGGCGGCATCGAGCGAATGCAGGTTGATGTTCATGCCGACGCCGGGCTTCGTCACATACGCAAGCACCGCGCCGATCACGAGCGCAATGGTGGTCATGAACTCGAAGTAGACCACCGCCTTCACGCCCACCCGCCCTACTTTCTTCAGATCGCCCGCATGAGCCATGCCGCTCACCACCACGCAGAACACGATCGGACCGATCACCATCTTGATCAGCTTCAGAAACCCGTCGCCGAGCGGGCGCAACGATTGGGCGAAATGCGGAAACAGCGCGCCGATCACGATGCCCGCCACAAGAGCGATCACCACCCGGCCAAACAGCGAATTGAAAAACTTCAACACGGCCTTCTCCCGGTTACGGATTTCATCTGTTCATACTGGTCCGACCAGTACTGTTATGGCGAATAGTAGGAAGCCGATATAGTCCCGTCAAGGCGGAAATTAATAGTGTTTACCCGCCCGGTTTCACGGCTTTCGGGGCGATTTTTATCAGATGATTTAATACGCAGTGCGGTCGCGGAAGGTGCGGATTACAATGCCGGTCAGACCACGCGAATCAGCCGAGCATCATGAAGAACGTTCCGCACACCGTCACCGACGCCGCCATCGCCACGATCCGCGAACGGATCGAGGGCGGCGTGTATCCGGTGGGCAGTCTGCTGCCCGCGCAGCGTCAGCTCTCGGAGGAACTGGCGATCAGCCGCGCGTCGCTGCGTGAGGCGCTGTCGACGCTCGAAGCGCTTGGCCTGCTGATGATCCGCCCCGGCAAGGGCGTGTATGTGGAAAGCTCGCAGGCGTCGGCCGCGCACCCGTGGCGTTTCGCGGAACAGTCTTCGCTGCCGGATACGTATCAGATGCGCTTTGCGCTCGAAGGCTTCGTCGCGCGCATGGCGGCACTGGCGATCAGCGACGCCGATATTGCGTGGTTCGAAGAGAATATCGACGCGATGCACAGCGCGCTGGCCAGCAACGAACTCGACGACGCCGCCCAGCTCGACTTCGACTTTCACATGCGTATCGTGAGCATTGCTGGCAACGCGGCGATCGAGTCGATCCTGCGCAGCAGTTCGGACATCATGAAAGAAAGTCAGCGGATGCCGTTCTTCAGGCGCGAGCTGGTGCTATCCACCTATCACGAGCATCGAGAGATTCTCGATGCGCTCAAGGCGCGCGATTCCTCGGCGGCTGGGAAGGCGATCGAGATGCACATCACCAACGCTGCGCAGCGCGCGGGGGTGTATTTTCCGGTGCCGCGGGGTTAGGCGAGGGATCGCGGGGGGAAAGTCGAGGCGTCAGCCACGCACAGGCCAGGCGTAAAAAAGCCGCTCCGATATCCGAAGAGCGGCTTTTCATCTGCAGCGCCTGAAGCGCCGCAGTACAGCTTACTTCGCGTTCGCGAGCGCCACAGCCGTATCCAGCATGCGGTTCGAGAAGCCCCACTCGTTGTCGTACCAGCTCGACACCTTCACCAGACGGCCCGACACCTTGGTCAGCGTTGCGTCGAAGGTCGACGAAGCCGGGTTGTGGTTGAAGTCGATCGACACCAGCGGCGCCTTGTTGTAACCGAGGATGCCCTTCAACTCTCCTTCCGACGCTTCCTTCATGATCGCGTTGACTTCATCCACCGTCGTGTCGCGCTTGGCGATGAACGACAGGTCGACGATCGACACGTTGATGGTCGGCACGCGAATCGCGTAGCCATCCAGCTTGCCGTTCAGTTCCGGCAGCACGAGGCCGACAGCCGATGCAGCACCCGTCTTGGTCGGGATCTGGCTGTGCGTAGCCGAGCGCGCGCGGCGCAGGTCTTCGTGATACACGTCGGTCAGCACCTGATCGTTCGTGTACGCGTGAATCGTCGTCATCAGGCCGTTTTCGAGGCCAATCCTGTCGTTCAACGGCTTGACGAGCGGTGCCAGGCA
The DNA here is from genome assembly GCA_035948995.1 of Paraburkholderia sp. GTDB lineage: Bacteria > Pseudomonadota > Gammaproteobacteria > Burkholderiales > Burkholderiaceae > Paraburkholderia. The sequence goes on along the minus strand of DASZIR010000112.1, from coordinate 48,897 downwards.
GTTCGTCGTACACGATGCGTTCGAGATGACCGTGTCCGATGCCTTCAGCACGTTGTGGTTCACGCCATAGACGATCGTTGCGTCGACATCCTTGCCGCCCGGTGCCGAGATGATGACCTTCTTTGCGCCGCCCTTGATGTGCGCGCTGGCCTTTTCCTTGGTCGTGAAAAAGCCCGTGCACTCCATCACCACGTCGACATTCAGCTCGCCCCACGGCAGTTCAGCCGGGTTGCGGTTGGCCAGCACGCGGATGCGGTCGCCGTTGACGACGAGGTAGTCACCGTCCACCGACACTTCGCCCGGGAACTTGCCATGAGCCGTGTCGTACTGGGTCAGGTGGGCGTTGGTGTTGGCATCGCCCAGGTCGTTGATGGCGACGATCTGGATGTCGTGCTTCTTGCCGTTTTCATAGAAGGCGCGCAGCGTGTTGCGGCCAATACGGCCGTAGCCGTTGATTGCGACGCGAATCGTCATGGTCTATCTCCTGATGGCTAAAAAAATACGTCCATGTTTCGTCTGACTCGCAGCGATGCCGCGCGTTCGCACGCACGCGGCAACGCCTGCCGAAGATCAGCCGAGTGCGGCTCTGGCCGTCTCTACGACGTGCTCGACGGTGAAGCCGAAATGTTTGAACAGCACGCCAGCCGGGGCCGATTCGCCGAACGTGTCGATGCCGACCACGCCGCCTTCCAGGCCCACGTACTTCCGCCAGAAATCCGTGACGCCCGCCTCGATCGCAACGCGGCGCACGCCCTTCGGCAGCACGCGTTCGCGGTATTCGGCGTCCTGCCTGTCGAATACCGTGGTGGACGGCATCGACACGACGCGCGCGGCGATTCCTTCACGGGCGAGCGGTTCGACCGCCTTCAGCGCCAGCTCCACTTCCGAGCCGGTGGCGATCAGGATGATCTTGCGCGCGACGATCTCGTCGTTCCAGTCGCGCAGCACGTAACCACCCTTCGCGATGTTGGCAATCTGCGCATCGGTGCGCTCCGAGAACGGCAGGTTTTGACGGCTGAAGATCAGGCACGACGGGCCGTGATGTCCGACTGCCTGGGTCCAGGATACGGCCGTTTCGACCGTATCCGCCGGACGCCATACCTGAAGATGCGGAATCAGGCGCAGGCTCGCGACGTGCTCGACCGACTGGTGCGTCGGGCCGTCTTCGCCGAGGCCGATCGAATCGTGCGTGAATACGAAAATCGACGGCGCCTTCATCAGCGCAGCCACGCGCAGTGCGTTGCGGCTGTAGTCGGAGAACGTCAGGAACGTGCCGCCGAACGCCTTGAAGCCGCCGTGCAGCGCGATGCCGTTGATCGCCGCGCTCATACCGAATTCGCGCACGCCGTAGTTGACGTAGTTGCCGGCTGCCTTGCCTTCCGCGTTCATACGCACGGGCTTGGCCGCTTTCCAGTTGGTGAGGTTCGAACCGGTCAGATCGGCCGAGCCGCCGAGCAGCTCGGGCAACACGGTCGAGAGGCCTTCAATGGCCTGCTGCGATGCTTTACGGGTTGCGACCGTTTCCGCACGCTCATTCGCACCAGCGATGATCGCCTGAGCCTTCTCCGCCCAATCGGCCGGCAGCTGCTTGGCCATGCGGCGCGTGAATTCGGCAGCTTCCTGCGGATATTTCGCCTGGTACGCGGCGAACGCCTTGTTCCAGTCGGACTCGATGCGCGCGCCCGCTTCCTTCGCGTCCCACGCTGCGTAGACTTCCTGCGGGATCACGAACGGTTCCCACTTCCAGCCAATCGCTTCGCGGGTGGCCGCGATTTCCTTCTCGCCAAGCGGCGCGCCGTGCGAGTCGTGGCTGCCCGCCTTGGTCGGCGCGCCTTCACCGATCACGGTCTTGCAGCAAATCAGCGTGGGCCTGTCGGATTGCTTCGCTTGCCTGATCGCAGCGTCAACGGCGTCGACGTCATGGCCGACCACGTTCGGAATCACGTTCCAGCCGTACGCTTCAAAGCGCTTCGGCGTGTTGTCGTGGAACCAGTGCACGACTTCGCCGTCGATCGAAATGCCGTTGTCGTCGTAGAACGCGATCAGCCTGTTCAGCTTCAGCACGCCCGCCAGCGAGCACGCTTCGTGCGAAAGGCCTTCCATCAGGCAGCCGTCGCCGACAAACACGTACGTGTGGTGATCGACGATCTTCGCGTCCGGCTTGTTGAATTCAGTGGCGAGGAGCGATTCAGCGAGCGCCATGCCGACTGCATTGGCCAGACCCTGGCCGAGCGGGCCGGTGGTCGTCTCGACGCCCGGCGTGATGCCGTATTCGGGATGGCCCGGCGTCTTCGAATGCATTTGACGGAAGTGCTTCAGCTCCTCGATCGGCAGGTCATAGCCGGTCAGATGCAGCAGCGAATACAGCAGCATCGAGCCATGACCGTTGGACAGCACGAAGCGGTCGCGGTCAGCCCACTGCGGGTTAGTCGGGTTGTGGCGCAGATGGCGCGACCACAGCGCGACGCCGATCTCGGCCATGCCCATCGGCATGCCGGGGTGGCCGGAGTTCGCTTGTTGAACGGCATCCATAGCCAGCGCGCGGATCGCATTGGCCATCAGGGAGGTGTGGGCGGGAGACGGGGTCGTCATGTCGGGTCCGGAGAACGAGTCCAAAAAGCGGGGCGCGGGCGGCGGGTCCGGACGCTCGGCGGCCAGTCTGCTTCGGCGCACGGAGCGGCGCCTGAAGACGCGATACGGGCAGAGCAAACGGACAAGGCTGCAAAGCGTCACATTCTAACAGATGGTTATTGGGTGCCCGGCTCGAAACCGCGCGGGGCGGCGGTGTCAAGGCTTCAGGTGTTGAGGTTCCCGGCTTTGGGACCGCGCGCGCGCGGGCTGGGCCGGGGGCGGGTCTCGCGTTCGGGGCTTGCCAGGCGTGGCACGGTGCCCACCTGCGTCAGCGCCCCACTTTGGCGCAACCTGCTCGCCAGCCGACCGGTCAGCCACGGCTCCGACTCTATAATCCGACCATCGCCAACCCACCGCGCGCCTGCGCCCTGCCGACCGTGAGCGTCCCGCTGCTTTTCCAGCCGACCCCGTACGCCCTGTATGGCTTCCCGAACGCCCGGCGCCTCGCGAGCGTCGCCTCACCATGGCAGCAGATCGAAGTCTGGGACACGCCGCAACTCGGACGACTCTTTACGCTCGACGGCCGCCCGATGACCTCAGTCGGCGACGAGTTCATCTATCACGAATGCATGGTCCACCCGGCAGCGCTTGCCCATCCGGCACCGCGTGCCGCCCTGGTACTGGGCGGTGGCGACGGCGGGGCGGCGCGGCAATTGCTGAAGCACCCGGACATCGCGCGGATCGTGGTGGCCGAACTGGACGCCGAGGTCGTGCGTCTCACGCGCCAGTATCTGCCGCAGGTACAGGGCGGCGCATTCGAGGATCCGCGCGTGGAGCTGGTCATTGGCGACGCCGCCGATTTCGTCGCCGCCACGTCCGAACAGTTCGACCTGATCGTGTTCGACCTGACGCCACCGGACTCACCGGCGGCGGGCCTCTATACCCCCGCGTTCTACGCGCAACTCAAGCGCGTAATGAGCCGCGACGCGGCCCTGTCGCTACACCTTGGCGCGCCGTATTTCCACGCCGCGCGCGCCGCCACGCTGCTCGACGGCTTGCGCACAGTCTTCGCGGTCGTGCGCACGATGGGCGCGTTCGTGCCGTTGTATGGCTCGCTATGGCTAATGGCGACGGCCAGCGACACGCTCGACCCGGCGGCGCTTGCCCCGGCGGAACTCAGCGCGCGCCTCGCCACACGCCAGATCGACGATCTGCTCTGGTACGACGCCGACGCGCATGCCGGACTCTTCTCGGCATCTCGCGCGGTGCGCGATAAACTAAGTCAATTCTTAAAGCCATCACGGTAACGCGGCGGCAGAATGTCCGGTCTGGCCGGCGCTGTCGTCTTGCGCGCCGGCTGCGTGGCCGTGCTGCATTCGCCCGCCGACCCTCGATCCGGAGAACTCCATGACCGCCTCCCGCCCAGCCGGTGTGCCCTGGTTGACCCCCTATCTGACGGTACGCGACGCGCGTGCCGCGATTGCGTTCTTCGAAGCGGCGTTCGGCTTCGAAGTGCGCGACAGCGTCCAGGACGACGGAGTTGTCATGCATGTCGAAATGGTCTATCAAGGCCAGTTGATCGTGATGTTCGCGCCCGAAGGCGCGTTCGGCTCGACGGCGAAGACACCCAAAAGCGCGGGCGCGATTGCACCGCAATCGTTCTATGTTTATGTCGACGATGTCGACGCGGTTTATGCGCGGGCGCTAGCGGCCGGCGCGAAATCGCTGAGCGAGCCACAGGATCAGTTCTGGGGTGACCGTTTTGCACAGGTCGAAGACCTGGATGGTTACCGCTGGGCGCTCGCTCGCCACCTTTCGTGAACCAATGAGTATTTTCCTGATGCCTCGCTTCTTCGTCGGTACGCCTCTTATGCCCGGCGACATCATGCAGCTTCCCGATGACGTCACGCGGCACATTCTGGTCCTGCGTCTGCAACCTGGCGACCCGATCGTCCTGTTCAACGGCGAAGGCGGCGAATACAGCGCCGAACTCGTCGAGGTGGAACGCCGTTCGTCCACTGTCAGAATCCACGAATTCCGCCCCATCGAGGTAGAACCGCCCTATCACCTGACGCTCGCCCAGGGCATCGCCGGCGGCGACAAAATGGACTGGCTGATCGAAAAGGCCGTCGAACTGGGCGCCTCGAGTTTCGTGCCGCTTACCACCACGCGCAGCGTCGTGCGCCTGTCCGGTGAACGGGCACAACGGCGCCACGTGCACTGGCAAGGCATCGTGCGCTCCGCATGCGAGCAGTGCGGGCGCAATCGCCTGCCCGAGGTTGCACCGGTACGTGAAATCGCCACCTGGCTGGGCGCGTTGCCGCGCGCCCCGGAAGACGGTGAGATGCGCCTGCTGTTGTCACCGCGCGCGAGCATCAGCTTTACCGCGCTGCCGGCCAATCCGCCGCATGGCCGCGTCACGTTGCTGATCGGACCGGAGGGTGGTTTTTCGGCTGCCGAGGAGGCGGCGGCAACCGGCCACGGCTTTACCGCGGTGGGCCTCGGTCCGCGCGTGCTGCGCACCGAAACGGCGGGGATCGCCGTGCTCGCCGCTTTGGCTGCGCGCTGGGGCGGCTGGTAAGCATATCGAACTGACCGCGCGCGGTGCGAGCGCCGCGGCACATGATAAAAAGAAAGGCCCGCCGATTGGCCCAGCCCCTCACTTAACGTGTTGAGGGGTAGTCAAGCGGAGCAAGGCTGATTGATGAGCGCAAGCCGAAATATGCGCCTTTGTGCAACGGGTTTAAAACGGTACGATTGGCACTTGCGTTCAGGGAAGCGCTCAGAAGAGTTGCGCGTAGGCGTTCAAATCAAGGCAGCGATATCCGGCCTTCTCAAGACCGGACGTCTCTTTTTTGGAGAATGTCGGCGAAAATAGCACCTTTTCGACTTCCCAGCCGGTGAGCTTACGCCCCTCCACGGTCGACATGAATCCGGCTATGTGATTCTCGAAGGCGGTCAGCGCGCCGTTGTCGTGTGCGCTCGCGCTTCGCTTGCAGGAGCCGAAACGCACACGTTTGTCCTCGCTGTTCAATGCCACGACGTCAATCTCGACAAGTCGGTCGATTGAACGAGCACGGTTCCAAAATCCCACCTCGATAGAAGTGATGGGAAAGTCGCCTTTTCCCTTTCTTGAACACTCGACGTGTAGCTGTCGGATGAGCTTCTCGAATGCAAAACCCTCGAGCGTTTCGCTACGAGGTTTGGCCTTTTCCAGCACCCGCTCGCGAAGCTGCATTCGCGCTGCGTCGCGTGCGGGCCGGACAACTGCAATCCACGCCTGCAAAAAATTATCCGTCACGTAGTATCGGGCGTTGCGGCTGCGACTGTCCGAGAACACAGGATGGCGCCGGTCGATCATCCCGTAGTTGTCGACCAGCTTCTTGAGCTGTGCACCCAATGAGCGGCCCGTGTCGGTCGGCGACTGCATGCTCGCTACGAGTTCGTTGTGGCCGGTGCCCGGGTGGTCCGCCACGAAGTGCAGGATGGAGAGCAATTGTCCTCTCATCTCGCGCAGGAACGAGGTGTCCGCTTCTTCCGAGAGCGGGCTGCCTTCGTTCAGGAACAGGCGGACAAGTAGCTCGTTGCGCAGCTGGTCGGAGGAAGCATCGAAAAGCCCTTGTCCGTAGGCATCTCTGTAGAACTTCGGTACGCCCTCAAAGTAGGTCCACAAGAGAAGCCACTGGTACGGGTCTTCCAGGCCATGGTCGTTGTACACGGCAAGCAGGTCTTCGAAATCCCAGTGGTCGAGACGAAAGGAATGGGTCAGTCTGCCGTACAGAGGAGCCGCCTTATCGTCGAGCAGAGCGCTCATCTCGGATTGCAATGAGCCCAGCACAAAGAGGCCGCCGCTCTTCGATTCACGGAGGACGTCTACCTCGGCCTGCAGGAACGAGTTGAACGCGGCAAGCTGTGGAGAAGTGAAATACTGGAATTCGTCCAGAACCACGATGATGCCGGCGCGGTTCATCGTAGCGATTGCGCGAGCCATTGACGCGAAGTCGTGCACGTCATTTGCCAGTGCCTGGACGGTATTCGAGAGACTGTCTTGCAGCGCGCGCCGGAACTGGCTGGCGACATCTATCTGGTCGGAGTCTGGAATCTGGACGTAGAAGAGGCGCTCGGCAAGCGCTTTGTCGACGCGCGCCAGTTCCCGCAGCAGCGTCGTCTTGCCGATGCGCCGGCGGCCCTGAATCCGGCAGAAGAACCATCGAGGCTTCTCGAGCAGTCCGCGCAGCTGGTCCAGCGTGCTGCGCCGACCGTAAAAACGCCAATCCGCCATACCACCCTTGATAAGTTAGCGTACTAGATTGTACGCTAACCGATTAACCCGTGCAAGGCATTGAATTTAAACGGTAAACATGAGTTAGCTCGTGTCCAGCACCGGGGCGGCAACGGCCGTATGGCGCGATTGTGCATGTCATTCCAGTCCACGGCTGTCCATCTTAAGAATAGCGTACTATTTGGTACGCTATTTATATATCTGACGTATGCCGTTGATTTTGCGTAGAAAATTTGCGCGCCTCGTTGGCGCCCCCCCTCCGTAGGCAGGATAGAACCCGTCAATGATGGTTGTCACTTTTGGCCTGATGGGCGCTCCGCCTCCTTGTCGTCGTGCGCGACCACAAGGAGGCGGCTTGGGACGGCGGGGCGGGAGATTCTGATTGGTCGCCAGCAGAAAATTCTTTGGACAAAGAAAAGGCCCCGAAGTCTGTGACTTACGGGGCATCTGAGGGAATCACAACCGCTCTATCAACACGTTAAGTGAAAGGCCCGCACGATCGGTCTCATACCCTAAGCATACATAGGATGTGAGTGAGTGACCGTAGGCGACTGTCAGCATTGAACCTTTGCACCGACTCATTGCGATGCATAGATACATCGTAACGCATCGTAACCTCCAAGCGCCGACGGCAACGTCGGCGCTTTTTCATGTGAGTTTGGGAACGGCGTCGCCCAGTACCTTGCGAACGGCACGGGCAAAGCCCACCTCGAACACTGTCCGACCGCGTTCGTTGACGATTTCACCGTGGCTGCCTTCCCTGAGGCCGCGCTCTTCAAGGTAGCCGGCCGATATCGCTTTCTGCAAGGCTTCGCGCTCAGACGATGTGAGTTGTGCGGATAGTGCGAGCACGGCCACTGGCTGGACCCCAGGAGCGGCTGCAAGGGTCGCCCCTGAAGGACGCCGGTCCACGGTCACCTGCGAGTTGGCCTTCAGCACGTTGAGCTGCGCCTTGAGCTTGTCGCGCTCGGCGATGATGGCCTGCATGATGGAGCGGATGGCCGGGTCTTCGATGCGCATAAGGTATTCGTGGCTCGCCAGGGTCTTCGTGGGCTTGGGCGCGGCGGGGCCTGCATAGGCGGCCCAGGCTTCGATGAGCGCCCGGTAGTCGGCGGACGGGGCATTGTAGAGGGCTCGGCCCTTCAGGATGCCTTCGGCTTCAGCCAGGCGGCCGATGGCGGGCAGCGAGAAGTCGCGCGAGCCGGCTGCGTGCTGTCGGCGGCAAAGCTCGTGCATCTTCGCCAGATTCGCCCGTCTGTTCGAGCGCCCGCCCTTGTCGAGCAGTGACGCCAGCACGGCGTCCGGGTGGATGTCTGTCATGCCGTTGTTCATGCGCCAGCTCCCGTCAGCGTCCGTCGCCCGGCGGGGAATGCCTCGACGGGTCGGGCTGTGGGCAGCAGCGAGGCGAGGTCCATGTCGAAGTGCTGGCTGAGGCTCACGCCTGCGTCCATCAGGCGAATCACTTCGCGCTGGCCCAGCGCGGGATTTTCAGGGTTCATCTGCTGGGCGAGTCGTCGCATGAAGGCGTTTCCCGCGAGCAGTTGCTCCTGTTCGCTCAGCAACATGAACACGGGTGGCAGGTTGTCGCGGTAAAGCACGCCATCGAGCAGTTGGCTGCGGCGGAAGACCGCCTTGCCCGGCTCCAGGTCGGGGTAGACCTCGACGCTGTCGCAGACACCGGCCAGCTGGAGCAGCTCCGATTCGGTCTCTTCGAAGGCGACCTGCACGTCACCCACTGCGCCGGCCGTGACCAGTTGCGTGCCGTCACCCTGCGGGCCTTCAAGCGCCGCCTTGCAGCGTTCGATGAGCCGCCAGCAGGCCACCAAGTCTTCGGCCAGGTCGCTGAAGCGCTTCATGGCGCTTTCCCACACCCGCTCGGCCTGCCGGTAGGCGTCTTGGCGAGCGAACGGCTGCCCTGTATCCTCCGCATCCGCCTTCTGCTTCTTCAGACTCTGCAACTCTTGTTCACGTGCAAGGCAGGCGTTGCGCGCCTCGTCGAAGTGATAGGCCAGCGTGTTGAAGTGGGCTGCCAGCGCAGGCAGGTGGTGCGGCTCGGTCACGAACCAGCGGCAACGTACGCAGTTGCGGCTGCCACCCGGAACAGGAGCATATTTGGGATTGGTTGATGGACTGCCCCTAGCGGTCATCGGCCCGCCGTTGTAGCAGCCGCCTACCGAGCCGTTGTCCTCGACCTCGCTGGTGTTGCCGCCGACCAGGCACAGCCCGTGGTGCATCGGCATCCAACCCGCCGCGTTGCGCGCGGCCGGATGCTCCGGGATGGCGGCGGCGAGGCTGGGCACGCTGTTGCAGATAGCCTGTTGCAGGAGTTGGTCGTGGTCGGTGTCGAGCAGGAAGTTCTGGATGCTCACTTCCTTATTCGCCTCCAGTCGCTCAGTCGCGCCGAGCAGCACGTCACGGATGTGGGTCGCCCCGGGCTTCGTGTAGTAGAGGGTCATCAGCAGTCGGCTGTGGCCGACCAGCTTTTGCAGCACGGGGAACGGCACCTGCCCTTCCAAGGCCAGCGCGGTGATGAGGGAGACGCGCAAGCTGTGCAAGGGGAAGAGGGTCGTCGGATAGCCTGTCCGTTCTTCAACCAGAGGCAGGAACACAATTGACGAGCCATTGCGATGGGTCTCGCCCCGGTCAGCAAGCCGTAATTCCAGCGCTTCGAGCACTGCAAACCAGCAGAAGTCTAATGCACCGTCTCTGATAGGCAGATGGCGTTCGTGATCTCGTGCCTCCGGCAACCTGAAGAGGAAACAGGCGTCCGGATAGCCTGCGAGTTGCACCTCGCTTTTCGCCTTGAGGTGGCGGCCGTCCAGTTCCGTCCATGACGTGCGTCGCGAGACGGGGTTGTACTTCTCCTGCCAGTTGCGCAGCTTCTCCAGCCAGTAGAAGACGTCCTGATGCACCGGACCTCCAGAGGACCATGGCAGGACGTAACCCTTGTCGGGACCGGACTTGGCGATGTCAGCGGTCTTGTTGGTATTGATATAGAGCACGGCCGGAACCGCCTCGCCGTCGGTGAGTGGGTTGCTGCGGCGGAGCACCCCTTGCTGGAGGGGGCGGCGTTCGCTGCCCTGTGCAAGCCGGCTCGGGTTCAACGCCCAAGCGCCCGCCACATAGCGCCAGGTATCGGCTTCTCCCGAGTCGAGCATGCGGACCTGGAAGGTACGCAGCGGCAGAATTAGCTTCACGAGCAATGCGACCCAGCGCGCTGGGCTCCACATCTCCAGCACCTGCCCACCGCGATAGTTCGAGCTCAACTTGCGGACCCGCCACACGCAATCCGGGTCGCCCCGGTCAATCTGCGCCTCGGTCACTTCGAACCAGTCGGGTGCGCCGCGCCCACGCTGGCCGATTTCCACGCCCAAGGCGGCCTGCGCCCACTGCCAGTCTCGGAAGTGCAGTCCCGCCGCGAGCATCTGGCGCAGCTCGTCGATGTAGCCGTAGGGCAGCGGCGAATGCACGCTCTCGTCGCGCTGGGGCAGGCCGCTCCAGGACACCCGAGGCACGGGGTTGCGAAAGGCCGGCGAGACTACCAGATGGCCGTCGTCGCTGGTTTCGCTGAACTCGCGCAACAGCACAAAGTGCAGAAAGGCGCGGATGGAGTTGTTGTACTTGATGCCGAAATGCGAATCCGGGCACGCTGTACCGTAGAAATCGGGCAGGACCGTGCTGCGGGCCAGGAACACCGCCGGGTCGAGCGGCAGCCCCTGCTGGACGAGGTAGCGCTCGAAGAAGGTCACCAAGGCTTGGAGCCTCAAACCGACCCCGCTTGTTTCTCCCTTGAGCCACTCCACGGCCAAGGCGCGCCAGGCAGCCAGTTGCGGATAGTCCCGCTCGACCCAGCCCAGGCTGATGTCAGTTTCACGATTCACTCCTTTCACCTTCTGGGCCAGGGCAGGAGATGCTTTGGGCGTGGTCGCTGTCTTCTTTTCGGTCACGCGAATTCCTCAGTCTTTGATTTCGATGCCCGGCAGATGTAGGCCCTGCACGGACAGTGCTCCGGCGTACTTGTCCCGCAGCCGCTGCGCTGCCGTATCAAGCGCAGCCAAGGCCTCGCGAGTGGTCGCCTGCGTGTAGACCTCTTGGCTCTCCTCGGAGGCGTGATGCATGAAGCGGCGAATGAGCGGCTTGTCAACGCCGGCGTTGCGCAGCCGGCGGCCATAGGCGTGGCGGTGGCCGTGTGGTGTCGTACCCAATGCCTTGCCGACCGCGAGGCCAATGCGTTTGCAGGCAGCGGCGTGCGCTTTGTTGTACTGGCCGAGCGTGTATATGCCGCCGACGGGCTCGCGGTGCAGGTTGATGAAGGCGAAGGGATGGTGGCGCTCGACACGCGCGACCTGTTCAAGGTAACGGTGCCAGAAATACTGGAACCACTCGCCGTATTCCGGCAGGAACCAGTACGCCTGCTTGTAGTAGGCGGCATCGTGCGTGCCTCCCTTCCAGCCTGCGTGACGACGGTCCATCGTGCCGGTGCGAGGTACAAGGCCGAACTCGTGGACTAGGTATTCGGCGCGATTTCCTTTGCGTCTTCGTCCTCTCTCGTCCCGCCAATCGGCCGGTGCCGCACCATGGTGTGGATGATGAATGAGCACCATGGACTGGCGCGAGTTGGCCGGACTCGGGAACACGTCGGAGATGTAGAGGTGAAACGGCTCTGATTCGCGGAAGCCCGCGCCGTGGAGTAGCAGCGTGATGAGCATGCTGCGGTAGTCCTGGCGCCCGGCCGCACAGAATCCCTTAACCAGCAGTTCCTCGAAGCGCTCCTCCGGGAAGGCCGGTGGCTCACCTTTTTCGACCTTCGGTAGGCGCTGGCCCCGTACACGATGTCCGGTTTCAGTGGGGGATGCGTTTGCAGCCCAGGTGTGCCCGAGGAAGGCTTTGTTGCGCCGGAACTGATAGGCAGCCTCGTCGGTCTGGCGGTCGAATGCTCCGCCTGCATAGCGCGGGTTCACCTGGGCCACCTCGGGACGCACCTCGCCGAGCCAATCAAAGAAATCCGTCAGGTGGGTGACGATGTGCGACGCATCCTGCGGCGAACGCGGCGCCCAACAGAGGCCGCTGGGGTCGAGACCGGTCGCGCGGTCGAAGGTGCCGGTGTATAGCCGCTGCGCGAAGTTCTGAAATAGGTGATACGTGTCGCGCTCGGCGGGGTTGGATTGCAGGTATTCAAGGAACATCCGCACTGAACGGGTGACCTTCGACATCCAAGCCAGACTTCGGTCGTGGCTGCGATGCAGGCAATAGTCGAGCAAAGGCTCCAACACTCCGACCGGGGTCAGCAGCGCAGGCAGCTCGGTATAGACACCTGTTGCATCGCTGTGAACTCTGGCTTTGATGGTCACAAACATGGCGGTCTAAACAGCGAGACGGCGCAACAAGGCCGTCGCACCTTTGAAATCGAGATGGTGCAAATGCATGACCAAATCCAGCGCACCCCCTCCGCCGCGTTTGAGCCGGGTGTCGAAAAATTTGGGGCCGCGAATAAGCAGTTCGAAATTTCGTCCTTCAGCATTGACGTGATAGCGCAGAGTGCCCTGCGCCCTTATGGGCTCGAAAGTGTCATCGGCCTTCGCATAGCACCCCAGCTTCTCCAACACCAGGATGGCATCGAGCGCCCGCCAGCGCTCCAACGTTAAGTTATCCACAGCCCGTCGTCCCATACGCTCCTCCCCCGGCCCCCCACCTGCTACTCGTCTTTCAAAGAAAGACGGCTACTCGAAACCCAAAGACGTCGCTGCATCTCCGGGCGGATTCTACATTAGATGCATCATTATGGAATAGCTTCAATAACCCTTAGCAGAAAAAAAGCCCCTTCGAGAGGGGCTTTGCGAGCTACTGTGAGTTAAATCACCCTAACTATGTATTTATGGTTGGGGGGAATAACGATTGGCGGGCCTTTCTTTCGTCCAGATCTTCCGAATTTCGCCCGGTCAGGCTACCGGGCAAACCTCAAACCGGATCGCCCGATACGCTCAGGCGAACGAATAAAACACGCGGAACGCCACCTTGCGCTCGGCCCAGAATTCCGACGCTTCGCGGAACACGTCGAGCAGTGTTTCGCGCCCTTCCTTGTCGAATTTCTGCGCTACCGGCAGCGCCTCCAGCACGATCACGAAGCCTGGTTGCGGGCCCGCTTTCGCCACCAGATCGGTCAGGCAATCGTAGAGGGCGTCGTAATTTTTTCCGAAATGTTTCGGAAACAGAAATGAAGTCGCAATCGTTTCGAGGACTTCCTGTTTCGATTGTGCATTCGCGCAATACGCATACAGAAAGTGCTGGCCAAGCTGGCTGGCTTCGTCAGCGAGATCCTGAACGCGAAACGCGCGGATCGACTGTACGATGTTCGGTCGTACGGTCTTGAAAAGACTCATAGGCCCCTCGCTCGATGAAAGCACAGTGCTGGCTTCGCTTTGGGTGTCCCGTCCGTCACCGGCGGCGCGCATCTGCATGACGCGCTGGAACAGATTGCCGTCGCCGGCCGCGAAAAGATCCGTCGCGACCCCGGAGTCGTGCGCGTAGACGTTGTCGCTCATGCCGTTCATCCCGATGTCATTCAACAATACGATTAAAACTGGTGTAGTGGTCGTCCGAGTAGTAGCAGTTATCGGTTCGCTGTAGCGGACCCCCACAGACAATGCGACGCGCGCCGCGATCGTGGGCGCGCGGCGTAGGAACGGTGTATTCGTGATAATAGCCGCGCCGATGCGGCGGCAGCAGCCGTTCGCGGTTGCCGAATACGATGCCGTCCTTCTCATACGGGTAAGGCCCGCCTGCGGCAATCAAGTTCAAAGTACTGACTGCTTCACGCGGCAACTGCGCCACCGCGATGGTGCCCTGCACCTGACTGTCGCTATTGCCGGGGGCCGAATAGTCCCGCGCAAACGCGTCAGGGACGAGACTCCCACACACACCGCCAAACGCCAGGGCGCCGATGAGCACGCCGTTGCGCAGCCACTTGCGTGCCATGTATCAGGGTTCCCGCTGTTAAATCACGAGTTTGACGACCATGAAAGACGTAAGGGTATCGCTAATGGCCCCTGGAATCAACGTTCGCTCGGCAAACGAAAGGTTCCAATGTGGCGGCAAAACGCCGTTCGCGCCGTCCTGACGATATTTGACAGATTAATTTAGCCCATACGGGATAAAATTAACTCGGCGGCACGGTTCAGGATACGCAAGTTTTACCTTCCCTGTCCTGAACCGGTTCGAGGTGGATTGCCGTCTTTTCAGCCTTTTTGGGGTGGCTATCCCCGGTTCGCCCAACGGCGTGCCCGTTGCGGGCACGCCGTTTTTGCCTGGTCTTTTGCCTGGTCTTTTGCTTGGTCTTTTGCCTGGACTGCTGCCTGGCGGCTGGGCGGCGAAACGCCCTTTAGCGGGCGGCGATCACGTCGGCAACCAGCAGTGCCGTCATGTTGACAATCCGGCGCACCGTGGCCGAAGCGGTCAGCACGTGCACCGGTCTGGCCGCGCCCAGCAGAATCGGGCCAATCGCGATGTTATTGCCGGCCGCCGTCTTGAGCAGGTTGTACGAGATGTTGGCCGCGTCGATATTCGGCATGACCAGCAGGTTCGCATCGCCTTCGAGCGTCGATTCAGGCAGCACTTCGCGGCGCAGGTTGTGGTCGAGTGCGACGTCGCCGTGCATTTCGCCGTCCACTTCCAGATCAGGCGCGCGTTCGCGCAGGATCTGGAGCGTATCGCGCATCTTCTGTGCGCTCGGCGCATTGCTCGTGCCGAAGTTCGAATGCGACACCAGCGCGATCTTCGGCTCGATGCCGAAGCGGCGCACTTCCTCTGCCGCCATGATCGTGATCTCAGCGAGCTGCTCAGGCGTCGGATCGACGTTCACGTGCGTGTCGACGAGGAAAATCTGCCGGCCCGGCAGCACCAGCCCGTTCATCGCCGCGTAGACGTTACGGCCTTCCTTCTTGCCGATTACCTGATCGATGAAGTGCAGGTGCCGATGCGTTGTGCTGACCGTACCGCAGATCATGCCGTCGGCCTCACCCTTCTTGACCAGCATCGCGCCGATCAGCGTGGTGCGGCGGCGCATTTCGAGCTTGGCCATCTGCTCGCTGATGCCCTTGCGAGCCATCAGCTTGTGATACGCCTGCCAGAAATCGCGATAGCGCTCGTCGTGATCCGTATTGACGACCGTGTAGTCCTGACCGTTGACAAGACGCAGGCCATAGCGGGCAATGCGGTGCTCGATCACCGCCGGACGGCCGATCAGGATCGGCTTGGCCAGCTTTTCGTCGACGACGATCTGCAGCGCGCGCAGCACGCGCTCTTCTTCGCCTTCCGCGAACACGATGCGCTTTTTCTCCGGCTCGACGCTGCGCGCCAGCTGGAAGATCGGCTTCATCGTCGTGCCGCTGTGGTACACGAACTGCTGCAGATGCTGCTCGTATGCGTCCATGTCCTCGATCGGACGCTCCGCGACGCCCGAATCCATCGCGGCCTTCGCCACCGCCGGTGCGACCTTGACGATCAGGCGCGGGTCGAACGGCTTCGGAATCAGGTATTCAGGCCCAAACGACAGATCCTGGATACCGTAGGCCGTCGCGACGATGTCGCTCTGCTCCTGGCGCGCCAGTTCGGCGATCGCGTTGACCGCAGCAATCTCCATTTCCCGCGTCACCGTCGTCGCGCCCGCGTCCAGCGCGCCGCGGAACAGGAACGGGAACACCAGAACGTTGTTCACCTGGTTCGGATAGTCGGTACGGCCCGTGCACAGCACGGCGTCCGGACGCACTTCGAGCGCCAGTTCCGGCAGGATTTCCGGAGTCGGGTTGGCCAGCGCCAGAATCAGTGGCTTGTCGGCCATCTGCCTGACCATGTCCTGCTTGAGCACGCCGCCGGCCGACAGGCCAAGGAAAATGTCCGCGCCGCCGATCGCTTCAGCCAGCGTGCGGGCATTGGTTTCGCGTGCAAAGCGCTCCTTGTCCGGGTCCATCAGCTCGGTACGGCCCTTGTAGACCACGCCCGCCAGGTCCGTCACGAGAATGTTTTCAAGCGGCAGGCCGATGTCGACCAGCAGATCCAGACAGGCCAGCGCCGCTGCACCCGCGCCGGAGGCAACCAGCTTGACCTCCTTGATGCTCTTGCCCACCACCTTCAGACCGTTGGTGATGGCCGCCCCGACGACGATGGCCGTGCCGTGCTGGTCGTCGTGGAACACCGGAATCTTCATGCGCTTGCGGCATTCGCGCTCGACGATGAAGCAGTCCGGCGCCTTGATGTCTTCAAGGTTGATGCCACCGAAGGTCGGTTCGAGCGCGGCGATCACGTCGACCAGTTTGTGCGGATCCGACTCGTTCAGCTCGATATCGAACACGTCGATGCCGGCGAACTTCTTGAACAGCACCGCCTTGCCTTCCATGACCGGCTTTGAAGCGAGCGGGCCGATGTTGCCGAGACCGAGCACCGCCGTGCCGTTCGTCACGACGCCGACGAGGTTGCTGCGCGCGGTGAAGCGGGCGGCATTCAGCGGGTTCTCGACGATTTCCTCGCACGCGAACGCGACGCCGGGCGAGTACGCCAGCGCGAGGTCGCGCTGATTGATCATCTGCTTGGTCGGGGCGATCGCGATCTTCCCGGGGGTCGGGAACTCGTGATAATCGAGGGCGGCTTCGCGGAGTTTGCTATTGACGGGATTCGACATAAGGCGGGCTTGGAAGGGCGGATTAGAATGGGTGCTCGACCGCATTGTAGCGCCATTCCCTGACGCGATTCCTTCAATCAAGGCACAGCTGCCGCGACTGAAACAATGCGAAAGGTGCTGAACCGGCCCGACCGGCATATTTGCGGCGGCGCAGCATCTTCGCCGTACAATGCGCGCCGTTAGCCGTTTTTCCGTGCACGGAACCCTGACATGCTCTCCGAGTTTTCGCTGATCGACCGTTTTTTTGCGCAGCGTGCCCGCGTCGTTCGCCCCATCGCCGACGGCACACTCGGTATCGGCGACGATTGCGCGCTGCTGGCGCCGCGCACCGGCGAAATGCTGGCCATTTCAACGGACATGCTGGTCGAAGGCCGCCATTTCTTCGCCGATATCGATCCACACTCGCTCGGCCACAAGGCTTTGGCCGTCAACCTGTCGGATCTGGCCGCAATGGGCGCGAAGCCGCAGGCGTTCACGCTCGCGTTCGCGCTGCCGCAAGCGCGGGAAGACTGGCTTGCTGCGTTCAGCGACGGCCTTTTCGAACTCGCCGAACGGTTCGAATGCGAGCTGATTGGCGGCGATACGACCGCCGGACCGCTCAACCTGTGCCTCACGGTCTTCGGTAGCGTGCCGCCCGGACTGGCGCTGCGCCGCGACGCCGCGCAACCCGGTGACGACATCTGGATCTCCGGCGCGCTCGGCGACGCGCGCGCCGGACTCGGCGTGCGGCGCGGCGAGTGGTCCGCCAATGCCGCGGATACTGCGACATTTCGCCGCGCCCTCGAGCGTCCCGAGCCGCGCGTCGCGCTGGGTCTCGCGCTGCGGGGCGTCGCGCATGCGGCGCTCGATCTGTCGGACGGACTCGCCGGCGACCTGCTGCATATACTCGAGCGCTCACATATGCAGGCGCACGTCGACGTCGACGCGGTGCCACGCTCGGCCGCGCTGCGCAGGCTGACTGCAGAGGTGCAACGCCGCTGCACGCTGGCGGGCGGCGACGACTACGAGCTCTGCTTCACGGCTGCGGCCGCAGCACGCGCCGCGGTCGAAGCAGCCGGGCGCGAAGTGGATATTCCGGTGACCCGGATCGGTACAATAAGCGCTCTCAAATCGGCGGCGGACAGCCCTGCAATCAGCTGGCACGATGCAGCCGGCAGCCCGCTCACCTTGACCTTGCAAGGCTTCGACCACTTTCATGCAGACTGAACCCTCGCTCGGCCCCACCAACGAGTTCGCCGGTGGTCCCCCGCCGGACGCCCCCGAGCCTCGCCCGTCGCGGCCGCGCCGCGCCACCGCCCGCTTCATGCTGTCGCATCCGCTGCATCTGATTTCGCTCGGTTTCGGCAGCGGTTTGTCGCCGATCGCGCCGGGCACGGTCGGCACGTTGTTCGCGTGGGCGTCGTTCGCCGCACTCAACCGCTATCTGACGGTGCTCGACTGGGGCGTACTGATCGTGGTGGGCTTTTTCGCCGGTATTTCGATTAGCGGCTTCACCGCCAGAAAACTCGGCATCGACGATCCGTCGCCCGTGGTGTGGGACGAAATCGTCGCCTTCTGGCTGGTGCTGCTGATGGTGACGCCGGTCACGTTCACCGGCCAGCTGTGGGCCTTCATCGTGTTCCGTTTCTTCGACATGGTGAAACCACCGCCGATCCGTTACTTTGACCGCAGACTGAAAGGTGGCTTTGGCATCATGTTCGATGACCTGGTCGCAGCATTTTTCACCTTGCTGGTGATTGCGCTGTGGCGCATGACGGTCTGACCGTCCCACGTCTTTCGGACAAACGTATGCCTACCGATTCCGTCGTTCACCAACTCGCTATCCGCGTGAGCAACCGGTTGCGCGACGAACGCCTGATGCTTGTGACCGCCGAGTCCTGCACGGGCGGCATGGTTGCGACCGCGATCACCGACATCTCCGGCAGCAGCGGCTGGTTCGAGCGCGGTTTCGTCACTTATTCGAATCAGGCAAAAAGCGAAATGATCGGCGTGCCTGCCGATCTGATCGAGAAGCACGGTGCAGTCAGCGAACCCGTGGCCCGCGCGATGGCCGAGGGCGCGCTGCGCAACAGCCGTGCGCAGGTGTCGCTGGCGATTACCGGGGTGGCGGGTCCGGGTGGCGGCACGGAGAACAAGCCGGTCGGGACGGTCTCGTTCGGCTGGAGCAACCGCTTGCATACGGCGGTGGAAACGCTCGTGTTCAAGGGCGATCGCGAAAGGATCCGCGTGCAGGCGGCCGTTCATGCGCTGCGCGGCGTACTGGCGTTGCTCGACGAACGTGAGCGGTAAAACGCTTTAGTTCGCTTTGGTTGGCTCTGGTCCGCTTTAATTCGCTTTCATCCTCTGGCAGGCCTGCCCCCTGCCTCGCCTGAGTGTGCCGCCTATGTCGACGCCTGAGCTTGCCAAAGACGAACTGATCCGCCGCTTCGATCTGAAGCCTCACCCGGAGGGCGGTTTTTTCTGTGAACCGTATCGCTCGACGGCGCGGGTGAACCGGGAAGGCTCAGGTGAAACGCGCTCGGCGTCGACGGCGATTTACTACCTGCTGTGCGACGGCGCGCATTCCGCATGGCATCGGATCAAGTCCGACGAGGTCTGGCATTTTTATGCCGGCGAGCCGCTGCTGGTTCATGTACTCGATGAGGCGGGAACGCCGGTCACGCATCGGCTGGGTAATCCGCTGACCCATCCGGGCACCGTGTTTCAGGCAGTGGTGCCGGCCGGGCTGTGGTTTGCCGCGGAGTGCGAGAATCCAGCGGCGTTCGCGCTGGTCGGATGCACGGTGGCGCCGGGGTTCGAGTTCAGCGAGTTTGAACTGGCCGATGTCGACGCACTGCAGCGCGCGTATCCGGCCCACGCGGCGTTCGTCGGGCGGCTGGGACCGGCGGCGCGCTCCGCATAGGAAGTCCGCACAGGAAAGCGGCTACCGCTTCCCTGGCGGCAGTCGCGTCCATCACCGATACGCGTTAATCCGATCCCGCGTCTCCTGCGCAGCCTTGGCGGCCGCCTGCCCGAAATCCTCACCCTTGCCGGCATAAATAATCGCACGCGACGAGTTGATCAGCATACCCGTGCCCGCCGCCGTGCGGCCTGCGTTCACGGTGGCTTCCACATCGCCGCCCTGCGCGCCGATGCCCGGAATCAGCAGCGGCATCTCGCCCACGATCCTGCGCACGACTTCAATTTCCTTCGGGAACGTCGCGCCCACCACCAGTCCGAGCTGGCCGCTCGCGTTCCACCTGTCCGCGGCCAGTTGCGCGACCACCTGATACAGCGGGCGCCCCGCCGTGTCGAGAAACTGCAGGTCGGAGCCGCCCGGGTTCGAGGTCCGGCACAGCACGATCACGCCCTTGCCCTGATGCTCGAGATACGGCTCGATCGAATCGAAGCCCATGTAAGGGTTCACCGTCACGGCATCCGCACGATAGCGCTCGAACGCCTCGCGGGCGTACTGCCCGGCCGTGCTGCCGATGTCGCCGCGCTTCGCATCGAGAATCACCGGCAAGCCCGGATGATTCAGATGGATGTGCTCGATCAGCTGTTCGAGCTGGTCTTCCGCGCGATGCGCGGCGAAGTAGGCAATTTGCGGCTTGAATGACGAGGCATAAGGCGCGGTCGCATCGACGATCGTGCGGCAAAACTCAAAGATTGCATCGGCGCGGCCGGTGAGCGCACCCGGAAATTTCGTGGGCTCGGGATCGAGGCCGACGCACAGCAGCGAATTCGTGCGCTGCCACGCGTCGTTGAGTGTCTGGATGAAAGTGGACATGGTGAGTTTCGCGGCGAGCCGGGGAGAGAAGTGGCCCGTATTTTACCTGTCATCGAGCGCCGGCCGCGCCGCGCACCGATCGGCTCGCCGGGTAGTCATCCAGCCCTGACTGCGTCGCTCGCCCCCATTCAGCGGCCCTCCGGCCGCCTCGCCGCCACGCTCAGCCTGCGGGGCCGCTCACTGCCGCCGCGAACCGCGCGCCGCCCCCGCTGCTGCGCGCAAGCCCGTGCGCTCGACAGTAAAGCGGAACGATCGCGTCACGCGCTCGCCCCGCGCCAGCATGGTCATGCCATGCGACGCCGCCCCGCCTGGCAGATTCATCGCATTGATCGGATGATCGACGGGCTCGAAGCAGAAGAAATCCTCGCCGGGCGGTGTGTACAGCACGTAGTAATCGGTATCTGCCGCGATCGTCACCGACAGCCGCCGCTTCGGCCAGACAACCGCTGCCTGCCCACTCCAGCCGGTGAAGGCGTGATTGACGATGGTCTCCGGCAGCGGATACGCCACGCCGAACTGCCATGCGGGCGGCGCCGGCACATGGCGCACCGGCAGCCAGTCGTCGCCTTGCAGCCACAGCCCCGCCGCCGCCGCGGACAGCTCCGTGTGCGCATCGCGCACGAGGAACGGGTGGATGCCCAGTCCGAACGGCAGCGCCTCGCGCCCCGTGTTTTCAATCTCGAGCGTGATCGCGAGCGTCGCCCCTTCGAGCGCGTAGGTCTGCGTCGCGCGGTACGCATACGGCTTGCCGTCGCTGCGATCGAGCGTCAGGCGCACGTTCTCCCGATCGGTCTCGGCGACCTGCCAGTGCGCCAGCCAGCCGTCGCCGTGAATCGGCAGCGGCTCGGCAGCGCGATTACACGGCACGTCGATGCGCCGGCCGCCCACCCCGAAATGGCCCCCGCCGATCCGGTTCGAATACGGCAGCAACGGATAACACGCGAGTTCATTCGGGTCGGTATCGGCGGCGACATGCCGGCAGCGGCGAAAAATCGGTACCAGCGCGCCGTCGCTGCGCCAGTCGAAACGGGTGATCCCACCGCCCAGCGCCGGCGCCACGTCGAGGCGCAACTGCGTATTGGCCAGCGTCACGCACGCGAGCTCGCCCCCACTCGTCTCGCCGACGGCCACAGCCGACGTGCTGGGTCCCGCGAGCACCGGATGGGCGGCAGCGGCCAGCCGTGCGCGGCGCGTCTGCGAAGTCTGGGAACGCTGAGAAGAGGAAACGAGATTCACCACAGTCATATCAGGCTCCATCGAGAGGCGTGGGACGTTGCCGTCATCGCTGACGGATGTTTATGCGGGCGCCTTGGCTGGCCGCCTCTTTGAGTCCTTGAGTCCTTGAGTCCTTGAGTCCTTGAGTCCTTGACTCCTTGAGTCCTACCGCAACCTGCGCAAACTGCGACTTGCGGCCTGCAACGACACCACCTGCTCAAAGCCCTGTGGCACGCAAACGCGCTTCCCACAAAAATGAGCTCGATCAAACCGTCCTGCGGGGCAGCGGTGCGCCCTGAAACAGCGGTTCGGGCAAGCCGCGCTGCCCGGGTACAGCCACAAAGACCCCGCCTGCCCGCGAATCGCCGGCCAGCGCGGACGCGTCCAGATCGGTGCGCGCGCTCGTGATATACAGCGTGCCGAGTTGCGCGCCGCCCAGCGCCACACAACTCGGCTGCACGGTCGGCACCGTCACGCGCGTGGTTTCGACACCGTCTGCGCCGTAACGCACCACCCGCGCGCCGCCCCACTGCGCATTCCACAAGCCGCCGTCGCGGTCGACCGCCGAGCCGTCGGGTTCGCCGGTCGTGTCCGCGAGCCTGGTGAACACGCGGTCATTCGTGATGCCTCCGTCCGCGCCGTAATCGCACGCGCGAATTTCGCGGGTCGGCGAATCGCAGTAGTACATCGTTGCGCCGTCCGGACTAAACGCAATGCTGTTCGAAATCGCCGGTGCCGGCAGCGGCAGCCGTTCAAGCGACAGATCGCGGTTCAGCCGGTAGAACCCGCCCACCGCCCGCAGCGGCGAGCCTTCGTCCTTGGTCCCGAACACGAAGCGGCCCTGACGGTCGCACCGGCCGTCGTTGACGCGCGTATTCAAACCCGGTTCGACCTCGACGATACGCTGAGTCTCGCCAGTTGCAAGATCGAAGAACGCCAGATGCGTGGCGAGTCCGAGTAAAAGGTAGTGCGGATCGGCACAGAGTGCAAAGGTCGCGAGCCGCTCCGGCATCGGCCAGAAGGTGCTGCGCCCGTCGCTCGGGTCATGACGCCACAGGCGCGCGCCTTCAATATCGGTCCAGTAGAAGCGGCCGCTTCGCGCGCACCAGGTGGCGCCTTCGCCAAGCGTGCATTTCGCGTCGACCAGCAATGCCGCGCGTACTGCGCCCGCCGGCTCGCTCATGCCCAGCCCCCGTCGACGACGATATCCTGCGCGGTGATCATCCGGCTGTCGTCGGCGGCGAGGAAGAGCGCCATGCGTGCCAGATCCTCGGGCATCAGTTCAGCGTCGATGCACTGCCCCTCCTTGATCGAGCGGCGCCCGGCGTCGTCGAGCCACAGGCGCTTTTGCTTCTCGGTCATCACCCAGCCCGGCACCAGGGTATTCACGCGGATACTGAAATGGCCTAGATCGCGCGCGAGGCCGCGCGTGAGCCCCTGTACCGCCGATTTGCACATCACATACACCGGATAGCCGCCGTTCTTCAACATCCAGCTAATGGAGCCGAGATTGATGATCGACCCGCGCCCGGCCGCTTTCATATCGTCAGCCACGGCCTGCGCAGCAAAGAACTGATGGCGCAGGTTCACCGCGATACCCGCATCGAACGAGCCGGGCGTCACTTCTTCGATCTTGTGACGCTTGTCGTTCGCGGCGTTATTGACGAGCACCTCGATCGGGCCGAGGGCGGCCTTCACGTCGGCGATCGCGTTTTGCAGCGCGTCGATATCGGTCAGGTCGCAGGGCAAAAACAGCGGCTTGTGGCGCGAATCGCCGAGTTGATCGGCGAGCGCCTCGCCGGCGCCTGCATCGATATCGAAGAACGCGACGCGAGAACCCTGCGCCGCGAAGTGCTCGACGAACGACGCGCCGATCCCGGTCGCGCCACCCGTAATCAGCACCGTCCGGTCGACGAGACTCGGAAAGCGCGCGTATACGTTATCCGCGTTATCCGCGTTACCCGGCTGGCGGGCGTTCGCATTGGCAGGAGACGACATCGTTCGATTCCTCTATTAGGCAGATTGACGAGGCGCCGCGCGTCAATCGCGCGAACCGCGGTTCTTCAACTGGTCGAGCAGCACAGCAGCGAGCAGGATCGCGCCGCGCACCAGGTACTGATAGAACGCGTCGATGTTCAACAGGTTCATCACGTTCTCGACCGTACCCATGATCAGCACGCCGATCACGACGCCCGAGATCGTCGCACGGCCACCGAGCAGCGACACGCCGCCCAGCACGCAGGCGGAAATCACGTTCAGTTCGAAGCCTTCGGCGGCGTTCGGCTGACCGGACGTGATACGCGAGGCGAGAATCACACCCGCCAGCGCAGTAACCGCGCCCTGAATCAGGAAGATGAACACACGGGTACGCTCGACGTTGATACCGGCCAGACGCGACGCTTCCGGATTGCCGCCGATCGCCAGTGTATTGCGGCCATACACGGTCTGGTTGAGCATCACGCCGAACACGATGAAGCACAGCAGCGTGACCCAGATCGGCAACGACACGCCGAAGAAGGACAACCCGCCCAGCGCGATAAACGTATCCGACGACACGCCCACAGCCTGCCCATGCGACACGATGAAGCCGAGGCCGCGGACGATTTCCATTGTCGCGAGCGTGGTGATCAGCGCGTTGATGCGCAGGTACGCGATGACCGCACCGTTGACGAAGCCGATCACGGCACCGGCCGCCACCGCCGCGATGATCGCGATGAACGTGTTGCCGGTGGCGTTGAGCACCATCGCACAGAGCACGCCGGCAAACGCGACCGTCGAGCCCACCGACAGGTCGAAGTCACGCGAGGCGAGACAGAACATCATCGTGCACGCGACCATGCCGATCTGCGAGATCGACAGCGCGAGCCCGAGCATGTTCTCGATCGAGAAAAAGTGATCGACCGTCACCGACATCGTGATGAACATGATCGCGAAGATCACGATCAGGCTGTAGTCGGTGACCTGCTGCCACCATTTCTGCTTGTCGTTGCTCTGCGGAATCAGCGCTTCGGCGGCGCTTTTGGCTGCCTGTTGCGCGAGGTTTTCTCTGGCTTGCATTTGATTACTCCTCCCGTTCCCCACGGGCTGACGGGTTATTGAGGACTTGCGTCCAGTCAGTTTCAGGCCGCCTGTGGCGCGGCGGCTTGCGGTGCGGTCGAGCTTTGCGGCAACGCGAGGCTCAGCACCGCCTGTTCAGTGGCCTGGCTGCGCGGCAATTCGCCAGAGATGCGGCCTTGCCGCATCACCACGATCCGATCCGAGACGCCCAGCACTTCCGGCAGTTCCGACGAAATCATCACGATGGCGCAGCCGCGTTCCGCGAGCTGATAGATCACGTTATAGATCTCATGCTTCGCGCCGACGTCGATTCCTCGCGTGGGCTCGTCGAGAATCACCACTTTCAGATCCGGCTCCGCGAGCCAGCGCGACAGGATCGTTTTCTGCTGGTTGCCACCGGAAAGGAAACGGATTTTCTGGCGGCGGCTCGGCGTCTTGATCTTCAGCAGTTTGATAAAACGGTCCGCGGTTTCCGCTTCTTTCTTGCGGTTCAGGAAGAACCCGCCACGCAGATGGTGGCGGCGGCAGCTGATGTTGATGTTCTCCGACACGCTCGCCATCGCGACGATGCCCTCTTCCTTGCGATCCTCCGGGCACAGCACGATGCCATGGCGGATTGCTTCGCCGGCGCTGCGCACCTTGATCGGCTTGCCGTCGAGCACGATTTCGCCGCTCTTCTTGTGGTCGGCGCCGTACACGAGGTGCATCAGTTCGCTGCGGCCTGCGCCCACCAGACCGAAAAAGCCGACGATCTCGCCGCGCCGCACTTCGAAGTTGGCCGGCTCCTTGAGCGCGTGCCCTTCGATCGCCCTGGCTGCGAAGCGCACTTCGCCGAGCTCACGCGGCTTGTAGCTGTAGATGTCCGAAATCTCGCGACCGACCATTTCGCTCACGATCGTGTCGCGCTTCACGCCTTCGAGGCTCGGATGCGAGGCCACTTTGCGGCCGTCGCGGAAAATGGTGCAGGCGTCGCAGAGTTCGTAGATCTCGTCCATCCGGTGCGAGATGTAGATCATCGCCCGATTGTCGGCGCGCAGATCGCGCACCAGCTTGAACAGCACTTCCGTCTCGCTATGCGACAGCGAGCTGGTCGGCTCATCGAGCGCAATCACGCGCGCGTTGCGCATCAGCGCCTTACAGATTTCGACCATCTGCCGCTGCGCGATCGAGAGCCTGCGCAGCTTCGCATTCGGATCGAGCGCGACGCCCATGGCTTCCAGCCGCTCGCGCACGAAGCGCTTCGCTTCGCGCTTGTTCACCCAGCCGAGCGAGTTCGGCAACTGGCCGAGCAGCAGATTTTCCGCGACCGTGAGATCGGGCACGTATTGCAGTTCCTGGTGAATCACCGCGATCCCCGCCGCAATCGACGCAGCCGCGCTGCCAAAGCGCACCTCGTTGCCGTCGATCATCACGTGGCCCGAATCCGGCTGGTACTCACCGCCGAGAATCTTCAGCAGGGTCGATTTCCCTGCGCCGTTTTCGCCCATCAGGCCGTGCACCTGGCCGACGTTCACGTCGAAGGACACTCCGTCGAGCGCACGCACGCCTGGAAAGACCTTACCGATATTGTCAAAACGCAGCGTCGCTGACACTTCGCCTCCTGTTGCATCCTGTGAACCGCATGTGCCGGCGCGGCTTGCAGCGTGGCCGGCACGACGGTTTGTCCCAACTGCTGTTGCGCCGGCCCGCGCGCGCCGGTTAGCTACGTTGCGCACGCGCTGCCTTGCGGGGCGAGGCCGCCGGAATCCAGAGCTCCGGCGCCCGCCCGCGGCACTTCTGTCGCGTCCCGCCTACTTCGATGCCAGACCCATCTTTTCACGCACGTCCGCGACGTTGTCACGCGTGGCCAGCATGCCGGTCGTCAGCGTGAGCATCGGCGGTTCCTTGCCTTGCGTGATCCAGTCGTACATCAGCGTCGAGGTTTCTTCGCCATGGCGCTTCGGGCTGATGATGACGGTGCCGTAGAAGCCCGTCGGCGTCGGCTTCTTGAACTCGTTCAGCGCCGAGTCCGAACCGCCGATGCCGATGCCGATCATGTTGTCCGCCTTGAAGCCGCGGCCTTCCGCTGCACGCACCGTGCCGAGCACGGCTTCGTCGTTCAGGCCGTAAGCGACCCAGTGCTTGAACTGCGGGTTCTTGGTCAGCGCGATGTTGGCGGCGTTGAAGGCGTTTTCCGTGTCGGTCTTCGCCTGCGGCGCTTCAATCACGTTGGCCTTCGGGAAGCCGGCGGCCACGAGCGCATCGGTTGCGCCGGTCGTGCGGTCATGCGCGGTCGGCAACTGCTCGTAGGTTATATCGATGGCACCGACATCCTTCATGTCCCAGCCGCGCTTCTTGATTTCCGCAGCCAGTGCGTCGCCCACCTGCTTGCCGATGTTGTAAGCCGAGATGCCCATGTGCGGCACGCTCGCGATCGGCTTGCCCGCGCCGTCGACGAGGCGGTCGTCGACCGTCATCATCTTCAGGCCGTCAGCCTTCGCCTTGGCGACGATGCCCGGCCCGAGCTTGACGTCAGGCGTGCAGATCACGAAACCCTGCGCCTTCTGGGCTGCCAGGTTGTCGATCGCGCTCATGACCTTCTCGCCCGACGGCGCACCGATCTTCACCAGCGTGAAACCCTTCTCCTTGGCGGCAATCTCGGCAAACTTCCACTCGTCCTGGAACCACGGCTCTTCCGGCTGCTTCACCAGAAAGCCGATCTTGACGGCGTCAGCGGCCTGGACGACGGGTGCATTGAACAGCACACCTGCCGCCGCAGCTGCCAGCGTGAGGAATATTCTTCGTTTCATGATGCAGTCTCCTGACTAATTGGTAGATTACGAGAAGGTATCGGCCGCGTCTTCTTATCCCGGTCCCGACACACGCGGCCAGCGCGTCAACCGGTTCAAACTGATCCTTGTGCCCTGCAGCGCTTCGTTGCCCGTCGTTGCCTTAAGGTGCGCGTTCGACTGCGCACCGCCTGCTGCGTCTTTTTTGTTGCGGTGCCTCAGTCGTGGTACAGCGCCGAGCGCCCGCCATCGACCGTGATACAGCTTGCGTTGATGAAGGGCGCCTCATCTGAAGCGAGGAACACCGCCGTCATCGCCACTTCGTCCGGGCGGCCGATCCGCTTCATCGGCTGCAGGTCGAGCGTGGCCTGCTGCGCCGCCGCGGGGTCGGGCTGCCCGTTCCACCAGTCGTGCGTCAGTTGCGTTTCGATGTAGCCCGGCGCGATCGCATTGACGCGCACATTGCGCGGCGCGTATTCGATGCCGAGCGCCCGCGTCAATCCAAGCACGCCGTGCTTCGCAACCGGGTACGGGAAGCAGCCCGGAATGATCTTGAACGCATGTGTCGACGCGATGTTTACAATGCTGCCCGCGCCGCGTTCGACCATCCCCGGCAACACCGCGCGGCAGCCGTTCCAGACGCCGTCCAGATCGACGGCGAAACAGCGCCGCCAGTCGTCGTCGGTCATCGTCAACGGATCGCAGAACACGTTGATGCCGGCGTTGTTCACCAGCACATCCACTGCGCCGAACGCACGTTCTGCTTCGCGCACCGCGTGCTGGACGGACGCTGACTGCGTGACGTCCGTCTGCACGGCGAGTACCTTTGCGCCACCTGTCGCGCCTGTTGAGCCAGTTGCGCCTGCTCGGGTTGCGCCGTTCCCGCCACCCGCACAGCACGCGGCTTCAATCTCCTTCGCGGTGCGCTGAGCCGTTTCGATATCCAGTTCGGCCAGCACGACCGCGGCGCCCTCGCGCGCAAACGCCAGCGCGATAGCCGCACCGATGCCACGTCCGGCGCCGGTGATCAACGCGACCTTGTCGGCAAGCCGGTTCATTTGTTCGCGCCTGCCCGGGCGATACGCAAGCCGTTGATATACGCCTTCGCATGCGACGCGGTGGCCGCCACGCTCTGACCGGGCCTGTACAGCGCCGAGCCAAGGCCGAAGCCGTTCGCGCCTGCGGTGAGAAACGGCCCCATGTTGTCCGGCGTGACACCGCCCACCGGCACCAGCGGCACTTCCGTCGCGATCACCGCGCGCCACGCCTTCACGACGTGGCAGCCGAGTTGTTCAGCAGGGAACATCTTCAGCACGTCGGCGCCATTTTTCAGCGCAAGAAACGCTTCGTTCGGCGTCGCAACGCCCGGCGCACAGGCCAGTCCTTGCGCCTTCGCCGTGGTCACCACTTCAGCATCGCTATGCGGCATTACGATCAGTTCGCCACCCGCCGACTTCACGTCATGGACAAAACTCGGGTGCAGCACGGTACCCGCGCCGACGATGGCGTCAGCCGGCAGCGCCTTGCGGATCGCGGCGATGCTGTCGAACGGCTGCGGCGAATTGAGCGGCACCTCGACGATCCGGAATCCCGCTTCGTACAGCGCCCGGCCGTGCTCGGCGGCGTCGGCGGGCGTGACGCCGCGCAGAATGGCGATCAGCGGGCATGCTTCGAACGCGGCGATCAGACCCGCATGCGGCATATACGGGGCGGGCAGGTTGATGTGAGGTTGCATGTCGGTTCCTTGTCTATGTCGTGCGCGGCGACGGCGCTTTAACTGCCGTGCGCAGTATGTACCGTGCCCGCCGCGGGTAACACGAGGCCGGCCTGCGTCGCGATGCGCCACAGGCCGCGCTCGGTCGCCTGTTTGACCAGGTGCGCCTGGGTACAGCCGAATTGGGTCAGCGCGAGCCGGTAACGCTCGCACAGCGCCTCATTGCCGATCAGGCGCAACGCGTGGCCCGCGAGGCGGGTTTGCTGCTGCGCGAGCACCGTCTCGAGGCCGGCGAGTTCGTGGCCGATCAGCAGACCCGACAGATAGTCGGGTTGCTGCGCACCGGCGAGCTGGCCGGTCAGGCCGAGGGTGCGCGTGCTGAAGACCGTGGCGAGCACCCCCGCCTGCCCTTTGTGACGTGCGATACTCACGCCGCGCAGGAATGCATCGGTATCCAGACGATCCGGCGTCACCATGGTGCGGCCAAGAATCGTATGCTCGCGCAGCGCCGCGAAGATCTCGCCGGTCATGAAGGTATGAAAGCGCTCAATGCGGTCGCCTTGCACCACCACCCATTTGGCGTGCGTGCCGGGCAAGCCGATCAGCGCGCGCTGCGCACCGGCCGGCCCTGCGCCGTCCTCTGCGCCATCGTCAGCAAGCGCACCGAAAATCTGCGTTTCCTCGCCGCGCATCACGTTCGGCAGTTCGCCGGGCTGAAGGACGCCCGGCACGATATTCAGCGTCACGCCGCGTGCCGTCTGCACGCGTACGATGCCCGCGACCAGCGCGTCGGCATTCGCCGGCGTATCGACATACGGCGCTTCGAGCCAGCCTTGAGCGCTACCGACCATGCCTGCCGCGATCACCGGCAGACCGGGCGCGCGTTCGAGCCATGCGCCGCAGGCGGCATCGAAGGCGGCGTCGAAGCCACCCTGGGCAGCCGCGCGCGGCAGATTCATGATGCCCGCGCTCGACTCATGCGCGGCCAGCACATTGCCGAGCGTGTCGAACAGATAGGCACGCAACGAGGTTGTGCCCCAGTCAAGCGCGACGAGCGCGGCCTGATCGAAATTGACAGCATGTGCCTGCGGCGCAGCGCCGGCACTCGTGGCGCTCGTGGCGCTCGTGGCATTCATGACATCGGCGACCGGCATGGGAGAACCCGATTGCGTCATCGTTTGATCCTGCGCGTGGCGGGCTGCGGCACACGCCAGCCGAGTTCCTCGGAGATTGCACGCGCTTCGCGCTGCACGACCGGAATCAGTTCGTCCATGCGTTCCAGCGACATATACGGAATCGTGCTTGCCACCGACAGCGCCGCGACGATCGCACCCGACGCATCGCGCACCGGTGCCGCAACACAACGGATCGACGCCTCGTTTTCTTCCAGGTCGAACGTGTAGCCGCCCGCCGAGTAGGTTGTCATGCGTTGCAGGAAGGTGGGCATATCGGGGCGGTTATCCGGCTTGAAACTGACGCCGGCAAGCGCACGCCGCGACGCGTCGAACAGCGACTGCCAGGCATCCGGCGTGAGGTCGAGCATCATCGCCTTGCCGATGCCGGTGGAGGCGAGCGGCATGCGGTGCCCCACGCGCGAACGCATTTCGAGGCCGCGAGTACCCGGGATCTTGTCGATGTAGAGAACATCGTCGCCGTCGCGTACGCCGAGGTGGATGGTATCGAGCGTCTGTTCGGCCAACGACTCGAGATGCTGGCGCGCGACTGCGGTAAGCGGCATCTGTTCGAGCGCGATCGTGCCGAGTTCGATCAGCTTCGGCCCGAGCAGATAGCCGCCCTGCACCTGGCGCAGATAGCGCGCCTGAACGAGGCTGCTGACGAGGCGGTGCGTGGTGCTGCGGGTCGTGCCGAGCGCGGCCCCGAAGGTGCGCAGATCGCGCACACCGGCGGCGGCCGCTTCGAGGATTGCGAGGCCGCGCAAGAGCGTCTGCGTGCCCGCTTGCTGCGGCGTGATATCGAGCAGCGTGCTGGGCAGCGCGATTTCATCGGCAGGCGTGTGTGGGCCGGTTGCACCGTTCAGCGTGCGGGCGCGCGGTTGCGGCACTGCTTCGGCGCCGGCGCCATTCTCGGCTGCGGCGTGAGTGGATATCGCTTTGTTCATGGCGATTGGGCGAATGGTTGGGGTGTTACTGCGCGGGGCCGGCGTGGCCGCCAACGAAACGGGACAGAACACGGTGAGGGCGTGTTTCCTGCCTGACGGTGATGGGCATGGCTGGTTGTCTCCGATCGTTAGGTCCGCGCCGGCCGCACGGGTTCTCGTGCGGAAGGGGTGTGGCCTTTATTTGCCTCGCTGGCGGCATGGCTGGCGGCTTGCGCGCGCCTTGCAGTCGACGCCTTGCGGGCTTGGTGCTTCGGATTGTAGGGCGGATTTTTTGAAATCTCCAATATGTGAGTGTTTGATTCATATATTGGGATTTTTTGCTGCGCTGGCCTGGTTTTTGCTGCTTTGGAGTGTTTGCTGTCTTGCTGACGGGTTTTTTCTGTTTGCTTCTGGTGTTGGCCTTTCCTTGTTTGCTTGCTGGTTTATTGGCGTCGGCCCTGTGCCCTGGTCTGGCTCTTTTGCCTTGCTGGCCGCTTCTCCGGCTGTTTGCTTTGGACGTGGGCCTTTCCTTGATTTGATACTGGTTTATTGGCGTTGCCCCTGTGCGGGGCGGCACCTCTGCACCAAAACGTTAGTGGTGCGAAGACAAGACCCACCGTCGCACCGCACGCTTTGGTGACAAAGGGCTCATTCATCCCGCCTGCGCACTACGTGCGTGGCGATCAGGTCTGCCAGGGGAGGTCTGGTTGCAGCGTACGTTGCCGGGAAAGACTGGCTGGTAGCAGTGAAATGCGTTGGACTTGGCAGAAGGAATCGTGCCCGACGGCGGGGCGCGCAGCGCAACGCTGGAACGGATGACCCCTTTGTCACAAGCGCGTGTGGTGCGAGAGGCGCTCCTGTATTCGGACCACTAACGAGTCTGTGCGAGCGCGACACCTGGATGTTAGCGGTGTGAAGCGGCTTTCTTTTGCCAGTAAACCAGTAAGAAAACAAGGAAAGGCCAACGCCCAAAGAACAGCAACCAGAGCGCCCCGCAGGCAAAAAAACAACCTACTCGGGTAACTCAGCCGCCCCCATCCGATGAGCAATAACCCCAGCCCGCTGCGCAAGATACAGCGACCCGCGATGCTCATCAAAATACTTGGGCCTCGGCAACATCACCGCCAGCCGCGCCGACTGCCAGCCGGTCAGCTTCGCCGCAGAAGTCTTGTAGTAATAATGCGCTGCGGCCTCGGCACCATAAACCCCATTCCCCCACTCAACGGAGTTGAGATAGATCTCATAGATCCGTTCCTTGTCCATCAAGGTCTCAAGCATCCACGTGATGATCAACTCCTGCCCCTTGCGGATATAACTCTTCTGCCGTGACAGGAACAGATTGCGCGCCAGTTGCTGCGTAATCGTCGATCCGCCGGCCACGATCTTGCCGCGCGCCTTGTTCTTCTCCCACGCCTGCAAAATTGCGTCGGTCTCGTAACCGTTGTTGTTGACGAAGTTCGCATCCTCGGACGCAATGATCGCCCGCTTCAGGTTGCGCGAGATCTGCTCATACGGCACCCACGTATGCTGGATCGACAGATCGGGCCGGTCTTCGGACAGGCGCCAGGCATCCGAGCGCATAAACGCCGTCGATTGCGGATTCACGTAGTTCCAGATGCCGATCTGCACGAAGTAGAACAACTGCGTCGCGATCCAGGCAATGGCCACCACCGCGCCACCGTAAAGCATCCATCGCGTCAGCCCCGGCCGGCCAGCTCGCCTCGTTCGCGTCATCGTCGTCACGGTCCTCGGTTCGATAAAGCCTGAAACGTCCGGCACGGCCGCTGGCTCCAGAGCATCGGCGGACTCGGGCGACATGCGCGGCTCCATCGCTTTGTCAGGTCTTCAGCGGGTCGGCTCAGGCCGCCGTCGGCGCGGCCAGCATCTGGCGCAATTCCGCCAGCACCGGCGCGCCACTGGGGCGCACGCCGCGCCATACGTAAAACGATTCGGCCGCCTGCTCGACCAGCATGCCGAGACCGTCCACCGCCCGCGCGCCAAGCTTCTGGGCGTGCTGCATGAAAACCGTCGGCTGGGCGCCATACATCATGTCGTACGCGAGTGTGCCGCTGCCGAACGCGCTCTCGTCGCACTCGGGCAGTGCGGCGTCCAGGCTGCCGGCGGTCGCGTTGATGATGACGTCGTACGCGCCCGGTTCGACTGCGGCCGCACTGCCGCCCGTCAGCAGGCAGCCGGCCGCGTGCGCCGCTGCGCCAAACTGGCCGACCAGCTCGTTCGCCTTCGCGGCCGTCCGGTTGACGATCGTCAGCGTGTGGGGCGAGTGCTCCAGCATCGGCAACACGACGCCGCGCGCGGCACCGCCCGCGCCCAGCAGCAGGATGCGTGCGCCTTTAAGCGCCGTACCCAGATTCACTTCGATATCGCGCACGAGACCAAAGCCGTCCGTATTGTCGCCATAGATGCCGCCCGCGTCGAAGCGCAATGTATTCACTGCGCCGGCGGCCGCGGCACGCGGCGAGAGCGTCGTGGCGAGCGCATGCGCATCGAGCTTGAACGGCACCGTGACATTGAGCCCGCGTCCACCGGACCCGATAAACGCCCGCACGTGCGGCGCAAATGCGTCCAGAGGCGCCAGCAGATGGGTGTACTCGACTGGCTCGCCGGTCTGCTCGGCGAAGCGCGCATGAATGAACGGCGACCTGCTATGGCCGACCGGATTGCCGATTACCGCATAACGGTCGCGCGGACCGGCCGCCCCGGCCGCGGCCCCGATAGCCGTCTGGCTCATTGTCCGGGCTCCGCTACGTGCTGACCGGTGGGGGCGGCCTCAGCTTCGCTGCCGTCGCCACCGTCGTTGCCGGGTTCCGGGTCGCGACCCGCTTCAGCTTCAGCTTCAGCCTCGGCTTCCGCTTCGCTCTCCGCGGAATCGTCCGCGGCGTCGAGCAGCACTTCCTCGCCCTCGTCGGCTTCTTCGGGCTCTTCGGCTTCTGCGCCGCTCGTGACCGCCGGAGCATCCAGGACATGCAGCATCCGCACGGACGCTTCGACCGTCAGCTCGTCGATCGACATCACTTCCATCAGCAGTCGCGTGCCGCGCGCATGCACGCCGAGCGCCGGCACATGCAGCAGCAACGGAATTTCTTCGAGCCGCACCAGGTCGTCCTTCACCACCGACGCCACCACCTGCTTCCTGTTCTCCTGCTTCAGCCAGCGCAGGCACCAGAAGTACTCCATGCGGCGCTGGTGATCGGCGTAGGCCGAGTACGTGTCGTCGAAGCCCTGCACGACGGCGAACAGATCGGCGTCCTTCGGCTTGAACGGCGCGGCCAGCTTGGCGGTCACGCCATGTTGCACGCAGGCGAGCAGCTGCCATTGATTGACGAGGTCGACGTAGCGGCGCAGCGGCGACGTGCTCCACGCGTATTGCGTCACGCCGAGGCCTTCATGCGGCGCAGCGGTGGTTTGCATGCGCGTGCGCTTCGGGCCCGACGGCGCGCCGAACGCGCGTTGCGTGCGATAGATGCCCGGCACACCGTGGTCGTGCAGGAATGCGCCCCACGACGAATTGGCAAGAATGGCCAGCTCGGCGACGATGGTATCCAGCGGCGAACCGCGGCGGCGTGGCGTGATCGTGATGTGCTCGCCGTCGACGTAGAAATTGAAATCGGTGTTGCGCTGCACTTCGCGCCGCAGACCATAGCCGGCACGCGCCAGTTGGCGTTTCTCGAACAGCGCCAGGGCGAACGGCCACAGCACCGCAATGTCTTCCTTGTGCGGATATTCGCCGGTCCCGGCGGCCAGCGCCTCTTCGGTGACCAGTTCATCCAGCGTGTTGTGGCGCAGGTTGTTTTTCACGAACACGCGTTCGGCGCGCGTCTCGCTCGCGACGATCTCCTGAGTTTCGCGGTTGACGATCACATACAGTGACAGCGCCGGCCGCAAGCCGCCTTCGGCGAGCGTGAAGGCTTCGACAACGCTATCGGGCAACATCGTGATCTTGTCGCCCGGCATATACACCGTCGACAGGCGCGTCCGGGCGATCGCATCGACCTCATCGCTGCGCTGGATCCCAAGCGCGGGCGCGGCGATGTGCACGCCGATCCGCACCCGGCCGTCGGCGAGATGTTCGACCGAAAACGCATCGTCGATTTCGGTGGTGGTTACGTCGTCGATCGAGAACGCTTCGACCTCGGCTTCCGGCAGATCCTCCGGCAACACGCCGGGCGTCACCGGGGCGAAACCGGTGCCGTGCGGGAAGTATTCGGACAGGAAGCGCGCTTCGTGCAGCGCGCGCGCCGACGGAATGCCGCCGCACTCGAGCATCAACCGCGCCTGCGAAATGCCGCGCGCCGCGGCGGCCGCTTCGAGCGCCCTGTATTCGATGGTGTTCTTGTCGGGCCTGGTCAGCAGCCCCAGCGCCTTGCCAGCAAACGCTTCGGGCAGACGCCCCGCCTTCAGTTCCTCTTCGTACTCCGCTTGCACCAGGCCCTGCTGGCGTTTGCGTTCGAGCGAGGCGAGCGCCATCTTCAGTTGCTCTTGCGGCGCGCGCTGATACTGCCCGCGGCCTTTGCGGCGGAAGTACACCGGTGAGCTGTGCATGCGCAACACCAGCGCCGCGCGTTCGACCGGACCGAAGGAAGCACCGAAGTAATCGGCACCCAGCGTGGCAAACGGGAATTCATCGTCGGGCGCGCATTCCCACAGGAAATCCAGATCGATTTCCTGGGCCGCCGCGTCGGCCTGCTGGATCAGATCCCCGGCGCTCGGCTTCTCGAACTCGATCAGCACGTCTTTTGCGCGCACCTTCGTGCGCCGCCCGCCCGGCAGTTCGACCTGAAACGCGTCGCCCTGACGCGACAGCACGCTGCCCGCCTTGAAACTGCCCGATTCCTCAAAGAAAACGTTCACTCAATACTCTCGTTCTGACTTGCATCTGCCGCGGCGTCTGGCGGCTTGACCCGGCCCGCGCCACGGCAACGTGTTCGTGGTGGTAGGTCCGCCGCGCTCATGCTGTGCGCCGGCGGCATGAAACATGAATCAGGCCGCCGCGCGTGGCGCCGGCGGTTCTACATCCTCTTCGTCGCAAAAGGCGAGCACGTCGTCGACGTACTGCTCGAACCCGCTGATAGCGTGATCGCTGCCTTCGATCAAGGTGGTGCGCGCGCCCGGATAATGCGCCAGCATTTCCCGGTAATCGAGCACCTCGTCGCCGGTGGCGGCAATCAGATAATAGCGTTCGGGGCGCGTGATGGAGGCAACGCCTAACGCGCGCAACTCATCCAGGTGGTGCGGCTCGACGACGATGCTGCCGCCGCCATGCCACAGCGGCTGTTCGCCGAGGTACTGGCTGAGATCGCGCTGCGGCACGACCGCCGGATTCATCAGCACGGCCGGCCAGTCGTGCTTTTCGGCCAGATGCGTGGCGAAGTAACCGCCGAGCGAGCTGCCCACCACGGTCACCCGTTGCGCACCCGCCGCGGCGACCAGCGATTCCGCCAGCGCGATCGTCTCGAGCGGCGACACCGGCAGCATCGGGCAGCACCATTCCGCCATACGGCCGAGTTCTGCGAGGCGCGACGCCATGACGCGCGCCTTGAACGAGTTCGGCGAGGAGCGGAAGCCGTGCAGGTAGAGGATCACGCGGCGCCCCGCCTGGGTGACGCCGGCTGCGCCTCCACAGGCCGTGCCAGGGCCGGCCGCTGGGACAGTGCATCGAGCAGCTTCTGATGCACGCCGCCAAACCCGCCGTTGCTCATCACCAGCACCTGATCGCCGGGCTGTGCCGCCGCCACGACCGCTTTGACAAGCGCGTCGAGGTTGTCGAAGGCGTGCGCCTTGTCGCCGATCGGCGCCAGCGCCTCGCCGAGATTCCAGCCCAGCGCGTCGCGGCCGGCGGGCGCGCCGTAGCCGAATACCAGATCCGCGTCGGCGAGGCTCGCCGGCAATTGCGCTTTCATCACACCCAGCTTCATCGTATTCGAGCGCGGCTCCAGCACGGCAAGAATGCGCGTGCGCTCGCGGCCAACCCGCGTGCGCAGACCGGCGATGGTCGTCCCGATGGCGGTCGGATGGTGCGCGAAGTCGTCATAGACGGTCACGCCGTCGACACTGCCGCGCACTTCCATCCGGCGCTTCACGTTGCGAAAGCTCGCAAGCGATTGGGCCGCCTGCGCGGGCGGCACGCCGACGTGCCGCGCGGCGGCGATCGCGGCGATCGCATTCATGCGGTTGTGTTCGCCCTGCACCTGCCACTCGACCATGCCCGCGCGCTCGCCGTTGCGATACACCGCAAAACGCTCGTCGACCGCTACGCCGTCTTCAGCCGGCAGCGCCTCCCACCCGCCCTGCACGCCGAACCGCTCGACTTCGCTCCAGCAGCCGCGCGTGAGCACCCGCTCGAGCGCGTCCTCGCGTCCGTTCGTGACAATGCGCCCGATACCCGGCACCGTACGAACCAGATGATGGAATTGGGTCTCGATCGACGCGAGATCAGGAAAAATGTCGGCGTGATCGAACTCGAGGTTATTCAGGATCGCCGTACGCGGCCGGTAGTGGACGAACTTCGAGCGCTTGTCGAAGAACGCCGTATCGTATTCGTCGGCTTCGATGACGAAGAAGCTCGAATCGGTCAGCCGCGCCGACACGCCGAAGTTCAGCGGCACCCCGCCGATCAGAAAACCCGGGTTCAGGCCAGCGTCTTCGAGCAGCCACGTGAGCATCGAACTGGTCGTCGTCTTGCCGTGCGTGCCGGCCACCGCCAGCACCCATTTGCCGTTGAGCACATGTTCGCCGAGCCATTGCGGGCCGGACACATAGGGCAAACCGCGGTCGAGAATCGCTTCCATCAGGGGATTGCCGCGCGTGACGACGTTGCCGATCACGAACAGATCGGGCTTCAGTTCCAGCTGTTCCGCGCCGTAACCCTCTATAAGACGGATGCCTTGCGCCTCGAGCTGCGTGCTCATGGGCGGATAGACGCCGGCGTCGCAGCCGGTCACCGTATGCCCGGCGCCGCGCGCGAGGACCGCGAGACCGCCCATGAACGTGCCGCAGATGCCGAGGATGTGGATGTGCATAAGCCTGTCGTGCCGCGCGGGCGTATTTTTTGCGTGGGAAGAGGTGCGCAGGAGCGGCCGAAGAGGTCCGTCTGCAAAGGACGCTATTGTAACCGACGCCCTCCGATCGCCCTACGCCAGACCGGGGCGCGACGCCGTCCGCACCGCCGGAGGCCCGGATGCCCGGAAAGGACGGACTTCATTCTCTAGTATGATTGGGAGATGGTTCGCAAATCACATTTCGATCCGCAGCGGGTGCGCGAGGAAATCGCCATCGCCGCTGCGCGGATGATCGCCGAGGACGGTCTGGATTACTCGACGGCCAAGCGCAAAGCTGCGCGACAGGTCGTCGGAGAGACGCGTGTGACCGGAGAATGGCTGCCTGACAACGACCAGATTGAAGAGGAAATCCGCGAATACCAGTCGCTCTTCCAGGGTGACCGTCAGCCGATCGTGCTGCGCCGGCTGCGCGGCGTTGCGCTCGACTGGATGCAGCGGCTCGCCCCCTTCAATCCCTATCTGACCGGCGCCGTGCTGAGCGGCACAGCCGGCGAACATTCGGACGTGTTTCTGCAGGCGTTCTGCGACAACCCGAAAGAAGTGGTCATCTATTTCCTGAATGCCAACGTGTCATACGACGTCTCGGAGACACGCCACTTTGCCGGCCGCGGTTATGTGGAGACATTGAGTTTCCTGTGGCGCCCCGAGCGCGAAGGGCGCGACGCCGAACCGGTGGGCGTGCACGTCGCCCTGTACGGCACCGACGATCTGCGCGGCGCCGTGCGCGCCGACGCGCGCGGCCGCCATGCCCGGGCGAGCGCACAGGCTGTGCAGGCGCTGCTGGATGAAAGCAGCACGGCCTCCCCCAACAATTGATCAGACGAGTATGAAGACCAAGCGGATTCTGGCAGGTGCAGTGGTAGCGATTATCGCGGCAGGCGTAGGCGCTTTCGCCAGCCACAGCTTGCTGAACGCGGCCGGCGGCGAAGTCGCCCATGCGGCGCAACCGGCGCCGCAAAATGCCGTCGCGCAGCTATGGGCTGCCCCGGTCACCAATCCCGACGGCAAGCCGCAGTCGCTGAACCTGTTCAAGGGACACCCGGTGGTGGTCAATTTCTGGGCGTCGTGGTGCGGACCGTGCGTCGAAGAAATGCCGGCGCTGTCCCAGTTGCAGCGCGAATACGCCAAGAAAGGCATCGAGTTCGTCGGACTTGGCGTCGATTCTGACAAGAATGTGCAGGCCTTCCTGCAGAAGGTCCGGGTGGACTACCCGGTCTACGTGATCGGTTTTGGCGGCGCAGACCTCGCGCGGGCGTTCGGCAATAATGCGGGCGGCCTGCCTTTTACGGTCGTCATCGACGCCAAAGGCAACGTTCGGTCGACAAAATTAGGCCAAATCCAGCCCAACGAGCTGAAACAGACGCTCGACGCACTGTAGACTTCACATTGGTTTGACGTTTATTTGTGGCCGGAACAGGCCGGATTGGGCGCAAATTGCCTAAAATTGCCAGAAGATCAGCATTCCGCCAGCTCATCGAAAGCCGCGGAAATCAATCCTTACGCGCGTGAAACTAGACAAGTTTCTCTAATCAGCGCTAAAGTGCGCCCAATTCCACGGAAAAAGAAGCGACCATGACGCGACTGCTGGTACTGCACGGCCCCAACCTCAACCTTCTCGGCACCCGGGAACCTGAGGTCTACGGCCGCGTGACGCTGCCGCAGATCGATCAGGCGCTGGCAGACCGCGCCGCGGACGCCGGCGTCGAACTCGCGTCGTTCCAGAGCAACCATGAGGGCGCACTGGTCGATCGCATTCAGTCCGC
The DNA here is from genome assembly GCA_035948995.1 of Paraburkholderia sp. Taxonomy (GTDB): domain Bacteria; phylum Pseudomonadota; class Gammaproteobacteria; order Burkholderiales; family Burkholderiaceae; genus Paraburkholderia. The sequence goes on along the minus strand of DASZIR010000112.1, from coordinate 8,911 downwards.
ACGGATCGAAAAAACCGATTTCATTCTGATCAATCCCGCCGCGTACACGCACACCAGCGTGGCGATCCGGGACGCACTGGCGGGTGTCGGCATCCCGTTCGTCGAGATTCATCTGTCGAACGTGCATCGCCGCGAACCGTTCCGGCACCACTCGTATTTCTCCGACCAGGCAGAAGGCGTCATCTGCGGCCTTGGCTGGAAGGGATATCTGTACGCGCTCGAATTCGCGCTCGACCGGTTCGCTGCCGGCTCGCCGCGCGGCTGATTCCAACAAACCTAATTTTGGCCGGCAGGCAATGCCGCCGGCACTTCACGCATTGAAAGGGGATGCCCAATGGATCTACGTAAGCTGAAGACTCTGATCGACCTCGTCTCCGAGTCCGGGATTTCGGAACTGGAAGTCACCGAAGGCGAAGGCAAGGTCCGCATCGTCAAGAATGCGCCGCCGGTTTACGTCCAGCCGTCCACCTCGTACGCACCGCAGTATTCGCAGCCGATGCCGCCTCCGAGCGGCGCGATCGAGGCGCCCGTCGCTGCTCCGGCGGTGCCGGTAGTGGCTGCACCGCAAGGCCATGTGGTGACCTCGCCGATGGTCGGCACGTTCTACCGCGCGCCGTCGCCGGGTGCCGAGCCGTTCGTCCAGGTGGGCGACACGGTCAAGGAAGGCCAGACGATCTGCATCATCGAAGCGATGAAGCTGCTCAACGAGATCGAGTCGGACAAGTCCGGCGTGGTCAAGGAAATTCTCGTCGACAACGGGCAAGCCGTCGAATACGGCCAGCCGCTGTTTGTGGTCGGCTAACGCGGCACGCTTTGCGTTTGCCGTCCGCGCGCCTGCCAGGCTTGGGGCGCGCGACCGATCCGCTCAAGAAAACACCGGGGCGTCCCAGGTTTTCTTGACCCCCTCGGGGGCCTCGCGCGAAGCGCAAGGTTTGGGGGCGCTGAGGCAGCCGCCCCGCCGTGGACATCCCGCAGCGCCCATTGATGAGTCGAAAATCCGCTATGTTTGAAAAAATCCTCATTGCCAATCGCGGCGAGATCGCGCTCCGCGTCCAGCGCGCGTGCCGTGAGCTCGGCGTCAAGACGGTTGTCGTCTATTCGGAAGCCGACAAGGAAGCCAAGTATGTGAAGCTCGCTGACGAGGCCGTCTGTATCGGCCCGGCGCCTTCGAACCTGAGCTACCTGAACATGCCGGCGCTGATCAGCGCGGCTGAAGTGACCGACGCCGAAGCGATTCACCCCGGCTACGGCTTCCTGTCCGAGAACGCCGACTTTGCTGAACGCGTCGAGCAGTCGGGCTTCGTGTTCATCGGCCCGCGCCCCGAGACAATTCGCCTGATGGGCGACAAGGTCTCCGCCAAGCAGACCATGATCAAGACCGGCGTGCCGTGCGTGCCGGGTTCTGAAGGCGCGTTGCCCGACGATCCGAAAGAGATCGTGAAAATTGCCCGCTCGATCGGCTATCCGGTGATCATCAAGGCCGCCGGTGGCGGTGGCGGTCGCGGGATGCGCGTGGTCCATACGGAAGCGGCGCTCGTCAACGCGGTCAACATGACGCGCGAAGAAGCCGGCCGTGCCTTCGGCAATCCGCAGGTCTACATGGAGAAATTCCTGGAGAACCCGCGGCACATCGAAATCCAGGTGCTGTCCGATTCGTTCAAGAACTCGATCTGGCTGGGTGAACGCGACTGTTCGATGCAGCGCCGCCACCAGAAGGTGATTGAAGAAGCGCCGGCGCCGGGCATTGCCCGGCGCCTGATCGACCGGATCGGCGATCGCTGCGCGGACGCCTGCAAGAAGATGGGCTATCTCGGCGCAGGCACGTTCGAATTCCTGTATGAAGACGGCGAGTTCTACTTCATCGAGATGAACACGCGCGTGCAGGTCGAGCACCCTGTGACCGAGCTGATTACCGGCGTCGACATCGTGCAGGAACAGATCCGTATTGCGGCCGGCGAAAAGCTCGCCTTCCGTCAGCGCGACATCGTGTTCAAGGGTCATGCGATCGAATGCCGGATCAACGCCGAAGATCCGTTCAAGTTCATCCCGTCGCCGGGACGCCTGACGTCGTGGCACATGCCGGGCGGCCCGGGCATCCGCGTCGATTCGCACGCGTACAATGGCTATTTCGTGCCGCCGAACTATGATTCGATGATCGGCAAGCTGATCGCCTACGGTGCGACCCGCGAGCAGGCCATCAAGCGGATGCGCATCGCGTTGTCGGAAATGGTGGTGGAAGGCATTCAGACCAACATCCCGCTGCACCGTGAACTGATGCTCGACGCGAAGTTCGTCGAAGGCGGCACCAGCATTCACTACCTCGAAAACCGGCTGGCCGCGAAGCAGCAGGCCGCACCGGAAGAAGCGTAAGCCATGAGTTACCGGGAACTGATCGTCGAGCTGGCGCGCGAGCACGCGGAGGAACTGTCCGACGCGCTGCTCGAGCTGGGCGCATTGTCCGTGTCGGTTGAAGATGCCGACGCCGATACGCCCGACGAGCAGCCGCTGTTCGGCGAACCCGGTCTCACCCCCGATCGCACGGCCTGGCAGCGCTCGCGTGTGATCGCGCTGCTCGCGCCGGAGCACGAGCCTGCGGTGCTGCTCACGGCAGCGGCCAACGAACTCGGCCTCGGTGCAGCACCGGCCTTCGCCGTACGTGACGTCGAAGAACAGGATTGGGTGCGGCTCACGCAGTCGCAATTCGATCCGATTCCGATTGGCCAGCGCATCTGGGTCGTGCCGTCGTGGCACGATGCACCGGACCCCGACGCACTCGTGCTCGAGCTCGATCCTGGCCTGGCCTTCGGCACCGGCAGCCATCCCACCACGCGTCTGTGCATGGAGTGGCTCGAACAGGCGGTCGCGCCGGATCAGTCGGTGCTCGACTACGGCTGCGGCTCCGGCATCCTCGCGATCCTCGCGAAAAAGTGCGGCGCGAACCCGGTCTACGGCATCGACATCGATCCGCAGGCGGTCGAATCCGCTCGCCATAACAGCGAGCGCAACCGTGCTGACGTGACCTACGGACTGCCCGAGGACTGCCCCGCCGGCGAGTTTGACATCGTCGTCGCCAATATCCTGTCCAATCCGCTCAAGCTGATGGCGTCGATGCTGTCGTCGAAGGTAAAGGCAGGAGGCCGGCTTGCGTTATCCGGCATTCTGGCGCGCCAGGCAGAGGAAGTGGCGCGGGTTTATCAGCAGTGGATCGACATTGCCGTATGGCGCGAACACGAAGGCTGGGTATGCCTGACTGGAACGCGCCGCTGAACGCCTGGCGAAAGCCATTAGAATAGGGCGTATTGTCCCAACCAACGGCCTTCCGGCCAAACGGCTCAATATGCTCCTGGCGACGCGCTGCCCCTTCTGCGAAACCGTCTTCCGGCTCCAGCCGGAGCACCTTGCGTTGCGCCGCGGCCTGGTGCGTTGCGGGCATTGCGAGGAAGTGTTCGACGCATCGAGCAGTCTGTATGAAGTCGCCGAGGGCGCCGATTTCTCCACCGCCACCCCGGTTTCGCCTGCAGCCGCTGCCGCGCTGACCTCGGGCACGTCCGACAAGACGCCGGATTTCAGCGCGGAAGCCTGGAACCCATGGGCACCGGCGCCCGATGCTGCAATCGACCACCGGCTGCTCCACAACGTGACCAACCTGCCGCTCGCGCCCGTCGCCGCCAGCGTCGCGGTCACCCCACGGCGCGCGGATGAACCCGAACTGCCGCCAGCCGGTCTCGAACCGGCCGCCGCGGCACCTGAAGAACCCGCTTTCAGGGTGGACGCGCACGAGCCCCCCGCCGAAGCGCACGGGGGCCTCGCATCCGAGTCAGCGCCGGTATGGCGGCCGCTGGACCGCTCCGCTGACGAACCGGAGCTACAGGACGCGCAAGCCGCCGCCGCGACGCTGCGAAGCACCCCGGATCCCGAACCGCATTTCGGCCCGGCTGCGGCCGCTGCAGCGGCCCCCTTTGCGGCCAGTCCGGCACAGGACGGCGCCGATCCGTTCGCGGTGGTGCGCGAGACCCGTGCTCCCCCGCCGCGGCGCGTGGGCTGGCAGATCTTCGGCGCGCTGGTGGCGTGTATCCTGGTCGTGGTGCTGCTGGCTCAGCTCGCCTGGTGGCAACGCGAGACCATCATGGTCGCCTGGCCGGGCTCGCAAACGCTCTATGCGCAGGCCTGCGCGCCGCTTGGCTGCGAGGTGATGCCGCCGCACGACATCGACGGCCTGCAGGTCGAGCCGTCCGATCTGCGGCAGATCGACGGGCCGCACAAGCTCGAGCTGAAGATGCCGCTGCGCAATCGCTACAACATCGCGCTGGCCTATCCGGCCATCGAACTCACGCTGCTCGACGACCAGAACAACGTCGCCGTGCGCCGCGTGCTGTGGCCGCAGGACTACGTGAAACCGGGCACGCCGATCGCAGCCGGGCTACCCGCGCGGACCACGCAAACCATGATCGTGCATCTGGACACCGGTAGCGCGGTCGCATCGAATTTCCGCGTACAGATTTTTTATCCGTAAACACAAGCTGCAGCGTTCATGCGCGCCCGGGACACCATGGGCGCGTTCACCGTCAATCCCTGACGAATCTTCGGAGCACAACATGAGTCAAGTCACACTGGGTGGCAACCCGATCGAAGTAGCCGGCACGTTCCCGAGCGTGGGCCAGAAGGCGCCCGCGTTCTCGCTGGTCGGCAAGGATCTCAAGCCGGTCACGCTCGCCGATTTCGCCGGCAAGCGCAAAGTGCTGAACATCGTGCCGAGCCTCGACACGCCGACCTGCGCAACGTCGACCCGCAAGTTCAACGAAGCCGCCGGCAAGCTGTCGAACACGGCTGTCATCGTCGTCTCGGGCGATCTGCCGTTCGCGGCCAGCCGCTTCTGCGCAGCCGAAGGCATCGAAAACGTCCTGACCGCGTCGACCTTCCGCGGCCATGACTTCGCGCAGGCTTACGGCGTCGATGTCACGAGCGGCCCGCTGACCGGCCTCACGGCGCGCGCCGTGGTCGTGATCGACGAAAACGACAACGTGGTGCACGCCGAGCTTGTCGGTGAAATCAAGAACGAGCCGAACTACGACGCAGCGCTCAGCGCACTGAAGTAAGCCTCTCGCGCCCGAGCCAGCGCCGCGCCTTCCGCGCGGCGCTTTTGCATTGTCGGGCGCATCAGTCACTTACGTCTCTTATCACTTTCGATATCTACAGGAACGCTCGCCTTGGCTACGCTGATTTGCGGCTCGCTCGCCTACGACAACATCATGACCTTTGAAGGCCGCTTTCGGGAGCACATCCTGCCCGAGCAGGTCCATATCCTGAACGTGAGCTTCCTGGTGCCGACGATGCGCCGCGAGTTCGGCGGTTGCGCGGGCAACATGGCCTACTCGCTGCATCTGCTCGGCGGTGACGCGCGCATCATGGGCGCGCTCGGCGCGGTCGACGCGCAGCTCTACCTGGACCGGTTCGACCAGCTCGGACTCTCGAAGGAACACGTGCTCGTGCTGCCGGACACGTATACCGCGCAGGCGATGATCACGACCGATCTCGAAAACAACCAGATCACCGCCTTCCACCCGGGCGCGATGATGCAGGCGCACCTGAACCGCGCTGACGAGGCCAAAGACATCACGCTCGCCATCGTGGGACCGGACGGTTACGAAGGCATGATCCAGCATTCCGAACGGCTCGCCGCAGCCGGCGTGCCGTTTATCTTCGATCCGGGCCAGGGGCTGCCGCTCTTTGACGGCGCGTCGTTGCGCCGCATGATTGAACTTGCTACTTACGTAGCTGTCAACGATTACGAAGCCAAACTGGTGAGCGACAAGACCGGCTGGTCCGTAGAAGAAATCGCCAGCCGGGTTGAGGCGCTGATCGTGACGCTCGGCGCGCATGGGGCGCAGATCCACCATGCAGGCAGCATCGAAGCCATCCCGGCGGTCACTGCGAGGCAGGTGCTTGACCCGACCGGTTGCGGCGACGCCTTCCGCGGCGGCCTGCTCTACGGTATCGAGAAGCAGCTTGGCTGGGCCACCACGGGCCGTCTGGCGAGCCTGATGGGCGCGCTCAAGATCGAGCACCAGGGGCCACAAAATTACGCGCCGACCCGCGCGGAGATCAACGAACGGTTCAAGCAGGCGTTTGGATACGACCTGCCGTAATGCCGATGAGCTTATCTGGAGTTAGGGAATGAAAACAACGAGTCGCCTGGTAGTCGCCGCCGTGATCACCGGTTCGCTGGTTATGTCGGGCTGTGCGTATAACAGCAGTTCCGCTGACGTCTACACCGCGTCGCAGGCGCAGCGCGAAGAGACGGTCCGCATGGGCACCGTCGACAGCGTGCGCGCAGTGAAGATCAGTTCGAACAACGGCCAGCCGAGCGGCCTCGGTGCGATCGGCGGCGGCGCGTTGGGCGCAGTGGCCGGCAGCTCAATCGGCGGCGGCCGTGGCTCGATCGTCACGGGCATCATCGGCGGTATCGCGGGTGCGGTGGCAGGTAACGCGGTGGAGAACGGCGTCGCCATGCGCGACGGTCTCGAGATCACCGTGCAACTCGATAACGGCGATATCCGCGCCATCACGCAAAGCGCGACTGGCGAGATCTTCCGCGCCGGCGACCGGGTGCGGCTACTCTCGAGCGGCGGTGTGACCCGCGTCACGCACTAGGTTTCCCCTGAGCCGCTTGCGTCGCTAGCCGGCGCCGCGGCAATCTCACACGCATGTGCTCCCCTGTGCATGCGTTTTTTTTCGCCCTGGGCAAACGCAGCAGGCAAAAAAATCCCGCCGCCGGAAACCCGGCGACGGGACGGTGATTGAGCAGCGTGACCGGCTGGCTACTCAATCATCGGACACATCGCGATGTGCCTAACGACTACGTCAGCCTGTTACGGACGGCTGCCGGTCGGGAACGGCCATGCTGCAGCCGGGTTCAGCGCGGTCTTCACCGTAGCTGCCGGTGCTGCGCTCGTTGCAGCGGGAGCAGCGGGTGCCGGAGCAGCCTTCTTCGCAACAGCCTTCTTCGCAGGGGCAGCCTTCTTGGCAGGCGCAGCGGGGGCCTTCTCAGCCTTCTTCGCAGGAGCCTTGGCAGCCTTCTTCGCAGCAGGAGCCTTGGCGGCCTTCTTCGCAGGCGCCTTCTTCGCAGCAGCCTTCTTGGCCGGTGCAGCCTTCTTGGCAACCTTCTTCGCTGCAACCTTCTTCACTGCAACTTTCTTCGCAGCAGCCTTCTTGGCCGGTGCAGCCTTCTTCGCTGCAACCTTCTTCACTGCGACTTTCTTGGCTGCAACCTTCTTCGCTGCGACCTTCTTGGCCGGTGCAGCCTTCTTCGCTGCAACCTTCTTCACCGCGACTTTCTTCGCTGCGACCTTCTTCACTGCGACTTTCTTTGCAGCGGCCTTCTTCGCCGGAGCGGCCTTCTTCGCTGCAACCTTCTTCACAGCGACTTTCTTAGCGGCGGCTTTCTTTGCAGTTGCCATCATTTTCTCCTTCAGGTTTTCAGATGAGAGTTAGTTCAAACGACACCCTTCGTCAAAACCCGCTTCCCGCGGACGCTTCTCAGGGCGAGCGCTACGAAGCGGGCTATTCATCGGCGTACGCACGTGCTGCGCGCTTACGCTAATGAATGCGGTAAGGCGCGCCGTGCCACCAGGCACCGCGCGCCAGATCTGGTCGGCGCTGGATTGCAGCGCCGGCAATTGCTTGATCGGGCCGCTGGCGGTCACGCCAACGGCTTTTTCCGGGGGGAAGTTTGCCCATCCCACTGAAGGGTTCGCAAAGTGCCTGTCATGTTTGTGGGCCGCTAAGGCACCGGGCACGCTTTGCATCAGGCGGTTCTGCTCCTAACCATAACTGCCGCGGCCTCAGCCAGCGGCATCCCCATCAAAGAGTTCGACTTCCAACTGCGGCGACACGCTCAGGATTACTCCCAGCTTAGTGCACCGCCGGTCTGATATTCAATCACTCGCGTTTCGAAGAAGTTGCGTTCCTTCTTCAGGTCGATCATCTCGCTCATCCACGGGAACGGGTTTTCCTCGTTCGGGTACAGCGGATCGAGGCCGATCTGCTGGCAACGGCGGTTGCAGATGAAGCGCAAATAGCTCTTGAACATCGACGCATTGAGGCCGAGCACCCCGCGCGGCATCGTGTCTTCTGCGTAACGATATTCAAGGTCGACCGCTTGCTTGAAGATTTCGCGGATTTCCGCACGGAACTCAGCGGTCCACAAGTGCGGGTTTTCGAGTTTGATCTGGTTGATCAGGTCGATGCCGAAGTTGCAGTGCATCGACTCGTCGCGCAGGATGTACTGGTACTGTTCCGCCGCGCCGGTCATCTTGTTCTGGCGGCCAAGCGCCAGGATTTGCGTAAAGCCGACGTAGAAGAAGAGGCCCTCCATCACACAGGCGAATACGATCAGCGAGCGCAGCAGCGTCTGGTCCGCTTCGAGCGTGCCGGTCTTGAAGGCCGGGTCGGTCAGCGTATGGATGAACGGAATCAGGAATTCGTCTTTCGCGCGGATCGAGGAAACCTCGTGGTACGCGTTGAAGATCTCGCCTTCGTCGAGACCCAGCGATTCGACGATGTACTGGTAGGCGTGCGTGTGGATCGCCTCTTCGAACGCCTGGCGCAGCAGGAACTGGCGGCATTCGGGCGCCGTGATGTGGCGGTAGGTGCCCAGCACGATGTTATTGGCGGCGAGCGAGTCAGCCGTCACGAAGAAGCCGAGGTTGCGCTTGACGATGCGACGCTCGTCCTCGGTCAGCCCGTTCGGGTCTTTCCACAGGGCGATGTCGCGGGACATGTTGATTTCCTGCGGCATCCAGTGGTTCGCGCAACCGGACAGATACTTCTCCCACGCCCACTTGTACTTGAACGGCACCAGTTGATTGACGTCAGTCTGGCCGTTGATGATGCGCTTGTCGGCGACATTCAC
>DASZIR010000111.1:0-37126 GCA_035948995.1 Paraburkholderia sp. | reverse complement strand
TTGACCCGGAATCGGTACGACCAGCTCCTCGATTACCTCGGGAATAACGTGGTTCAGACAGGCGAAGTGGCGCTTGGGAAACGGGAGCAATTGCCCGGCGGCCAGTTCAAGGGCAATGCCGCCCGGACTGTCCGCAATCGGAATTGTGGTGTTCACTGAGTCAGCGCATTCACCGGAAATCGCGACCCAGCGCAAAACCCGGGTGCCGTCGGCGTCACTTTCCAGCAGGCCGATGCCCGCACTGCCTGCCTCGCAAAGATTGAGCGTCATGACCGAGAGCGTCTGCAACAGGGCACCATCCGACGACGTCAGTGCCTGTGCCAGACGATGCATCGACTGGCTTTCAGCCGCAAAATCAGGTGGACGATGCGGGCGCGTATCGAGCGCCGGTGTGGCCAGGCTGCCCGCGCGACGTGCACGGTCCGCTGCGGATGACGCAGACGGTCCGGCCATAAGCCCTCCGGCTTGTAATCTGTATTCAGATGCATGAAACGAATGTCCATGCTGTATGAATTGTAGTCCTTGTATCGCGACGATCATGCCGCGGCGCTGGCGGGCGCGATGCCGGAATCTTCGGGTACGTTTGTTGCTGCCTTTACTGGTTGTCCTTGCCTTGCGGCAAGCAGCTACATTGAGGACACGGTTGTTCGCTGCACGTTCCAGAAGGGGCCGATGATGTTTGACCAACTCCACGATCATCTGATAGCAAAGCAACGCTTGATCCGCCTTCGTGAAGTGCGAATGCGTGTTGGTCTAGGCAGGAGTACGCTCTATCGATCTCCGGCTGACGGCAAGTTCCCGCGACCTGTGCAAATCGGCGGCTGCAGAGTGGCTTGGCTTGAAAGCGATATTGACGCGTGGATTGCTGAACGTGTTCGCGCTGGGCAACGACTAATCTGGTCGAGATGGGCACCCCGTTGCCGACAATCTGTGTTTTGGCAACATCTGCCGACGTATGGAGCCGAAACAGACATCTGCCGAACTGCCTTGATCTGGCTTTCCGAGAGCTGTCCCATTTTGCACAACAAGGTATGCTTGTGTAGCGTGTAGCGCCAAGTCACCATGGACATTGACCCGAGCGAGTAGATCGAGACGACGTGACGGTGTACGTATGCAGTCGAGCGTGTCCAGCATGAGTTCAACCAGTTTCTTCCAAGTTCGCCAATTCGGATCATACGGGTGCCACGGGCGCGCACAGGTCGGTGGGCAACAATGAAATGTTGCCGGAATATTTGTTTGTCGGAGAAGGGCCGGAGTAAAAGTACAAGATTTAACTGGACGAGAAGACAGTGGATTCCACGTCAGCGGTTAGGTGTCGGTAAAGAGGCCACGGAAAGGTGGTCAGTCTGGGGAAAGCGAAGGATGCGTGCGCGCCTTGCAGAGGATTTGATATCACACATGTGAAAATTTTCAATATTAAGTAAGACGTAGTAGTTGAAATGCATTGAGGTTCAAATGTCAGATAGCAACTGGTCCGGGCCCGGCAATTTCCGGGGCGTTACCCGATAGGAGAAAACCTGAAAAATATGGTCCGTCCGGTGGTGCGGGTGCCTTGCGCAGTTCGCTGGATACTTCCTGTTTTCTCGGTGCCTCCCTGATCTTGTAGTTGACACGCGAGGTGGAAAGCTCGAAAAACGTGTCATCACTGCAATCCTGAAATCTGATCACCGGTGGTAATGGATTATTTCCCCTTCGCCCAGTTTGATGAACCTGGGAGGCAGATAGGTTGTCCGCACCAGGCAATGATGGCGGGTAACAGCGATCGGGTCGCTGTCAGGCATCGATCAGGAAAATAACGGATAACGAACTGATCAGGACCGTTGAAAGTTGCTTTCATCTATTGGGCCGTGGCTCGCAGAGCACGGCGCAATATGGCGTCATGCTGTGCCCAGTGGGAGATGGATCATGGATCCTCTTGGAAATGAATGGCAATTGACCGGCAGCAGCGGGTGTTCCGGATTGACCGGTAGCCCTGAGGCTCTGCTGCGGCGGGCGCAGCAGGCCGAAGCAGCGCTCTCCCGGCTGGAAAGCCAGTTGAAGTGGAAGGAACGCCAGGTTGCGGAGTTGCAGATGGCGCTGGCGCATTCTGCTGCCCGGCACTATGCAGTTGAGGATCGATTGGAGCGGGAACTTGAATCCTTACGCGCCATGGTTCCGCCCGGAGGATTGATCGACCGTTTCACCGGGACGGCTGGCCGTTCGTGGTGCGATGGGCTGCACGACCCCGCAGCGGGTGTGATTATCCACCTGCCTTATGTCACCGCTGTGCTTTCAGTGCTGTTTGATGCGATGTATACATTCTGGAAAGACTACGACGCGGAGAATCCCCCGAAGTCATCCACGGTGGCCCGTGCGATTGATGAACGCCTTGACTTCAGCGCGCAGCCTAATGGTGAGGCATCCCGTAGCGGACAGGCTTATGCATCAGCGATCAGGCCTGATTTCATCAAGGAAAAAGATCGTCGGCATCATTTCCGTCGCCGCGTTTGACGATGCCGAAGGGCGGTCTCACCGCCTGCTTTCCTTCGCGTGCGACAAGGCGATGGCCGTAGCCCGGTTGAGCCCTGTGATTCAGCATGACCCGGGGGGCGTGCTGTTATCCGGCGTGCATTCGCCTTTGCCGCAGGGAAGCCCTGATCTTCCTGCACGGCGCACCGTGCCAGAGGGAGTTCCCTTATCCGGCGGTGGCGGCAGTGAGGCCCCCGGGGTCTCCTGCGACCCCGGTGCCGCGGGTTGTATGCGGCAACGGCGACTTTCCGAACCAGTGTATTGACTTCATCAGGCTGTGCGGATCGCAGCCAAGCCGGCCGAAGGTGGCTGGGGAAAGCTCAATGGAGCAGGCAACGATGCCGCCATTGCGGGCTGTGACAGCAGGATGGATGCGCTGCAGATTGAGCCCCGAACGATGATACAGGCGCTCAACGGAGCGCGATACGACGCCGATGACATCGGTTGCACCGAATGACGCTGCGAGGGCGAGCGCATATGGAAACAGCTGCATGCCGGGCGCGTTGTGCCCACCCGGGCTGTTATCGCGCGATTTTGGGGCTGATCCGGCGAAGCGGGAAAGCTCCCAGAGGGTAGTCGATGCCAGGTGCGGCTCCGGGCCGAGGAGTTCCGGGAATACATCCCTGAGCATGTATCGGCCGGTTGTAGGCATCAGCCTCGCGCAACCACAGACGCGACATCCAGGTGACAGGGCGACGATATGAACAGTCGCTCCCTCGTCGAACTGGTCCCACTCCGATGTCTGGTTGCCGGTTGAAGTCGGAATCGTCCAGCCGAGGCGCCGGACGAAGACTTCATGCCGGTACGCACCGAGTCCTGTCCGGATTTCTGGCGGCAGCTCTTCCAGCCTGCCCGCAGCGATGTACGGCATCGTGTATCTCCCACCGAAGTTGTTAGCCTCAACGGTAGGCGAGTCCAGAATATCCTTGAACTGGGGAGTCAGGGAGGTTGCAGAAGTGATCGGGCTGGCCGTATGCCAACGATAATGCCGGTCTCATTTCGCCAGCGACGGGGCTGCCAGAAAAGAGCTGGCCCCTTTGCTGGACGCAGCACGTTTCAGGGGCGGATGAGTCCGAGCACAGCTGCCTTGACCGCGGCTGACGTCCGGCTGTTGACGTCCAGGGCTTCCATGGCGGTGTCGATGTGATAATCCACTGTGTGATGTGAAATACCGAGCAGCTTGCTGATGGCCCATGAGGACTTGCCGCGGGCGACCCACATCAGGCATTCACACTGGCGCGATGTCAACCGGTGGAACACCGGGGCCGGTTGATGCTTTCCCAGTCGCTCGAACTCGAAGTGAAACTGCGTACTGATCAGGTACGCCAAACGCCGGCTGGCTTCTGCATTGACCACCGAGGCCCGTCCCGACAGATTGACAAGCAGGATGCGTCCCATTGGCTGGTGGATTGGAATGCTGATTCCGTTGACAAGTCCTGCTTCGAGCGCTTCGTCAAGTACACGCTGCTCGAGCCGGTTCAGGTCGGCGATGTCGCGCCATCGGTACGGGACGCTTTGGGTGAAAGCGGTGCGGTGAACCGGATCAACAAGGGCATAGCCGTTCTCCTGGTAATGCCGGACCCATTGATCCGGATAGTGCGCGCAGACCATTTCCAGTGCATCTTCGGAACAGGAAGCGCACTGCACTCGCGAAAGCCTGCTGATCACGTAATGAGAAAATCCAAGGCGCTTTGCGGCACGGCCGAACGCTGCGACCAGCGACGGCAGATCGTGTGCACGTGCGAACGGCTCAGTAAGCGCGCGAAGCCGCGACCGCATGCCTGCCGACGCTGTTTTTGGCACGAGGAGCCTCCTGTCAGGGCGGTGTCGAAGAACACCGGTCATTGTTCGTTCCTGTGCATGGCCTTACCGATTACCACAGGGACCATATGACGGGCCAGCACGTTCAGGGATTGTTACTTATCGAAGCCGCGCGACAAATGATGCTTTCCGTTTCAGAGTCTTACCTGCCAGGTGAGAACACAGGCGCGCGCTACTACGTCGTACTGAATTCGGTATATACCGGGTATTTGAAGTTCGCCTTCCCGCTCCCGACCCTGCTGTCGAACGAAATCCTGTCACGGCAGCCGGGAAAAGGCGGATCGCTAAAGGCGGATCGCTAAAGGCGACATGTCAGACGCGGTTTTTTCAGGGTGACCTTCTGCACCGTATCAGCAATTGTGGTGAGCAGATCGAGGCAAGCATGTCGGCAATGAGCGAAGTGCTCAAGGCCGGCGCCATTCGCGCGGCGGGTCTTTCGGAAGACGTCCCATGGCGAGTCAAGGTATGCGCCGACGCGTCGCGCGAAACCACGCGGATCCTGTTCACGCGACACCACGCTGTCCCGGGTGGTTACACGAGCGAGCGTCCTACCATGCAATTTCGAGGTAAAAGTCCGGGTAGAACACGGGCCTTCTGAAAGGGAAATCCGTGAATGCGGGCATCCGGGCGATATTTCGTATCGTCGTATCGGCGTATCGCCGGCGGACCGGTTTGCGACGTCGCGTAAAAGGCTAGCGCAGGAGCAGCGCCGCTGCGGAAAACCCACCGACGCCATTTGCAAACAGCAGGAACGGTTGGCCGGGCTGTAGCGTGGTGCAGTCAGTCAGGTTGATGATCGGATCGCTGACGCTCACGTGAGCGATACGGGAAAAGTTGCTACTGAAGAGCCGCTCTCGCGGAATACCCAGGGACGAGAGCACACGGTGCCATGCTGGCAGGTCCAGGTGATGCGGCAGGATGCATTGTATTGCGGCCGGCTCCAGGCCTGCGTCGCCGGCGACCGTCGTGATCAACTGGCGCGCGCCCAGAAAATACTGTGCGGCAAGACGCGATTCCGCCTGTCCCAGTGCGCCCTGCCAGGCGAGTCCGCTCGCATATGTGCGCAGTGCCAGAAGCCGGTTGACCGGCGCATCGCGTTCGATGAGCGCCGCACACGCACCGTCGCTCATCAGTCCGGCGCCATCCATCAGTCGTTCGGACGCGACCGGCATCGCGTCGGCCCCGACAAGCAGTACGCGCCAGAGTGCTGGTCGCGCGATAAACATCGCGCGGATAATGCGCAGTGCGCCGATCGCGGACGCGCAATGCTGCTGGGCGAACGAGAAGGCGTCGGCGTGCACGAACGCGAAGGTGTCGCACAGGATCCGCGGTAGCGACATTGGCGGCGGGGCGACGCTGCCCTGCAGCGTATGCGTGTAGACAATACAGTCGACTGTATCGGGCTCGAGCCGCGACGCTGCGATCAGTCTGGCTATGGCTTTGGTCGCCATTGACGCGACGGACTCTCCCGCCGCGTCGTGGTAAAGGCGAACGCCGGCGCGTTCCAGCTGCGTCACGGTGGCTGCGCACTGTCCGGTCCGACGGGCCCAGTTGCACAATTCGTCGACCTTCTCCGGGAGGTAATACGCGGTGTGCGCGATTCCAAATCGCCAGCTCATGATTCGCCCGTTGGCGACGCACCGGTGAAACACAGTGCTGGTGTGCCATGTGCTTCGAGAAGCGTACAGCTGACGTAGCCGCCCAGACCGATACCCCAGGCGAGCACGAGTTCGCCGTGCCGCAACCGGGAAGAATCGAGCGTTTCGGCAAGCCGCACGATGGACTCTGCTGCGCCAAGATAGGCGCGCCTGTCCGTCACGCGGCGGTGGCGTCGCACACCGAGCTGCCGCGACACCGCGTCGACGAGCGGCCCGTTGACGTGGTGCGGGATGACTGAGGCTATCTCGTTTGCGCGAACACCGTTCCTGCGCAGCAGCGTGTCGATCAGGCAGAGCAGCGCCGGCACGAAGGCAGCGTTGGTGTCGGCCAGTGACGCGGGCAGCCCGAACGGTGCGTCCGCGCGACCGAGTGACTGGACCGCTGTGTCGAGCAGTCGCAGCCCCCGCCCCCGCGTCGAAGGCGAGTCCCGCTCGAGGAGGATCGCGCCCGCCGCATCGCCCTGCACGGTCCAGCCACCGATGTTGCGGACAAGTGGATGACACCATTTTTCGGCAGCAACAACCAGAATCGCGCATAGTCCGGGTTCTGTGACGAGCAGGTCACTGGCCAGACGAAGCGCCGTAAAGACCGACGCTCCCTGCTGCTGCGCAACGGCAAACGGAAAACAGGGTTTGCCGATGACGGTGCACAGGCGCCCGGCGGTTGTCGTGGAGACATGTTCATTCAGGCTGCTGTGGCAGAACATGACAACGCCGACCTGCGGCGCCTCGCCGCCACGTCTGGGGTAGATGGCCTGCGCGACATGGGCCGCAAGCCCGGACAGATCGCGACGCTGCTCGATCGGCACGAAATCGATGTCGTGCGCCGAAGTCTGCACTGACACCGGCCACACATCTTCCGGCGGGGCTGTGAGCCGTTGCAGGTCCAGTCCGTACGTCGCGAACCAGGGCGGGTACACGAGGCGCGCCCATCCGGTGAGGGCGGTGGCATTGAACTGCGCCTCGATACGACGCCACTGCTCGAGGGGGACCGCAGGTGGCACGTGGGCCGCAACGGCCGTCACGACCGGCGCACGCATGGTCCGGCAACGTTGCCTGCAAGGTCCTCGGGCGTGAGGTCATAGAGTATCCGTCCGCAGGGCTCGCCGCCAATAGGGTGGCAGGCCCGTTGCAGCCCGATGCGGCGAAAGCCGACGCGTTCGAGCAGCCGGTGGGAGCGCACGTTGACCTGCACCGCCCAGGCGGTGATGCAACGCAACTGGTACCGCGTGAACACGTCCTGAAGGATTCTGCGGGAGGCGTCGCATGTCATGCCGGCATAGGCGGGACGCAGGGGATCACGCACCACCCAGAACGAGCCGGTGGCGAAGGCGTGGTTCACGTCACTCACGGCCACAAGGCCACTTGCGAGGCCATCTCCCGCGCGACCGAACAGCCGGATGTGATGCCGCTGACTGCACAGCATGAGGCGAAGCGCCAGCGTGGAAAGCTGCTGCCGCCCCAGCCCGAAGTCGAACCACTGACTAATCGCGGGTTGCCCGAGCCATGCCTGAATGGTGTTCACGTCATCATCATCCGGCTGGCGTAGCCACCAGGCGCAGGGTGCTGCCTGGCCTGCGGTGCTGTTGTCTTTCGCTCGCGCCCCTTGAGCTGTGGTGTGTGCGTTCACGGATGTGCTCCGCGTGAAGGATGAACTCCGTGTGATGCCGGGAGCGGTGATGACGGCACATACTGGCCAAGCGCGGTTTCCGTCTGGGAGAGCAGCAGCGCGAACCAGTGTGTCGCCCGGAAGCGGCCGGCCGGTGGCAGTCCTTCGACGTAACCGTGCCCGCCACACAGTTGCACGAGCTCGCGGCTAACGTCCATTGCCTCTGCGGCCACATGGCGCAGTAACTGCCGGATCAGGGTGTCCTGTGCCAGGATGCCACTTTCTGCCGCGGCCCGCAGGAAAAGCCGTGCGCCACGAGCAGCGATCAGCATGTCTGCGAGCCGTGTGGCGACGAGCTGATGGGTGGCCAGCGGCTTGCGGAACGTCTGGCGCGCAGCGGCATGTTCGAACGCGAAAGCAACGCTTTGCTGCATGGCGCCCACCAGCAGCGCGCACAGGTAGAACCCCGTTTCGGCGAGCCACGTGCGCGTAGCGTCGCTGTTTGCGCTGTCCGGGCCGCACCCGATTCGCGGGCACGATGCGAGTTCGTCGTGGCCGACCGTGATCTGTTCAAGACCAAGACCCTGCAGCGCCGCGATGCGCCTGCGCTGTCGTACGACGCGGCGCAGGTCGTGCGGAGCAACGAGTGCCAGAGAGCGGCTGTCGGCGCTCTCATGCGGCAATAGCAGGGGCGCATCCATGTGCCGGCAGAGGACCCAGACCTTGCTGGCGTCGTCGCCGGGTACCGCCAGACTGATCGAGGTCGTGCCGTTGAAGTGGTCCCGGATCTCGCGCGCAGGCAGGCAGTCCAGCGCATCGTGCTCGCGCAGGGTCATGAGTGCTGGAGTGCTGAGCGTGAGTTCTGCAGCGCGCTCAAGCGGACCGGCAGCGAACTGCTGGATGACCAGGTACAGATCGTGGTGGTCGATGGCGAAGCCACCACGGTGCGCGGGAAGGATCATGGTGCCCAGACCCAGCTCGCCTGAGAGCCGCACCGTGTCATCCCAGTGCGAAGGCGTCGCGGGTTGGGTCAGCAGTGGTGCGAGCCGCTCGCGGACGAACCGCTCGACGGCATCGGACAGGCGCTGCTGGTCTTCGGTCAGAGTCCAGAAAAGGCGGCCCAGGTTTATCGGGCCGGTGTCATGGTGGGAAAGCATGAAGCGTTCTCCGTGAGCGGATGACGATGGTGTCAGACGAGCATTTCGACGGGCGGCGGGTGCCCGAGAAAATCGGTCGGGCTTGCGGACCGGCCGTAGGCGCCCGACTGGAACACGACAACGAGGTCGCCGATCTTGGCTGCGGGCAACTGGACGGAGTCAGCGAGGCGATCGAGTGGCGTACAGAGGCACCCGACCACGTGGCAGCGCTCCAGTGCAGGTTCGGCAAGCCGGTTGCCGACCAGCACGGGATAGTTACGGCGCAGCACCTGTCCGAAGTTGCCGGAGGCTGCCAGATGGTGGTGCAGACCGCCGTCGGTGATGACAAACGTCTCACCGCGCGATACCTTGTGATCGATCACGCGACAGACATAGATGCCGGCTTCGCCCACCAGGTAGCGCCCCAGTTCCAGTACCACACGTGTGCCAGGCAGGCGCCGCTGCAAGGCGGGCAGCCAGTCACACATCGCTTTGCCAACGGCGTCGAGATCAAGGGGATCTTCGCCCGGAAAATACGGGATGCCGAACCCCCCACCGAGATTGATGAACGCAGGCGGCGCGTCGAGGCTGCCGGCCAGCCGCACGACCAGTTCCGCGCTTTGCCGTTGCGCCTGAACGACGGTCGGTGCGTGAAGGCATTGGGAGCCCCAGAACACGTGAAAACCGGCGAACGCGACCTCCTGCCGGGCGAGTTCACGCAGCAGCGCTGGAACCTCGGTGGCATCGATTCCGAAGGGGCCCGCGCTGCCACCCATGCGAATGCCACCTTTGCCGATCTGGAAATCGGGATTGACGCGGACCGCGACGCATGGCCGCACACCGAGTTCCCAGCCGAGCGCACAGACGAGGCGCAACTGTGTCGCCGATTCGATGTGAATGGTGATGCCGGCTGCCACGGCGCGGCGCAGTTCGTCATGCGACTTGCCGGGACCGGCAAATCCGATCCGCTCAGGCCGCGTACCCGCATCGAGGGCGAGCATCATTTCACCGGCCGACGCGACATCGAACCCGTCGAGACAGGCCGCGAGATGATGAACGATGGCCGGCATCGGATTGGCCTTGATCGAGTAGTGCAGTTCGATGCCAGGTGGAAGCGTCTGGCGTAGCGTGCGGATGCGGGCGTCCAGGCGCGAGCGGTCGTAGACGTAGAAGGGCGTGCGTCCGGCGCGCGCGGCAAGACGGCGCAGGTCGACGCCACCGATCTGGAGCACACCGCCCTGTGCGCTGGAAGGACGCGTCATGGTAGCGACTCCCGGAAACCGGCTTCCCTGCTACCCGGTGCGGCGCCCAGCTCGGCGCCCAGCGCGGTGCGATCGAACTTGCCGTTGGGATTGAGCGGCAGCGCTTTGCGGACAATGACGCGATGCGGGATCATGTACGGCGGCAGGCGCTGCCTGCACCAGCCGAGCAGGGCGTCGGGATCAAAGGATGCGGGCGAGACGGCGGCGACCAGCAACACGATCGATTCGCCCAGTCTCGCGTCAGGTACGCCAACGGCAACCGCTTCGGTGACGAGGCCGCTCGCGTGCACGACCTCCTCGATTTCCTCCGGGCTGATGCGGTAGCCGGAACTCTTGATCTGCGCATCGTTGCGCGCGACGAAATAAAGATAGCCGTCGGGGTCGCGCCGCACGAGGTCGCCGGACCAGACGGCCATGTCGCGGGGGGAGCCGCCAGGTTTTACCTCGGGCGAGGGGCGGTAGCGCAGGGCGTTGTGCGCGGCGTCGTTCCAGTAGCCAAGCGTGACGCAGGCACCCACGTGGACCAGTTCGCCGACCTCGTCCGGCCCGCAGGACGAACCGTCCTCGCGGACGACCAGAATCCGGGCGTTAGGTACCGCCTTTCCAATCGAGTCGGGGTGGCGGTCGACCTCTGCGGGATCGAGGTACGTGGAGCGGAACGCTTCGGTCAGACCGTACATCAGGTACGGTTTGGCCTGCGGGAAATGCGTCCTCAAGGTTTGCAGGACAGGAAGCGGGAGGCGCCCACCCGTATTGGCGAAATAGCGCAGATGACGGCGCGCGGCTTCAGGCCATGTCGCGCGCGCGAGCTGCATCCATAGCGGCGGCACCCCCGTCATTCCGGTGATGCATTCGCGTTCGCAGGCCGTGATGACGTCCTGCGGCATCAGGTAGTTGAGCAGGATCGCCGTGGCGCCCGTGGCCCACGCCGAGGTGAGCTGGCTGAGCCCGGCATCGAAGCTGAGCGGCAATGCCGCGAGAATGCGATCCGACGCGGCATGATGAAGGTAGTGTGAGACGCTCCAGGCGCCCTCGAGCAGGTTGCGATGACTGAGCATGACGCCCTTGGGCAGGCCAGTCGAACCGGACGTGTAGAGGATGGCCGCCAGATCGGTGTCGATGCACGCTGGGAACCCTGGGGTGAGGCCTGTGCTGCCGTCGCCCGGTACGTGTTCCGGGCTACCGCCTCCGGACCAGCGATGACACGTTATTGCACCCGACGGCAGTGACGGCAGTGACGGCAATGACGGCGATGACGGGATGCAGGCGGGGGCGTCGACGAGGATCAGGTGTGGCACGCTCGCGAGTGCTTCCGCTCCGAGCAGTTGCGCGCGAACCGGGGAGGTGACGAGGCACTGTGCAGCGCAGTCCCTGAGGACATGCAGGACCTGGTGCGCTTTGAGAAGGGGATTGACCGGAACAAAGACGCAGCCTGCCGCGGCTGCCCCGAGCATCGAGACAACGGTTTCGACCCGTTTGTCGAGGAAGATCACGATACGGTTGCCGCAGGATGTTCCGAGTGCGCGCAACTGTTCGCCAAACCCGCGGCTGAGCTCGACGAGTGTACGGTAGGTCAGACGCGTTCGATCCACGACGAGCGCTTCGGCATGGGGCGCGCGACTCGCAGCCGCTTCTACCATTTCCAGGATGTTGTGCATCGTTGTACCTCAATAGGGACTACAGAATCTTGATATCGGAATCGGCTTTTCCCTGTGTATGACCCGGTTCAGTGGCGCACCACCATGGCGCCGAAGCAGCCGGCAAGGCCGCTCGAGAAGAGCAGGGACCGCTCGCCGGCCGCCTTGCGTTCGCGGTCGTGGAAATTGATGAACGGGTCGGCGCCGAAGACATGGCCGATGCGCGCAAAGTTGCCCGCGAAGAGCCGGTCCTGGGCAATGCCGAGCATCGCCATCAACCGACGCCAGCCGGGCAGATTGACGTGATGCGGCAGCACGCACGCGATCTGGTCTGACCGCGCTCCGGCCTGCCCGAGCGCTGTGCGCATTGTCGCGAACGCGGACCAGTAGTACCTGTCATCAGGAACCGGCTGGACGTCATCGTCCATTCCGCGAAAGAAGCGTCCGTCCGTGTACAGATACAGGCTCTCGATCCGGTTGCGGGTGCCGCCGCGCTCGAGAAGCAGGGCGCAGGCGCCGTCGCTGTGCAGCGCAAGGTTGTGGATAGCGCGCAGATGATCGCATCCTGGGCCAATCAGGTCGGCACACACGACGATGGCCTGCGAGATCGAACTGCGGTGTGCCATCAGTGCGCGGACGGTGCGAATGGCGGCAAATGGTGAAACGCAGTTCTGCTGTGAGACCGAAAATGCCAGGGCGCCGCGCAACCCCGCCCTGGACTGGATCTGGTGGGCTGTGCCTGCGGGTGGTGCGATAACGCTGCTCTGGATCGTATGCGTGTAGACAAGCGCGTCAATGGAATCCGGCGTGGTGCGGGCGGATGCGAGCAGCAAACGTACCGCCCGGGTCGCGAGCTCGGCGGGCGATTCGCCGGCTGCGTCGTGGAAATATCGCGCACCGTTGTCCAGGAGCGCCGCGGACCGCTCGGCGGGTTGCCCGCAGCGGGCCGCCCACACATGCGCGTCGATGACCTTGCCGGGCAGGCAGTATGCGACGCCGGAAAGCGCGACTGGCGGCAGGTGTTCAGGTGAGGACATGACCGCCTCCACGGAACTGCAGCAATGCGCACGCGGCCTGCCCCTGAAAACCCGCAGACCAGGCGAGGACGTATTGACCAGGACGCGGCCTGATGGTGCGCAGCAGCCTGTCGAGAGACACGGGTGTGTCGGCCGTACCGAGGTAGCCGGTGCTGCCCGTGTCGCCCGGTATGGTACGTGCGGATGACAGGCCGCACTGCGCGCTGATATCGCGCGCGAGCGTCAGGTTCAGGTGGGCGGGCAACACCCAGTCGATTGCCGCTCGACGCACCCCTGCCTGCTCACAGGTTTCGTGGATTACTCCGGTCAGGGTGGCGGTGTCGATCCCGGCGAGCGGATCCCCAACACCAGGCGAGACCACGGGTGTGCGCACGGTGATGCCCCGCACGATCCATCCTGTCCTGGCGCGGGCTTGCACGAGCACCGCCGCCGCACCGTCGCCCAGCGCCGTCAGCGCGCCGATCGTGCGCTGAAACGGGGGACGCCAGCGCTCGGCTGCCACGATCAGCACGGTGCGGGTCTGCGCGTCCGTGGCCATCAGCGCTCCGGTAACCCGTAGCGCCATCAGGAAAGAGACGCCCTGAAGCTGTCCAACCGCAAAGGGCGACCTGCCCTGTCCCAGTTCGCAGTGAAGGCGGCAGGCACACGAGAGCGTAAGATCGTGTTCGAAGCTGCCCTGGCAGACGATGATCTGGTCAACCGCGCCGGTGAACACATGGTTGCCAACCCTGGCAAGAAGCTGGCGCGCGACTCGCAGTGCCATGTCGGAGAGCGTGAGCTCCCGCTCGACCGCGATCGTCCGGATGCCGCTTGCGGCGGCCGGTGCTGTCAGGCAGTCGGCACCCGCTGGTTCAGCAGGGTTACCCGTCTGTTGCCACCGTATCGCGTCTGCGTAGACTGATTGCATCAGTGCTTCGCGCGCGTCTGCCGGCTGCTGCGGCAGCGCAGGCATATGTGCGGTGAGCGCGGCGAGCCTGACGCGTGAAGCCGGGATGTAACTTGCGGCCGCCACGATGCCGGCATCCGGCGCGTCAGTGTCAGGTGCGCGACACATGGAATTGCACGAACGCTGTCAGGTTCGCGAAGCGCAGGAACAGGTCCGACGACAGGTCCTCCGGGGCGATGGTGAAATTGAAGTGTTTCTCGATTCCAAGCAGCAGTTCGGTCATGTTCATCGAGTCGATGCCGATGTCAAAGAGATTGGTGTCTTCCTGCACCAGATCGGCCTGGATGGTGCTGCCAAGCACGGACAGCAGGCATGTCTTCAGGGTGGCAGCAATATCGGCAGGGTCGCGGGATGCGGCGTCAGACGTCATGACGGTCTCCGGATGTTGCTTCAATGGAAGGTGAACGGGGTCAGGCGGCATGTGTAGCCGTTCAGGGCACTGACATGGCGCTTGCGCAGATGAAACCGGGTGGCACGCGCTGGGCTGCGCGGGCGATCATGAGTCGCTGCAGGTCGCCCGTGCCTTCCATGATGTCGTACGCCTTCGCGTCACGATAGCTTTGCTCAAGTGCCGGGCGGGCCGCGATGCCCTCCAGCCCGGCAAGCTCGAGAGCCTCGCGCGTGATGTGCGCAGCAATTCGCGATACGTACGCCTTGGTGATGGACGCGTCCATCGCGGTGGCCAGCTGGCGGTCGATTTTCCACGCGGTGTGATGGCACAGCAGGCGCGCCGCGGTGATCCGGCGGTCGATGTCGAGGAGATGGTTGTTCACGTCGGCGACGCGCAGATGCCGCCTGGCCGGTAGGCCGCCGGCGTCGAAGAAGGTCGCGAGCTCCTCGCGTACGCGCCGGCAGGTGCCGATCATGATCGAGGACAGCAGCGGACGGAAATAGTCCCACGCCTGCTGCGCGCCTGAGAACGCGTCGTCGAGCGGCCGTTCGTCTCCTTGCCTGAGCAGTGCTTCCGGGGGCAGTTCGCAGTCGGTGTAGGTGAGGACGGCCAGCTGGCTTGCGCGCAGCCCCGTCATCCGTTCCACGCGGCTAACAGCGAGTCCCGTTGTGTTGCCGGGCACGAGGAACGCGCGGATGCCATAGCGGCCCTGGCGGCGGTTCACTGTTGCGAAGGTGACGATGCAATCAGCGCGTGCGCCATTGGTGATGAAACATTTGGTACCGTTCAGGCGCCATCCTGTCGCGGTTTCAGTTGCCGTCATCCGCATGGCGGTCGCGTCCGATCCGCAGTCCGGTTCCGTGATCGCGAACGCACCCCAGCGTGGCATGCCGGTGTTGAAGCGCCCGAAAAACTCCGCTTTTTGCCGCGGACCCGCGAGCGCGAGTACGGGCGGCTCGGCAAGGCCCGGTCCTGGCAGCGCGAGGGCAAGACCCGCATCGGCATAGCCCAGATATTCCATGAGCATCGTGCGCGATACGAGCGATTGCACTGCGGCGCAGCCGCCGGCTTCGACCGGTACGAGGTTCATGTTGAGCGCGCGCACTTCGCACGGCTGCCACAGGGCCTCGGGAATCTCGCCGCTCGCGTCTGCCTGTATGCCATGGATGCGCATACTCTGGGCCAGGCGGTCCAGATGCAAACCGCAGGCGGCGAGGCCTGCGCGGATTTCGTCGAGCGTCGGATCACGCGGCAATGAGCGGGACGGTTTGACCATGAACGGTTCCCCGGCGACGGATGTGTTGCGGCTTCATGCATCGCCCGTAGCTGGCGATGACATTCGTGTCGTTACGGCGTAAAGCGTAGGTGGTGCCGGGGCGCTCGCGCTACCTCCGGACGTTGGGAGGGTGCTCGCCGCCTGAAACGTAGATGCGGCCGATGCCGATGACGGATAATGCGCGTTTGTAACGAACCATCAGATTGCCGACCACGGGTGTAACGCGCATGGCAGCACGACAACAGACGAAAGAAAGGAAACCCTCGCATCGGCCCGACCGGCGAGGACCGCGCTCGACCAAGCGGGGTGATCAGGTGGCGGAATTGATCAAGGGCTGGATCACGGACGGCAAGGTGCGTCCCGGGGTGCGGCTGAGCAAGGAGGCCGAGCTGCAGCAGGCGTTCAACGTAAGCCGGGGTTCGATGCGCGATGCGCTCAAGGCGCTCGAGGTGCAGGGGCTGGTGACGCTGAGCACTGGGCCGGAGGGCGGTGCGACGATCACTGAGGTACCGCTGGAACGGGCGTTTCAGAGCCTGCAGAACTACCTGTTCTTCCAGAGCGTCAGTATCGAGGACATCTATGCCGCGCGCCGGGCGCTCGAGCCGTTGCTCGCTGCGGGCGCGGTGGCGCATCTGACGGAAGATGACTTCGAGGCGCTGGAGCGCAGTGTCGATGTGTGCGAGCCGTTTGCGGCGAGCCACGAGCATGCACTCGACCAGCGTCACGAGGACATACATTTCCATGACGTACTCGCGGCGGCCAATCCGAATGCGTTCCTGCGGTGCCTGTGCCTGATCATCAACCAGATGCTGCATAAACTGGTTGTGGTCGCAGGCAACGTGACACAGCGGGACTATCAGGCGTTCGGCCGGGCGACCGTCGCCGCGCACCGCGCGATTCTTGAAGCAGCGAGGCGCCGTGACGCCGAGACAGTCGGCAGGCTCATGCAGGAGCACATGGAGCAGGCCGAAGCGCAACTGCGCAAGGTGCACGCGGCGCTACGCCAGAAGCTCGTGCTTGATTCCGACCTTGGGCTGCGCGCGAGAAGTCGGAGGGCGCCGTAGCGCTGGACGGGCAGGGCGTAGAGCCGCTTTACCCTATGAGGGTGAGCTGGCAGGTCCGGCTGCGTTAAGCCCGCCGACCAGTCGGGGCAGCGGCGCGCGTCCGGAAGCCTGTTCGAACACGTGGCTGGCCCACAGGACGAGCGCGTCGGCATGGCAGGCGCCGACGATCTGCACGCCGACGGGAAGACCCGACTCGGTCATGCCGCTGTAGACACTTGCCGCAGGCAGGCCCAACTGGTTGCACCAGGCCGTGAAATGCGGGAAGAGCGCGTTGCCCGCGGGTAGTCCGTCAAGTGGCATGGCTACGCTCGGATACACGGGGCAGATGAGGATGTCGTGCTGCCCGAAGAATGCGTTGACTGCACCGCCGAGTTCACCGCGCTCGACCAGCGCACCCAGGAGTGCCTCGCGCGAAATATCATTTCCCGCATGTGCGTATGCCTGCAAGGACGGGTCAAGTTGCACCCCTCCGTCCGGTATGCTGCCGGCAAGCTGACTGCAGCATGCTGGCCAGAGGGTCGCATGGATTGCATTGCAGCGTTTGACGCCGGGCGGGTCCGCCAGTCGCACGCTCGCCCCCAGTTCGCGAAAGATTTCGCCGGCGCGCCTGACCGCGTCATGCACGTCTGGTTCGATTTCTACCGGTAGTCCCAGGGTGGGGCTGAGGGCAATACGTATCCCACCAGGCACGAGCTGACATCGCAGTCCCTGCTCATAATCGCTGCCGTCAAACGGCAATGCATACCAGTCGCGACTGTCCGGGCGGCTGATCACCGTCATGATGCGCGCGGCATCCTCCACGCAGCGGGCCATGGGGCCGACGTGGCTCAGTAAGGCAAAGGGGCCGCGCGGTGCATGCGGCACGCGTCCGAAACTCGGCTTGAATCCGAATGTTCCGGTAAACGCGGCCGGAATCCGGATGGAGCCACCGCCGTCAGTCCCGATCGCAACGGGTGCCATGCCCAGGGCGACGGCGGCAGCAGCGCCGCCGCTGCTGCCGCCTGGTGTGTGGTCCAGGCGCCATGGATTGCGCGTCACGCCGGTCAACGGACTATCGGTCACGATCTTGTGCGCAAAGTCAGGCAGGGTGGTCTTGCCAAAGCAGACAGCCCCTGCATCGCGCAGTCGCGCAACGCAGGGGCTGTCGTTCTGGGCAGGGTGCGTCGGAGTCGTCAGGGAGCCGTAGCGGGTTGCCATGCCAGCGACGGCCACGTTGTCCTTGATGCTGACCGGTATGCCGTCAAGCGGGCCAAGTGGCGAGCGCCGCTGCCACCGCCGTTCGGAAGCACGCGCCATGTCGAGCGCATCGTCGGCGATCTGACAGAAGGCATTGACTGCCGGATCGAAGGTGCGGATGCGCGCGAGAACCTGCTGCATCACGTCAACGGGCGAGACGGTGCCAGTCTGGTATTGCGCGGTCAGTTCCCGAACGGTGAGGTCGCACAACTCGCTGCTCATGGTGCCTCCTGTTAATTACAATAAATAAACTTATGTGTGACAGGGAGGTTTGTCAAGGATGTGGAGCCGAATGAAAATAATTCGATAGAATGAGGGTAAACTCTGATATTGACACCGTTGACCACATCATCCGGTCTGGCGTAGATTAATGACAATAAATGGACGCGAATCTGTTCGCTGGAACGAGCATCACACGTGACGAGAGTCTGTTTCCTCGTCGTGACAGGTGTTTGACGGACGATTGACCGCAACGCAAGGTTGGGCAAAGGAAGTGCTTCGCTCGCTCAGCGGAAGAGGTGGTGAAGCCGGCTGCCGGTGAGTGCGCGAAAGCTTGTAATTGGGATTTGTGGAAGCGAGGTCGCGTACGCCGATGTCTGGTGGCGAAGAAGTCACCGCGAGTTGACGCGATCCTCGGCAGATTTGAGTAACTGGGAGACGGTGGTTCCGAGTGCGTTTGCGAGTTCGAACAGCGCGTCGATGCCGGCCACCGTTTCGGCTCGCTCAATAAGCGATACGGTATTGGAATGAATGCCGGCACGGAGTGCAAGCCCGGCTTGGGTCAGTTTTTTCAGTTTGCGGCGCGCGCGGATCTCTTTCCCGAGCGCCTCGAATAGTGCTTCCTTGGTCATGCGGACTCGACGTAGCTGGGCGCATCGAGTATCAGATAACGCACGACCAGAAATTCACAATAAATTGTGGATTTAGCGATTGACGTCTATGATTTCACAAAATATTGTGAAATTGGGTCGGGCCGTGTGCGTGGTGGTGCATTCGTCAGGGTGGGAAGTTGATGCCTGCTATGAGTTGCGATGAGGGTTCGCCAGGGTGAGTCAGCACGGGGCAGTCAAGGTTACAAGTGCCATGTTCTGGGCGTCGTAGGGATTTATGTATATCAACACATTGTCATCATGATAGTTATCCTGAATATTCTGAGTTACGTGAGCATCTTGACACTTGTGGCTTTGGGCCTCGCCATCGCGTTCGGCATGATGGACATCGTGAACCTCGCTCACGCCGAGTGGGTCACGATCGGCGCGTATGCACTTGCAGTCGCCCAGTCGCTAGGTGGCCGCGATGCGTTTTGGATTGCGCTCGTCGTCGCGCCTGCGACAGGGGCTGCGCTGGGGTGGATGCTGGAATGCTCAGTGATCCGCTTGCTGTACAAGCGCCCGCTGGACACGCTGCTCGCCACCTACGCGATAAGCCTCATCTTGCAGAAGGTGCTTGAACTCGTCTTCGGTACCCAGCCGATGCTTGTGTACGCGCCGTTTAACGGCACCGTGACGGCGCTCGGCGCGACTTACCCTGCCTACCGGATCTTCATGATTGGAGTCGCCGTTGCGGTGACAGCCGCTTGCTGGCTGGTGTTTTCGCATACGGGCTTCGGCACGCAACTGCGCGCCGTCATTCAGCAGCCGGCGATGGCGGAGGCTGTCGGCATCGATACGCGGCATCTGAACCGGATCGCGTTCGCTGGTGGTGCAGCGCTCGCGTCACTTGCTGGTGTGCTCGTGGCCCCACTCGTCTCGGTGGAGTCTCACCTCGGCACGTACTACCTTGGCAAGGCGTTCTTTGTGATCGTCCTCGGCGGAATTGGCTCGATTGCCGGCAGTGTGGTCGGTAGCGTCGTGATCGGTACAGCCGAGACGTTGTTCAGCTACGGGGTCGATCCGTCGCTTGCGTCCGCACTCGTGCTGATCCTGTCAATTGTCGTGATCCGTTTCAGGCCACAGGGCCTGATACCGGGATTCAGCGCCGCTCATCAGCTTATGGGGAAGAGGTAAATCCATGTTTCAGCGACTCAAGTTGCATGCGGGCCTGTGGCTGTCGCAGCCGAAGCCGGGATATGGTGACGTACCGTTTGTCGCCGGATGGACTATCGGGCTGCTTCTTATGCTGATTATCCCCGACTGCGTCGCATCCTATACGCTCTCCACAGTGCGCGACGCGCTGGTGATGGGGCTGCTCGCACTCAGCTACGATCTGCTGTGGGGCAAGGCAGGGATATTGACGCTTGGCCATACAACCTTCTTCGGGCTGGCCGCCTATGGGTTCGCAGTTGCCACCGTGCATTTCGCCCTTGCACCTGTGAGCGCGATCCTGATCGGACTGCTGTGCGCGGGGACGGTAGCTGCCGTTGTTGGTTACTTCCTCTTTTACGCAGGTGTACGGCAGCATTTCTTTGCCATCGTCACGATGGCCGTGCTGATCATCGCACAGCAACTCGCCACGAGCTGGCAGTCGGTCACGGGGGGCGACACCGGTATTCTCGGCATTCCGGGTCTGTCCGCGACGTTCGGGGGCCATTCGCTCGACCTCAGTAGCCCGGTCGGCTCGTGGTACGCAGTTGCGGCGGTCGTGCTGGCGACCGCCTTTCTCACATGGCTGGCATGCCGAAGCCCATACGGCAAGGTGCTTGCTGCAATCGCCACGAACGAGTGGCGGGCAAGCGCCTGTGGCTATCACACGTCATTTCATCTGTTGCTGGTGTTCGTTATTTCTGCGCTGCTCGCGGCGCTGGCCGGCTGTCTGATGGCTGCGTGTTCAGGTGTGGTGGCGCCGGACGTATTCTCGCCATTGCTTTCGACAGAAGTCATCCTCTGGGTCGCAGTGGGCGGCCGTGGCTCGATCGGCGGTCCTGTGATCACGGCAATCGTATTGACGCTTCTGAAACAGAGGATCAGCAGCTACAGCACGGAGTTATGGCCGCTGGTGCTGGGTGCACTGTTTCTCGCCTGCGTGCTGTTTCTGCCCGACGGTCTTCGATTGCGTAATCCGGCCACCCGCGCCTGCCGGATTTACCGGACGATGGCGGTGAGGCGTTCGGTCGTCGCTGGGCGTCCCGCGGACGGAGGGCAGTAATGGACGAGCCACTTGTGAGGGCCATGCATCTGCGCAGGACATTCGGCGGGATAGATGCGGTGGCAGATGTCGAACTGGTCATCAGGCCGCGCGACCTGCTGTGCATCATCGGTCCGAACGGCGCAGGCAAGAGCACCCTGCTGGGACTGCTCTCCGGGGCGATCGCGCCCAGTTCCGGCGTTCTGTACCTGGCCGGAGAACGCATGACCGGCAAGCAGATGCATCAGTTCTGCAGGCGCGGTGTCGTCCGCAAGTTCCAGGGCACCAATACCTTTCTCTCCATGAGCATCAGGGACAACCTCATCATCGCGGCGCTCGGTGTGGCATCGCATCGTGCCTCGCCAATGCCCGATCCCGAAGTGGTGCTGCGGCAGATCGGCCTGCGCGAGCGGGCGAACGACCTGGCAGTGGCGCTGCCGCATGGGCAGCGCCAGTGGCTGGAGATCGGCATGGCCATGATGTGCAGGCCGGCGCTGCTGCTGCTCGACGAGCCGGCTGCGGGCCTGTCTGCGAGCGATGCCCAGCGCCTCGTGCGCCTCATTCACCGGTTACGGGAGGACTGCGCGGTGCTGGCCATCGAGCACGACCTGGGCTTCGTGCGTGCGCTCGAATGCGAAACGTGGGTCATGCATCGGGGGCAGATTGTCAGGCGCGGCACGTACGACGATATCGCGCGTGACGAGGAAATCCGGCGCATTTATCTCGGACGGGGAGCTGAACATGCTTCACATTGAGAACCTGTCGGCCGGGTACGGCAACGCGCCGGTGCTGCATCAGGTCGCGCTTGATATCGCGCCCAACGAAATCGTGGGCGTGCTCGGCTGCAACGGTGCCGGCAAGTCCACGCTTGTCAAGGCGATCATGGGACTGCTGCCGCACGTGGCAGGGGATATCCGCTTTCTGGACGAGCCGGTTATCGGTCTTCGCACACACGAGATCGCTCGCCGCGGCATTGGCCTCGTCCCACAGGGGCGCTGGATTTTCCCGAAGCTCACGGTGCGCGAAAACCTGATGATGGGTACGCGGGCAGCGGGCGGCGGCGAGATCCCGGGGACCGTGTTCGACTATTTTCCGGTGCTGAAGGCGCGCCTCAAACAGGAAGGCGGAACCCTCTCGGGCGGTGAGCAGCAGGTACTCGCGATCGCACGGGCGCTGTGCGGGCGCCCGAAGCTGCTGCTGCTCGACGAGCCGTCTGACGGCCTGCAGCCAAACCTCGTCGACCTGATCGGCGAAGTCATCCCGTCGCTGTGTCGCGAATCGCAACTCGCCGTGCTTCTGGTCGAACAGAATCTCGATCTCGTGCTGCGAAGCGTGCGACGGTGCGTCGTGCTGGAGAACGGACGTGTCGTCCATGCGGGCCCTGTCGATCCTGCCCACGGGGAGCCCGATGCGCATCCGTTTGCCCGGTACCTGTCGCCGTCAGGTGGCAGCGAACCGCACTCCCTTCTGGAAAACATTCAATGAGTCCCGCGATGAACCGCCGTGCCTTTGTACAGAAACTTGCCCTGGCCGCATCCGGCGCCTTCGGCATGTCAGGTTTCACGCACCTTGCGCGGGCCGCGACACCGCTCAGGATCGGACTGCTTGCGCCGCTCAGTGGACCGCTTACGCGTGTGGGCGAAGCTAACCGCAACTGCGCTGCGCTCGCGGTCGATGAAATCAACGCGGCCGGCGGCCTGCTTGGCCGCCCGCTCGAACTGCGGGTTGAGGACACCCAGATGTCGACCGCCGTGGCGCTCGACAAGGCACGGCAGCTTTTCATGCGCGACGAGGTGGCCATGATCACCGGCATGGTGCTGCCTTCGGAGCGCGAGGCGGCCCTCCAGGTGGCGACCGCCGCGCAGCGGCTGGTTGTGTACCCGAACTTTGACGAGGGGCGCTGCCATGCGCAACTGCTGACCACCGGCCTCGCGGTCAACCAGCGCATCGAGCCTGCGATGGCGTGGCTCATGCGCGAGGTCGGCCAGACGGTGTGCGTGGCGGTGTCGGACATCGGCAGCAACCGTCGGGTTCTGGTGCCGGAAATCCAGGCGTCGATCCAGCGCCACGGCGGCAAGGTTCTTGACGTGAGCTGGTTTCCATTCGGGACGCGCGACTATGGCGCTGTGCTGCAACGCATTGCCAGCCTGGGTCCGCAGATTGTATGGCACAGCATCGGTGACGATCCGGTGACCTTCGTCAAGCAGTACCGGTCGTTTGCGATGAAACCGCAACTCGTGAGCGACATCGCACACGAGTCGCTGTGCATCGCGACCGAAGGCGCGTCGACTGGCACGATCGGTGTGTCTTCATATTTCATGAGCATCGACAATGTTGCCAACAGCGATTTTCTCAGGCGCTACACGGCTCACTACGCGGATGCACATGTCCCCCGTCTGGGGCCAGACGCAGTGGTTCTGCCACACGGCGAAAACACCTATGCCGGCATCCGGCTCTTTGCGCAGGCCGTGCGGGCATCAGGCAGCGTCGAGTCGGACCGCGTCAAGGCCGCGCTCCCCGGAGTTTCGGTCGCGCTGCCACGCGGAACGACAGGTGTGAGCCACGATGGCGCTCATGTGCTGTGTGAGACGCGTCTCGCACGGGCCCGGGCGGACAACCGGTTTGAGCTTCTCGATTCGGCGGGTCAGATCGTGCCGGTCTGCGTCGGCTAGCTGACATTGCCAGAACAGATCATCCATTCAGGTTTGATTTTTGCATGAAAATAAGGACTGCGATATATGAACGATATCGGAATGCTGACCGCCAGCCAGCTGGTCGCGGGTTTCCGTCGTCTTACCCTGTCTCCGGTTGAGGTCATGTGTGCTGTCCTCGATCGGGTAACGCGTATGGACACCCGCGTGAACTGCCTGTGCGGGATCGATGAGGGAGGTGCATTGACGGCAGCCCGGGAAGCCGAAGATCGCTGGGCGAGACGCTCACCGTGCGGACCGCTGGATGGCGTGCCCGTCTCGGTCAAGGATCTCGTTGCGGTGCGCGGCATGCCGACCCGGTACGGGTCGTTCACCGCGAGCGCCGATGCGGAGGACTTCGACGCGCCGGCGGTCGCGCACCTGCGACAGGCCGGCGCAATCCTGTTCGGCAAGACCACGACTTCCGAGTTCGGCAACAAGATCGTGACGGACAGCCCGCTTACTGGCGTGACGCGAAACCCCTGGGATACGCGCCGGTCTCCGGGCGGAAGTAGTGGCGGCTCGGCGGTAGCCGTCGCGCTCGGCGTGGGACCGCTGTCGCTGGCGACCGATGGGGGCGGCTCGATCCGTATTCCCGCATGCTGGAGCGGCGTGGTGGGATTCAAACCGTCCTTCGGTCTGGTGCCTGCGGGATCAGCCAGCTCGTTTGCAGCATTGTCTACGCTCGGACCGATCGCGCGGTGCGTCGAGGATGCAGCACTTATGGTGGGTGTGATGGCTGGCCCGGCAGGCGCCGACCGGTTTGCGGGAGTGGACGGCGGGCGGGATTGCCGGACAGGTCTTGCCGAGAGCATCGCGGGACTGCGCATCGCATTCAGCCCTCAACCGGCGGGTGTGCGTGTCGATCCTTCCATTGCTGCCTGCGTGGAAAAGGCGATGTGGCTGCTCGAAGTGCTGGGCGCGCATGTCGAAGAAGTCAAGGTACGGCCGCTTGCCGGTTATGTGGAGAGCAGGATGCATTCGATCCAGTGGGCCGTGCTCTTCGCGCAGCGTGTGCGGGCCATGAGCGCCGTGCAACGGACCCAGCTGGACCCGGATCTGCGCGAGCTTGCAGCAGCAGGCGAGCGCGTAAGCACCGCGGCGTTCGTCGACGCGCTGGCCGCGCGGCATGCGCTCGTGCAGGAGATGGCCGGCTTTTTCGAAGAATACGACCTGCTGGCGACGCCGGTTTTCCACGTGGGGCCGCCGGAGGTGCCTGGCTTGCCCGAGGCACTGCGCATGGCGCCGCCGCTCACTTCCTGGTGTAACCAGACCGGCCAGCCAGCTGTGAGCGTGCCGTGCGGACTGACGCACGAGGGGCTGCCAGCCGGCCTGCAGATCATCGGGGCGAGAGGAACGGATGCACTGGTACTGCGCGCGGCACGCGCCTACGAATCTGCACGTGGTCCGTTTCCCGCACCGCCGCTCGTGCCAGACCTCGCGGCGAGCGCGAAGCCGGAGGGGTGCGCGTCATGACGCAGATATCCCGGCTGGTGATCTACATGGTCGAGCGATGCGCGGAGCTCGGCGTAGCAGTGACGCCACCCCACCGGCAGGTGGTCGCAGCGGCGGTCCTTAACGTCGGGGCCGCGCAGGCAGAAGCGGTCCTTGAACCACTGTACGAACTGGGCGCAGAACTGGGCTCGCTGCTCACCCGGCGTGCGCTAGCAGCACTGGGCACCGCGCCTGCCGACATCCAGAGCTATGGCAAGGCGGCGCTGCTTGGAACTAACGTGGCGCTCGAGTGTGGCGCGGCGCTTCTTCATCCGCGTCTGGGCAAAGCCGTGCGGGCGTGTCTGCCGGCAGCCAACACGATCATGCCATCGGTCACCAGGCGCGGCGCACCGGGTGCCTGCGTCGACATCCCGCTGCACGGGGTCGCCGACATGTGGAGCCTTGACCATTTCGATGCGGTCTCGCTCTCGGTGGCGGACGCACCCGCTCCGGACGAGATTGTTATCGCGGTCGCACTGGCTGACCAGGGGCGGCCGATGGCACGCGTGAAGCCTGGTTGAGTGCCGCTTCTGGCAGGAGTGCGGCAGTGACGGGAAACAATATTCAAGAAGAACAAGGGGAAAACATGCGCGACAGACAGTGGGAAATGCGGGGCAAGCTGGCGTTGGCGGCAACGCTGTGTGCATTCAGTGGCATGGCCCACGCGCAGTCGTCCGTGACGCTCTATGGACTGACCGATGCGTTTGCGGGCGAGGTGCGTGCGGCTGGAGCAACGGGCAATGCATGGCAGGTTGGCTCGGGCGGGATGACCACATCGTACTGGGGGTTCTCCGGGACGGAGGATCTCGGCAACGGGCTCAAGGCCATCTTTACGCTCGAGGATTTTTTTCGCGTCGCCAGCGGCCAGTCGGGTTCGTTTGCCGGTCAGTCGTTCTTTGGGCGCAACGCGTTCGTTGGCCTTGGCGGCCACTTTGGCGAAGTGACGCTGGGGCGCAACACGGCGCCGCTGTTCGTATCGACATTGCTGTTTAATCCCTTTGGCAATTCGTTCGTGTTTTCTCCGATCGTCGTTCACAGCTATCTGGCTTCGGCAATGGGTGCGGCGTCGGTGCAGAGCGACACTGCGCTGGACGATTCACTGCTTTACCAGAGCCCGGAAATCGCGGGTCTGTCAGGCAGCCTGCTTTATAGCAACGCCGGGGTTGCGGGGCATACCGGACAGGCGAACTACAGTGCGAATGCGCTGTACTTCGCCGGTCCGTTCTCGGCGACTGTGGCAGTACAGGCTCTTCACACCGCTGCGCTGCTGGTCAACGGGGCAACCGTGCAGACGGCCTGGCTTGTCGGCGGTGCATATCGACTGGGGACAGTGAAGATCTACGCGCAGTATGAACGGGTCGATAACAACAGCCATCTGGCCGACGATACCGTCCAGCTCGGTGCGAGCGTACGGGCCGGGCTGGGGAGCCTCATGGTGTCGTGGGCAGGAACGCGCCGGCGTTCCGCCGATGAGGCAAATATTCACTGGTCGACTGCAGCGCTTGGCTACGATTATCCTGTCTCAAAGCGCACTGACCTGTATGCCGCATATCGGTACGACACCATCACTGGCGTGTCATCCGGTAGCAGCCTGGGAGCAGGGTTACGCGTGAGGTTCTGAGCGACGCCCTGGTCGCGGGGGCCAAGGTCAGTCGAAAGATGCCCGACGGACTTTGTTACTTTGTGCACGCCGCATTAGTCCCCGTGGGCAGACGTACTCGTGTGCCCCGCGACTTACAGCTCGGTAGCGGAGAAATGGGGATCGCGGCTCCACCCAGATAACTATCTGATCACCATTTATGCCCGCTTGGGATACAGATCAGATGTAGCGATTCCGTTTGCATTGACCGGGCCCGGCCCGCGTCCTGTGTGACGAGGAACGTTAGTGCAGGATCTTCGCGAGAAAATCCTTTGCCCGATCCGACCTGGGATTGGCAAAGAAATCTTCCTTGCGGTCGTCTTCAACGATCAAGCCCTTGTCCATGAATATCACGCGGTGCGCGACCTTCTTTGCAAAGCCCATTTCGTGCGTGACGCACATCATCGTCATGCCTTCCTGTGCGAGTTCGACCATCACGTCGAGCACTTCGTTGATCATCTCCGGATCAAGCGCCGAGGTCGGTTCGTCGAACAGCATCGCGATCGGGTCCATCGATAGCGCGCGCGCAATCGCGACGCGCTGCTGCTGACCGCCGGACAACTGTCCAGGAAACTTGTCCGCGTGTGCGCGCAGGCCGACGCGCTCCAACAGTTTCAGCGCCTTCGCCGCAGCTTCGTCCTTTGAGCGGCCCAGCACCTTGATCTGCGCGAGCGTCAGATTTTCCGTAATCGACAGATGCGGGAACAGTTCGAAGTGCTGGAACACCATGCCGACTTTCGCGCGCAGCTTCGACAGGTTGGTCTTCCTGTCGCCCACCGACTGGCCGTCGATGGTGATTTCACCCTTCTGGAATGGCTCGAGGCCGTTGACCGCCTTGATGAGGGTCGACTTGCCGGACCCTGACGGGCCGCACACCACCACCACTTCACCCTTTTTGACTACCGTCGTGCACTCGGTGAGTACCTGGAAATGCCCGTACCACTTCGAAACATTGCTGATTGAGATCATCGTGAATTCCATTTCTGGTTAGGGTCCGTGGAACACGCCACGAATCAGGAAGCCCATTGAGTAAAGGGCGGCAATATGGTGCATGCCCGCGTGACGACTTGCGGGGTACCGGCGTTCTCTGGTGCGATCGTGTCCACAACCGTCTGTATGACCGGTCGAGTCGCATCTTCACCACGTGAGACCAGTACCGACCTGTCTGAACAGGCGTCACCCGGAGCAGCCTGAAGCTGCCACGCCTCAGATCGCCGCTGGCCTGCCGCCGTGCAGCTTCGGTGACAAGGCAACGTCGAGGTGGGCGCAGGGACGTCTCACATCCTGGCCATGGTCACCGGCGCGCCTGCGCGCGTTGTACCTGCTCCAGCCGGCGCGCATACCACGTCAGCGGGTAACACATCGCAAAGTAGATCAGCGCGACCATCCCGTAGATCGGAAACGGGCGGAACGCGGTGTTGGTGATCATCGTGCCGGTCTTGGTCAGTTCGGTGAAGCCGATGATTGACGTCAGCGCGGTGCTCTTGACCACCTGCACCAGAAAGCCGACGGTCGGGGCGACCGCGATCTTCCGCGCCTGCGGCCACACGATATAGCGCAACTGCTGGCCGAACGTCATACCGAGACTCGCGCCCGCTGCCCACTGGCCGCGCGGCACCGCTTCGACGCAGCCGCGCCAGATATCGGCGAGATAGGCGCTGGTGTAGAGCGTCAGCGTGACGGTGGCGGCAACCCAGGCCGACACGTCCACGCCCAGTAACGGCAGGCCGAAGAACGCGAGGAACAGTTGCATCAGCAACGGCGTGCCCTGGAACAGTTCGACGTAGACCGAGACCACGCGGCGCAGCCAAGGCAGCGGCGACACGCGCATCGCCAGCAGCAGCAGGCCAACCGCACCGCCGCACACGAAAGCGATCAGCGACAGCAGCACGGTCCAGCGTGCAGCGAGCAGCAGATTGCGCGCGATATCCCACAGGGTGAATTCGGTCATGATGAGCGCTCCGTCGGAAGGGTGCGTGCGCCGCGCGAGGTGAACCGTGTCCGCCAGTTGCGCCGCGCATCGGGCGTGCGTGGTGGCGTGCGCGGCGTGCGTCCCGCGAAGAGGCCGCGCCCCAGCCGGTTCAGCAGCTGCCGCAAGACGATCGACAGGAACAGATAGGTCGCGGTGACGATCAGATAGCTCTCGAACGAGCGGAAGTTGCGCGACTGGATGAAATTGGCCACATACGTCAGATCGGGCACCGAGATCTGCGACACCACGGCGGAACCGAGCATCACGATCAGCACCTGGCTCAGGAGCGCTGGAAACACGTTGGCCAGTGCCTGTGGCAGTACCACATGGCGGAACACCTGGCGACCATGCAGGCCCAGCGCCTGCGCGGCCTGCACCTGGCCGCGCGGAATCGAGTCGATGCCCGCGCGGACGATCTCCGTCGCGTACGCGCCGAGATTAACCGTCATCGCGAGGATCGCGGCCTGCACTTCGTCGATACGAATGCCGAGACCCGGCAGCCCGAAGAACACAAAAAACAGCTGCACGATGAACGGTGTGTTGCGTATCAGCTCGACGTAAGCCGCGACCAGCGTGCGGGCCCAGCGCGGCCCGGCAACGCTGACGCTTGCACCCGCAACACCGATGAGGCCGCCGAGCACCGTCGATACTGCAGTCAGCCCAAGGGTGACGGCGACGCCCCGCGCGAGCATACCCGCGTAGAAGCCGAAGCTGCTGAAATCGAACACATAGGTCATGGCGTGCTGCTCATGGTCAGGTGGTAAGGCCGGTCCGGAAAGCCGGCCATCAGAGATTGGCCGGCAGTGGCGCGCGCAGCCACTTCTGCGAAATCGTGTTCATCGTGCCATCCTTGCGGGCGCGGGCAATCGTCTCATCGACTTTCTGCTTCAGGCGCGGCTCGTTCTTGTTCAGGCCGACGTGGTCCGGCGAGCTGAAGAGCGCAAACTTCTCCTCCGGATCGTTCGCCGGATGACGCGCAAGGATCGTCGCGCCGACGTCGTTGCCGACCACCATCAGCTGGGCCTGTCCGGAGAGGAATGCGGAAATCGCACCGTTTGGATCGTCGAAACGCTTGATCGTGGCGCTCGGTGGCGCGACCTTGGTGACGCTCAGGTCTTCCAGCGTGCCGCGGGCGACCGAAACCGTCTTGCCGGCGAGGTCGTTGGCATTCTTCACGACCAGCGTCTTCGGGCCGAACACGGCGAGGTAGTACGGGGCATACGGCTGCGAGAAGTCAATCACCTTGTCGCGCTCCGGCGTCTGTCCGACGGAGAGCAGCATGTCCACCTTGTGGTCGGCGAGGTAGGCCATGCGGTTGTCGCCCGTCACCTGGACGAGTTCGACCTTGGCGTTGAGCGCCTTGCCGATCAGGTTGGCGACGTCGATGTCATAGCCCTCCGGCTTCATGTCCGGTCCGATCGAGCCGAACGGCGGATAGTCCTCGAACACGCCGATCCGGACCACGCCGGACTTGGCGATCGAATCCAGTGCATCGGCATGGGCGGCCGGGGCAAACGCGGACAGCGCGGCCACACCGGTAAACGCCAGCGTCGCGGCGAACGTGGCGAAGATCCGCTGGGCGCGCAGGGGGAAGGAGTGAAGGGTGGCCATGGTTGTTCCTCAGTCGAAAACGTCGGTGTCGGGATGAATTCAGTGAGTCGCGCGCGCCGCGATCAGCTTGCAGGCGTGCGCGGGCAATTCGGCCAGCACCGGCATGCCGAGTACCAGGCCCGGCGTTTCGCGCGGCGTCGTTGCGGCGGTCAGCGTGAAGCCGGCGCAGTCGATCGTCGCTTCGAGCGACGCGCCCACGTCGCGGATGAATGTGACCGTACCGGCGAGGCGGTTCGGACCGATGTCGCTGGAGGCAGGCTTCACGAAGATGTCCTCGGGACGGATCAGCAGGCGAATGTCGCCCGTCGAGCCGGGCATGCTCGCCGGATTGGCGACGGTGATCTGCTGACCGCCCGGCAGACTCACGCCACCGCGACTGTCGTATGTCACCGGCACGATGTTGCCGAGACCGATGAAGTCCGCGACGAACTCGCTAACCGGGTCGCGGTAGATGTCGAGCGGCTTGCCGACCTGCGCAATCCGGCCTTTTTCCATCACGACGATTTCGTCGGCCATCGTCATCGCTTCGCGCTGGTCGTGCGTGACCATGATCGTCGTGATGCCAAGGCGCTGTTGCAGCAGGCGGATTTCCACCTGCATCGCCTCGCGCAGTTTGGCGTCGAGCGCCGACAGCGGTTCGTCGAGCAGCAGCAGTTTCGGCGACGAAGCAATCGCGCGGGCAATCGCGACGCGCTGGCGCTGGCCACCGGATAGCTGCGTGACCGGCCGGTCCGCCATGTGCGGCAACTGGATCAGTTCGAGCAGTTCAGTGACACGGCGTTTCTGCGCAGCCTTGTCCGTCTTGCGCAGCCGCAGCGGATAGGCGATGTTTTCCGCCACCGTCATGTGCGGGAACAGCGCGAGCGACTGGAACACCATGCCGAAGTCGCGTCGGTTCGCCGGCAGGTGAGTGATGTCGCGGCCGGCAAACGTCACGCTGCCGGAGCTCGGCGTTTCCAGTCCGGCGATCATGCGCAGCAGGGTCGTCTTGCCGCAGCCGGACGGACCGAGAAAGCAGACCAGCTTGCCGTCCGGGACGCTTAGGTCGACGTGGTCGACGGCGTACGCGGCGTTGAAGCGCTTGGTTACGGCCTGAAGTGTCAGATGAGTCATGAGGGTTCCTTGGGCTCTTACGCGCTTAGAGTGCGACACCTTCATCGCCAATCAGCTTTTCAAGCAGCCAGATCAGTGCGAAGTCGATGGCGACGATGAAGACCGCGAACGAAAACACGGTCGGGTCGAGTGACGACACCGTGCGGCTGTAGAGCCATATCGGCAGCGTCATCGTGTTGATGCCGTAGAGAAAAAACGTCACGGTGAATTCGTTGAACGAGATGATGAACGCGAACAGCATGCCGGCGAGGATGCCGGGGCGCATCAGCGGCAACACGACGTCGATCAGCGCGCGGCGCGGGCTCGCGCCCATCACGCAGGCGGCTTCCTCGAACTCCGGACCGATCGAGGCCACCGATGCCGCGCAGTTCTTCACCGTGAACGGCAGCGTGAGAATCACGTGCGCAATGATCAGACGAAACACGCCGAGTTCGACCGGCAGGACGTTAAACACGAGCAGCAGCGACAGCCCGAGCATCACCAGCGGATAGACGAGCGGCAGCGCAACGAGCTGTTCGACGGCCGACTTGCCGCGAAAACGGTAGCGGCTCAACGCATACGCGGCCGGCACGGAAACCAGCGTCGAGATGATCATGGTCGACACCGCGACGATCAGGCTCGTTGTCAATGCGCTACCCATTGACAGCACGTCGCTTGCATCGGGTGAGACAAAGGTATGCCATGCGGCCCGATACCACTGCAGGCTATAGCTGGGCGGCGGAAATTGCAGCGTGTCCGACGCGCTGAACGACATCGTGATCATCGTCAGAATCGGCAGCGCGGCGAGGAACAGGACGATCGCGGCGAGCAGCGCCGCGGGCTTGCCAAGCTGGCCCGGCATCGTCACGGGCAGGCGCAGCGTGCGCAACCGAAGGATTTGGGCTGGCGTGCTCATGCGGACGGCTCCTCAAGACGTTGCGTGCGGCGCACGAGGCTCTGCGAGATCGCCATGACGGCGAGCGTCGCTACCATCAGCACCACGCCGGATGCCGACGCAGCCGGCCAGTTCAGCAGCGGCGAGACCTGGTCGTGCACCAGCACGGCGAGCATCGGCACGCGTCGGCCGCCGAGCAGCAGCGGCACCGCGAACGCACTCGCGTTGTAGGCGAAGACGAGCAGGCCGCCGGAGACAAGCCCGGGCATCGCGAGCGGCAACATCACGTGACGCAGCGTCTGCCAGCGCGTCGCGCCGAGCGTTGCCGCGGCTTCTTCGTATGAGCGCGACACGGCGCGCATTGCGCTCGACAACGGCAGCACCGCAAGCGGAAACGCCGTCTGGATCAGGCCGAGCAGCACGCCATGCTCACGATAAAGCCATTGCACCGGACGCTGGATCATGCCGCTCGCGAGCAATGCGTGATTGAGCAAACCCGCAGGTCCAAGAATCACGAGCCAGCCATAGCCCTGCAGCAACAGATTGACGAGCAGCGGCAACAGCACGCCCGCAAGCAGCAGGCGCCGCGCCAGACGCGACTCGGTGCGCGCCATCGCAAGCGCGACCGGAATCGCCAGCAGCACCGCGCACACCATGCTCTGAAACGCGAGCCGCAGCGTGAGCCACAGCGCGTTCAGGAAATACGAATCGGCGAGATCGGCGTAATTCTGCAGCGTAAAGCTGCGCCATTCGTCGCCGGCCGTGCCGAAGCTCATGCGCAGCACGACGAGCGACGCTGCGGCGAGCACCGCGAGAAACGCGAGGATCGGCGCGAGCAACAGCCACGGCCGTGCCTTGGGGAGCGCAGCACCTGACGCAGGTGCAACCGGCTCGTCCGGCGCCCCCGGTCCGGCGCGGTGCGAAGAGAGTTCGGACATGGTGGTCATGCTGAGAAAATCTCGGTGTAGCGCTTGATCCAGGCGGGCTGCACCACGGCAAGTGCCTTGTCGTCATGCAGGAAGGCTTTCTCCGCGATCTGCTGCGGGCTCGGCACATACGCGCGCCCTTCGGCCGGAATCACCGCCTTCGAGTTGACCGGACCGTTCAGCACATCGGCAGCCATCCGGCCTTGCACGCCCGCATCAAGCGAATGGTTGATGAATGCGTGAATCAGGTCGCTGTCGCCCGGATGCGATTTCGGAATCACGGTGAACAACAGCTGCGTGGCAAAACCTTCCTTCATGCCGTAGGTCACGGCCATCTTGTATTCGGGCTTGCGGATCTGGTCAGGGAAGAATGCCGGCGAATAGATGCCGCCGATATCGAGCGAACCGGTGCGGAACAGGTCAGCGACCTGATTCGGATTCTCGCCGAGCGTCATCACACGGTCCTTCAGTTGCATCAGTTTCTTGAAACCGGGATCGATGTTCTGCTGCGAGCCGCCCGACATCTTTGCGGCGATGATCGCCAGGTCGACCGCCTCGGCAAACTCGGGCGGCGGCAGGAACAGGCGGCCTGCGTATTTCGGGTCCCACAACGCTTCGTATGACGAAGGCGGCGTCTTGACGGTCGCCGTGCTGTAGATCAGGCCGTCGGACCACAGCAGGTAGCCGACACCAAAGCCGTTTGCGCCGGTTCGATACTGTGCGGACACGTCCCTGAGATTCGGCAGCCTGTCGAGATCGGGCTTGACGAGCAGGCCCGCATCGCCGAGACCCGCGGCGCCCACGCCCGCGAGCGTGATCACGTCATAGGTGGGACGGTCGCCCGCGGCCTTCACCTTGGCGACCATGCCGGAGGTGCCATCCGCGCGATCGGCAATCACCTTCGCGCCTGTCTTGGCCATGAACGTCGCGGCGATATTGTGCAGCGCGGCAGTCCCCGTATCATCCGACCAGGTCAACAGGCGCAGCGTCTTGCCCGTGAAATTGTGTTCCTGCGCCCTCACATTGATGAAGGGCATCGGTAGCGCGGACGCCGCGAGCGCTGCACCGATCGTCTTGAAGGCTTGCCGCCGTCCCGAGCTGAAATTTTTCATTGCCGTCTCCATGGGTGGTTACGTTAGGTATCCGGTCTATGCGCCGGATGAGTGCTTGTATGGCGTCGCGTATGTACTGACTCTAGGATTGCAAGAAGGGCATCACAAGCGAAATATCGGCATGCGTGTCATGACGAGAGTGCATAGGCGGGCGGCCTGGTTTCTTGTTGTTATTGGTAGCGGCATGTGAAGTGTGCATGGCGCGGGCCGTAGCCAGGACGGAGCGAAGCGGAGCCCCGGGTGACGGTCCGCCGCGCCCCCGGATTCACACATTTACGTCCGGTATTTAACCTTCGGCAGCACGCACAACATTTCATACAGCAGGTTCGCGCCGACCAGCGCCGTATTGCCGGATGGGTCATACGGCGGCGAAATCTCCACCAGGTCGCAGCCCACAATATCCAGGCCACGGCAGCCGCGGATGATTTCAAGCGCTTGCCAGATCGTCAGGCCGCCGATTTCCGGCGTGCCGGTGCCGGG
Organism: Paraburkholderia sp.; assembly: GCA_035948995.1. GTDB lineage: Bacteria > Pseudomonadota > Gammaproteobacteria > Burkholderiales > Burkholderiaceae > Paraburkholderia. Next base: position 2,571 of record DASZIR010000111.1, on the reverse strand, counting down.
CGCAAAACTCGGGTCCAGGCCGTCGATGTCGAAGCTCAGATACACCGGGCCGTCGCCCAGTTTCGCGCGCACCTCGTCCATGATCGGCGCAACCGACTTGTACCAGCACTCCTCCGCCTGCACGACACGTATGCCATGCGACCTCGACCAGTCGAAGTCCTCCGCCGTATAGCCGGTGCCGCGCAGGCCGATCTGCGCGACGCGGTTGCCGTCGATCAGCCCTTCTTCGATCGCGCGCCGAAACGGCGTGCCGTGCGCGATCTTCTCGCCGAACATCGTGTCGTTCACGTCCGCATGCGCGTCGACATGGACCACGCCGAGCGGGCCGTATTTCTTCTTCATCGCGCGCAGGATCGGTAGCACGATCGTGTGGTCGCCGCCCATCGTTAGCGGCACGCAGCCATGCGCGAGGATTTCGTCATACGCTTCGGTGACGATGTCCATGCTCTTCTGCAGGTTGAACGTGTTGATCGCGACGTCGCCGATGTCGGCCACCTGCATGCTGTCGTACGGCGCTGCGCGGGTCGCCATGTTGTACGGGCGCAGCAGACACGATTCGGCGCGGATCGCGCGCGGCCCGAACCGCGCGCCCGAGCGGTTCGACGTGCCGGTGTCAAGCGGCACGCCGACGAAACACGCATCGAGCCCCTCGGCCGATATCGCGGTCGGCAGGCGCATCATCGTCGCCGGGCCCGCGAAGCGCGGCATCCGGTTGCCGCCAAGCGGCTGGTTGAAAGGGTTGTCGGATTGGTTATCGTGCTTCATCGCAAATCCTTTTAAGTAGACTAACTAATCGGCCTGACGACGCGTCAGTACCTGCTTGATTTCCTGGAAGGCGGCAAGCCCGAACGGGCCCAGTTCGCGCCCGATGCTGCTGCGCTTGTACCCGCCCCAGGAGGTCTGCGGATAGATCAGTTGCGGCGTGTTGACCCACACCACGCCGGCCTCCAGCGCGCGAGCGACCCGTTCGCCGCGTGCCTCGTCGGCGGTGACGACGGTCGCCACCAGCCCATACTCGCTGTCATTGGCGAGTTCAACGGCTTCCTGTTCGGTGTCGAACGCGCGCACGCACAGGACCGGACCGAAAATCTCGTCACGCCACAGAGCGCTTGTCGGCGGCACGTCGGCAAAAATCGTCGGTGCGATGAAAAACCCCTGCTCCGGCACACCGGCTGGCCGGGCGCTGCCGCCGGTTACGAGCCGCGCACCGTCGGCAATACCCTGTTCGATATGGCCGCGCACCCTTTCGAACTGGGCACGGTTCACGAGCGGGCCCATCTGCACGCCGGGCGCAAACGGGTCGCCGACGACGATCCGCTCTACGCGCTCAACAAGCCTCGCCAGCAACGTGGGCGCGAGTTCGCGCGCCACCAGCACCCGGCTCGTCGCGGAGCACATCTGGCCGCTGTTGAAGAAGCCGCCCGCCTCGACCAGCTCGACCGCCAGGTCGAGGTCCGCATCGTCGAACACCATGATCGACGACTTGCCCCCGAGTTCGAGACTCACGCCCTTCAGCGTGTCGGCGGCAGTCTTCATCACCGTCTGGCCGACACCCGTGCTGCCGGTAAAGGACACCTTCGCGACCCCCGGATGCGCGACCAGCGGCGCGCCCACGTCGGCACCGGTACCGGTCACCGCGTTGAAAACTCCCGCCGGTAAGCCGACCGATGCAATGGCCGCGGCCAGTTCGAGCTCCGGCAGCGGCGTGATTTCGGACGGCTTGAGCACGACCGTGCAGCCGGCCGCGAGCGCCGGGGCGAGCTTCCACGCCGTCGTCACCATCGGGAAATTCCACGGTACGATCAGCGCGGCCACGCCGCACGGCTCCCGGCGAATCCGCGCACGGTGCTCGGCGCTGGGGATGCTGACTTCTTCGCCCGTCGTGTCGTCCAGCCGCTCGGCCAGATGGGCGTAATAGCGGAACGTCGCGATCACGTCGTCGACGTCCATGTGCGCCTCTTCTTGCGGCTTGCCGTTGTTCAGCGATTGCAGCGTCGTGAGACGTTCGCGCCGCGCTTCGACTTCCGTCACGATTGCACGCAGGTAGCGTGCGCGCTCGGCGCCGGTCGTCTGCCGCCACGCGCGGAACGCACGGGCCGCGCTGGCCACCGCCAGATCGACGTCGTGTGCGGTGCCTGCGGCCACGTCAGCCAGGTGGGCTCCGGTCGCCGGGTTGACCACGGCAATCGTGCGGCCCAGTGCGCCGTCGACCCAGCGGCGGTCGATATAGTGCCGCGTGAGGAACTGCGTGTCGTTCGGCGCGTTCATGCCTGCCCTCCCGATACATTGTCGAACCACTTCTGTTCGTCGATTTCGATCAGCGTGGGCACGCGGCGAGCTGCGGCCTGCTTCAGTTCGCTCGTGAGCAGGGACGGTGTTTCAGCCGTTGCGGCGCAGCAGCCAAAGCCGCGCGCCAGCGCGAGGAAGTCGGGCGTGTATATGTCGACGCCGATCGGCTCGATATCGCGCTCGACCATGTATTTCCTGATTTCGGCATAGCCCCGGTTGTTCCACAGCAGCACGATCACCGGCACGGCGGCTTCGACAGCGCTCGCCAGTTCGGGCAGCGTG
>DASZIR010000110.1:0-19644 GCA_035948995.1 Paraburkholderia sp. | reverse complement strand
AGCACGCCTCGGTCCACCAGCGGCTGCAATTGCGCGGAGACTTTTTCGGCGCCTTCGAGCACTGCCTGCTGGGTCGCGCCTGAAATCACCACAAGATAGCGCACGTCAGGCGCTCCGACATCGGCCCGCAGGCTTTCGTCGTGCAACTGGCTTTGCTGCGAGACCGGGCTGAGTGCGGACAGTTCATGGCTCCAGAGGTGCTGGCGATGGAAGGCGAGGGTGGCCACCGAGCCGAGCAGCAATACGATCAAGACCCAGCGCAGGCGCGGAGCGGCGGCGGTGACACGCGCAAGCGCCGCGCCGAGCGGCGAGACGTCGCGGATCGCAAAGCGCGCGCCATGCAGATGCGGCAAGACGAAGCGCGTGACGAGCGCGGCCGTCGTCAGGCCGGCGATCGAGTAAAGCCCAAGTTGCACCAGACCCGGAAAGCCGGAAAACAGCATCGAGGCGAAGCCGCATACCGATGTGAGCACGCCGAGCCGGATAGTCGGCCAGTAGACCGCGATCCATTCGCGCAGTGCGTCGGCGGCTCGCGCGGAAGATGATCCCGCGGCGGACGTTGCGCCACGAGCCTGCCCTTGAGTCTGCCCCTGAACCTGCGACGATTGCACGAACAGATAGATCGAGTAATCCACGGCTTCACCGATCAGCGTCGTGCCGAACCCCAGCGTCAATCCATGCACGGTGCCGAACGCGAGACTGACCGATGCCAGTCCGGCCACGACACCCGACAGCACCGGCAGCAGACCCAGCACAAGCGTGAGTGGCGAGCGGTACACCACCAGCAGCAGGGCCACGATCAGCACGAGGCTGACGGCGGACAGCCGCGCGACGTCGTGCTTGATGTTGTCGCGCGTCTCGACGGAAAACACCCCGGGGCCCGTCATCAGCAGGTGGTAGGACGACGGGTTGGGCAAGGCTTGCGCAGCGGCGTCGAAGGCGCTCCTGAGCGTGGCGACTGCGCGGGCCTGTGCATCGGTGTCGGAGCCGGCGCCTGCCGTCTGCACGACCAGCACGGCGCGCCGGCCGTCGCGCGAGACCCAGACGCCGTCCTGCGACGAGGGTTGTGCGCCGCTGTCGAGCCGGTTGACGAGCGCGGTCACTTCGCCGGTGGGGTCGCGCGGCAGCAAGGCCTTGGTGAACATGCCCGCCGAGGAAGCCAGCAGGTCCAGACTATCGCCGAGCGCCTGATGCAGCCCCTCGGCAGAAAAGCGCTGCGGCGTGACCGCGGGGCTCAGCACGTAGCGATGCTCGAAGATGAAACGCTGATCGCGCTCCTCGCTCACGGGCTCGCCGTTATTCACCGAAGCGAACTGGGCGTCGCCGCGCAAGCTGGCCGCGATGCGCCGCGACAGCGCCGCGCGCCCCGGCGCATCGCCGCCTTCGATGCCGACGAGGATCAGCCGCGACACCAGGCCGTCGCGCAACTGATCGACCAGCACGCGCTGCCCGGCGCTCGGCGAACGCGGCAGGAACGCGGACAGGTCCGCGGTAAAGCTGGTGCGGCTGATCACCGCCGCGCAGGCCAGCAGGAAGACGAGCCACGCCAGCACGGCGCGCTGCCGCAGCAGCCGGCCGATGCCGCGCGGTTGTGCCGCGGCTGGGTTCTGTTCCGGCATGATCTCCGGCATCAGTTGGCGGCGTCGTTTTGCAGGCGCATCAGCGAGTGATCGCCGTCGGCCTGCTGGATCGCGACCGTGTGCAACAGGTCGCGCGTGCCGGTCAGCGTGATCGTGCTGATCGTCTTCAGCATGCGCGATTCGCGCGGCGTGAGCGTGAGCGTCCAGTCGTCGCCGTCGCCCGTGACCGCCACCTGGTACACCTGTTCGAGCGCGAAGCGATTGCCGGCCAGCGTGGCGCGAATGCTTTCGATGAACGCGGACAGCTCCGGATACTGCGTGAGCGCCAGCGTGTACTGGTGACCGTTGCGGGCGATGGTCAGCTTGTCGCCGTCGACCACGAGGTCTTCCGGTTTCGGGCTGACGGTACGCTTTTCCAGATGGTCCGGCGCGACGAACACCAGTTCGCCGGAGGAGGTCACGGGCTGCGTCGCAATCGACAGGTACTTGGTTTCAACGAAGCTCGCATGGCCGGACTTTTTCTGCCCGAGCGTGGACATCAGGCGGTCCAGGTTCCAGCCGGAAGCGTCGGTGGCCGCCGCCTCTACCGCGCTGGGGGCGAAGGCGGGCGTCAGCGCGCCGGCCAGCAGTGCCGCAAGCGCGTGAGCCCTGAACGGGCGGGAAAGACGGAACATCCAGCGTGCAGCGGTCATGCCTCAGGTATTCCTGCTCGTAGTGGTCAGATCGGCGGTGGCCGGCCGCGGCTTCGCGGGCGGCACGGCGGCCTGGCTGGCAGCGTGGCCGGCGTGCCAGAAGTCGAAATAGTTGAACCAGTTATAGGGCGCGGCGCGGCAGTACTTTTCGAGCAGGGCGACATAACGCGCGAGTGCCGCCTGTACTTCGGCGCCACGCTGGCCACGCTCGACGTGCGAGAAATCGGCCAGTTTTTCGAAGTGGATATCGTAGCGGTTGCCGCCGCGGTAGAGCCCCGTCATGAAGATCACCGGACGCCTGAGCATCGCCGCCATATGCAGCGGCCCAAGCGGAAACGCCGCCGGCGTGCCGAGAAAATCCACCCGCTGCATCGAATCGCGCGGATCGCCGCGGAAGGTGCGGTCGGCAAGGATGCCAATCAGGCTGCCGCTGTCGAGATATTCGCGTACCTTCAACATCGAGTCGACCTGACCGAGGCTGATCACATCCTGTTTTGCCGCCGGATTGATGGAGGCGAGAATCGCATTGATGCGCTGCGCGCTGGCCTCGTACATGGTGACGGCGACGCGCATGTCCGGCCGCGAGCGCCCAATCGTACGGATTACTTCGAAACTGCCCAGGTGGGCGCCGATCAGAAACGCACCGCGTCCTTGCGCGAGCGTCTCGCCGACGAGCTTCTGGTCGTGCACGCGCAGATCGAACAGGTCGAAGCGCTCGTTTAGCAGGTAGATGCGGTCGTGGATCGTCGAGCCGAACGCCACCAGGTGCCGCCACACATCGCGCCAGCCCGCCGGCCTGCCCAAGGCGCGCGCGAGATAGTCACGCGACGCCTTGCACGCGGAAGGCGCGAACAGCATGAAATAGACGGCGGCCGACATCAGCACGATACGGCTCACCCGCCGGCCAAGGCGCAGCGAAAGCCAGGTCATCAGGCGCAGCAGCGGGAGGTTGCTGCGTTCCTCGCGTTGGGTCCATGCCGGGCGCTTCATGTGGCCACCGCTTCCCGTGATACCGCAGGCGCGGCCAGCACGCCGCTCGCGACCGCGCGTTCGCCGGCGCTGATCGTGAAACGGATCGCACCGCTTGCCGTGATGTCGAAGGCGAGATCGAGCGGCACGCCGGGCGCCGCCGGACTGGGAAATTTGGCGGAGCTCAGACGGCAGGCATCGAACGAACGGTTCAGCGCGGCGCCAATTGCGCTGATCGCATGATCGAGCAGCACGACACCGGGGACGATCGGCTGTCCCGGGAAATGGCCGGGCAGAGCGGCGTGGTCAGGTGCAATCGTGAAGGTGAGGGCGGTGGACCTGGTGGCTGGCCTGGTGATCAACTCCGGCCTGGTGGCCGGCTCCATGGTCGATTCCATGGCCAATTGAGTGACTGCTCCCACCGCCGCGCTATCGTTCACGCGTGCGGCCACGTTCGCGGCGACGCGCGTGTGCTGCGCTACCAGGGCGGTGAGCACGTCGCGCGGCAACTTGCCGGTGGCATTGCGTGGCAGTGCGTCCACGAAGAGCAGCGGACGCGGCATGAAGGCGGCATCGATGCGCTCACGTAGCGCGTGCTGCAGCTCGGCGGGCGCCAGACCCGGTGCCACCACCAGCGCGAGCAGACGGATGACAGGCTCGCCACGGCCCTTGAAAGAGGCGTCGGCTGCGCTTTCGTCCGGCATGAAGAACACCCCGTCCACGACGCCGGGGATCGCGTTGAGCTGATGATTCAGGTATCCGAGCGAAGTCCGTTTGCCAGCAATGTTGATGAGATCGGCCTTGCGCCCGTGCAGCAGGAAATGGGCGTCGTCGAGCAACCCGAGTGCGTCGCCCATCGGCACAGGCGCTTCGACGTGTCCGCCGGAGACCCACACCGAGACTTCTTCTTCGTTCTCGTGCAGGGTGCGTCGCGTCTCCAGACGGATGTCCGGATACAGCTGCCACGCGGCACTGTGCGCGGTCCGGCGCGTGGCGATCTGGCCGCTTTCCGTGCTGCCGTAAATCTCGAGTAGCGGCGCCGCCAATTGCCCCTCCGCCTCACGCGCCAGATCCTGCGCGAGCGGCGCGGTTGCCGACAACGCCAGCGACACCGGCGGCAGCGCCTGCCCGGACAGCACCAACGCCCGCAGATGCACGGGCGAGGTCACGAGTACGCGCGGCTGCGGAACGGCGGCGAGTTCCGCGGCGATATCGCCGGGGTAGAACGGCTGCCGGTTGCTGAACGCGAAGCCGCCGATCAGCGCCAGTAGCACCGTCGTTTCGAAGCCGTACATGTGTTGCGGCGGCACGGTGCCGACCAGCGTGCAGGCGCCCATTTCCAGCAAACCGAGGCGCGCTGCCGAGGTGCGCAGGCACTTGACCAGCAAGCCCCATTTCTTGCCGTGCGGCACCGGCACGCCGGTCGAACCGGAGGTGAACAGATAGGCCATCACCTGCGCGGGATCGATCTGCGGCACGGCGATATCGGCAGCAGCGGCGGCGCTGCAATGCCCGTCAGCCGAACGGGACTCGGGATAGCGGAAACGCGGCAGCTCGACGTTGCAGTCGGCGCAGTCGTGCAGGCAGAAGGTGTCGGGCGCAAACGCCGTCAGTTGACGGACCGCTTCGGGCGTGTGTGCCGAAGGCAGCAAGCTGATCTTGCCAGCCACCAGCGTTGCGCACAGGCCCACCGCGAAACGGTAGCGGTCGGTGCACATGTTGAACACGTGGCCGCCGGCCGGCAGCGCCTTTGCGAGGCGCGCCACGTCGGCGAGAAATTCGCGTACAGAGACCGGCGTGCCGTCGCGCCAGGCAATCGTCTGACCGGGCGACGGGTGGAACAGCAGAGGAAAGCTCGGCATGGCGTCAGTCAAGGGAACGACTCGGTTACTGTTGGTCCGCGCGACAGACCAGTCCTGCGCCGCGGGCGTTGATTCCGGCTTCATTGTGCCCGTTCGGCGCGGCCGTGCATGGTATGCCGGTACGCGCGGGCGGCGGCGAACATGCTGGGGCGCTGCACGTTGGGAAGCGCGACGCGCCGCCACGCATGCTCGCCGACAAACATGATGGCCGCGAGCGGCAGCGCCATGTAGTTCGCGAAGGTTGACCACACAACCACTGACGACGTCGCAAACAGCAGCGTCGACACGCCGGCAATCATCAGAAAGAACACCGTCCACGCGACGGTAAGCTGCCGTGTGTAATCTGCCACCGCCTGCGTCAGCGTGCCGTGGACCACTGTGGCGAACTGCGTGCACAGCGGCCGGCGGCCTGCCACGAGGGTGCGGCCGAACACAAAGGCCATGATGAGGTTGAAGCTCAGGTGTTCGAGATAGGCGCCCCAGTCGAAGTGACGGATGAGCGGCGCGCGCGCAAGCCACAACCCGGCGCAGACGGTCACCCACAGCGGCACCAGCCAGGCGCGCTGCGGCGCGCGGGCGGCCGCGGCCAGCGCAATGGCCAGCAGCGGGGCGAGAACGAAGACGAGGCCGAAGCCTTGCGCACCCGGCGTGCTGGCCGCGTAGTGCGTGCCGATCTGGCAGGCCGCGATGGCGCCGACGGTGACCGCGCCACGCGCGATACGCTTTAGCGATCCCATGACGTCATCCCTGCGAAACCGGAGCGCCCCGCGCCGCGGGGCGGTTTGGGGCCGGCAGTGCGATCGTGCGCGGGCGCCCGGATGGCGGCCCCGCACAACAAGGCTGGAATAAGGACAATACGCTGCATAAGTGGGGTATTTCAGAGCCGGTTCGCGCGGCGGTTCGTCGAGATCCTAACGGGGTCTTTCATCACATGAATGGGGCGCCACGCGTCTGCGACGGTGCATCCGGCCACGCATTTTGCGTTCCGCAACGGAACCCCGATTAAAGACCTGTCCGTGCGCGATGGGTTCGCACCCGGGTTTGTAACTGTTTGTGTGACCGCGCACGCTGCGCGCAGTGGGCGCAATTCTAGCGTACCGGTGCCGCGCCAGCGCCAAGGGGCTTTCGCCTTACCGTCTCTTGTTTGTCGGGCGGGCGGCGGCTAAACGTCGTGTAACCCTTTCCTGGTATACGAGTCGCGACCCGTTCGTCTAGAATCGCCCCCAGACTTACAATCTCATATAAAGCGGGCAGACTGCCGGTCCGGCGGGGTGGAAGGCTGCGCCCGGGCGCCGTCCGCGGGGGCTGGATGCCGGCCTCTTCGCACTCACCCATCGGCAGTGGTCCCGGCGTACAAGGCAATGAATAAACTGGAAGAAGAGCTCGCCACGCTGATCGTCGGCGAACTGAATCTCGAAGACGTGCAACCCGACACGCTCACACCCGATACCCCGCTCTACGGCGAAGGGCTCGGGCTCGACTCGATCGATATTCTCGAAATCGCCTTGCTGATTTCGAAGAAGTACGGCTTCGAACTACGTTCAGATAATCCTGACAACGAGAAGATATTCGCCTCGCTTGGCGCGCTGGCCGCCTACGTTGCGGCGCATCGCATCCGTTAGCGGGTCGCGCCGGGGCCGCAGGCCGGCCGCCCGCGCGTGGGGTGCAGCCATGATCTGCCGGGCGTCAGCGTCATGGATCCGGGGCCTTCGCCTGGGTCACTTCGCCTGGGTCATCATTCGGGATGACCTCGTCCGCGATGCGCGCCTGCCTGGCGGCATTCTCTCGGTGTGGCGTCGTTGAGCTCGTAGAGCGCGTTGCCCGCTAGACGCTCGCAGATCATAAAAACCTAATTGAACACGCTGTTTTTCCATGCCCACGCCCAGTCCATCGTCCACTCATCTGGTTCTGATTCCGAGCTACAACCCCGGCGAAAAAGTCGACGAAACGGTTCGTAGCGCGCGCGAAAACTGGAACCCTGTATGGGTCGTCGTGGACGGCAGCACGGACGGCAGCACCGAGCGCCTGCTCGCGATGGCGCGGCACGACGCTGGGCTGCGCGTGATCGTGCTGCCGCACAACCACGGCAAGGGCGCCGCCGTGCTCACGGGGCTCGACGAAGCTGCCACGCTCGGCTTCACGCATGTCCTGACCATGGATTCCGATGGCCAGCATCCGGCCTATCTGATTGGCGAGTTTATGGCCGCCTCGCAGGCGCAACCCGGCGCGATGGTGCTCGGCCGGCCGAGGTTCGACAGGAAGGCGCCGCTCTTGCGCGTCTACTGGCGGCGTCTGTCGAACGGTTTGACTCACCTGGAAACCTTGTGGGCCGGCATCGGCGATTCCCTGTACGGGTTTCGTGTGTACCCGATCGCGCCGCTGCGCAAGCTGATGCACCAACGCAGGTGGATGCGCCGCTTCGATTTCGATCCGGAAGCGGCCGTGCGTCTGTGCTGGGAAGGCGTGCGGCCCATTAACCTCGAAGCGCCTGTGCGCTATTTCCGGGCCGACGAAGGCGGCGTGTCGCATTTCAACTATCTGCGCGACAACCTGCTGCTGGCTTCCATGCATCTGCGGCTCTTCACCGGCTTCCTGTTGCGCTTGCCCGTCCTGATTCCACAGCGTCGCGCAGAGCGGCGCAGCTAGGCACTCACCGCTCATATCGGGTTATACCCTGGGGTCTCTTCCGTCTGAGGGATGGTTCTGGTATAAATCCGTTCGAAAGCTGATTACGTTTTAGCACGATAAAAATTAACCATGCACCGCGGTGCGGGTCGAGCAGTCAGAAGGAGCGGTATGACGCGCGTCGTAGTGGTGGGCAGCATCAACATGGACATGGTGGTCGCAACCGATACGTTTCCCCGTCTGGGCGAAACGCTGTTCGGCACGCGGTTCTCGACCAATCCGGGCGGCAAGGGTGCGAACCAGGCGGTGGCCGCGGCGCGTCTTGGCGCCGAGGTCACGATGCTCGGCTGCGTCGGCGCCGATGCGTTCGGCGAGCAGATGAAAGCGACGCTCGAGCGTGAAGGGATCGACATGCGCTGGGTCTCGACGGGACGAGAGGCAACCGGCATTGCGTCGATCACGCTGTCGGGTGGCGACAACGCCATCGTGGTGGTGCCGGGCGCAAACCATGAGCTCTCGCCAGTCGATGTCGATCGCGCACATGAGGCGTTTGCGCATGCCGACGTCGTGCTCGCGCAACTGGAGGTGCCGCTCGCAACGGTTCTGCACGCGGCGCGGCTCGCCCGGCAAATCGGCAAGCCGTTCTTCCTGAACCCGGCTCCCGCGGTTGCGCTTTCCGATGAACTGATCGCGCTCACCACGCTGCTCACGCCCAATGAACATGAGCTGGCCGCTGCGCTGCAGACGGCGGGCGAGGACTGGGCCGGGGTTCTCAAGCGCATGCCGGGCCGCATCGCGATGACGCACGGCAAGGATGGCGCCTATTACACCAACAGCGACGGCGGGCTGGTCCATCAGGCCGGTTTCAGCGTCGACGCTGTGGACACCACCGGCGCAGGCGACACTTTTAACGGCGCGCTGGTAGCGTTCTGGCACCTCGGTATCGGCGAAGCCGTGCGGCGCGCCAATGCGGCGGGCGCCTTGTCGGTGACCCGGGCGGGCGCGCAGGGCGGCATGCCCACGCTCGCCGAACTGGAACAGTTTCTGAAGGCTCAAGCATGAAGAAGCTCGGACATCTGAATCGCGACATCGCCCGCGTGCTGGCCGGCATGGGCCATACCGACAGCCTCGTGATTGCCGACTGCGGCCTGCCGGTTCCCGATGGCGTCGAATGCATCGACGTCTCGCTCACGCTGGGCGTACCCGGCTTCTTCGATGTGCTCGATAGCGTGCTTGCCGATTTCAAGGCGGAGCGCGCGGTGTTTGCAAGCGAAAGCCTGACGCAAAACGCCGCCGTCGCTGCGCGCACGACGCAACTGTCCACCGCGCAAATCGCCGTCGATCACGTGCCCCATGAGGAATTCAAACGCCTCTGCCAGCGTGCCAAAGCGGTGATTCGCACGGGCGAATGCAGTCCGTACGCGAATGTGATCCTGCATTCGGGCGTGATATTTTGAGCGCCCCGGCGTTTTCCTGAGAGAGGCGTGTCATGCAAGTGACCATGCGGGGCATCGGCAAGGCGTTTGGTCCGGTGCGCGTGCTCGAAGGCGTCGAATTCAAAATCGGCGCGGGCGAGATTCATGCGTTGATGGGTGAAAACGGCGCCGGCAAGTCGACGCTAGTGAAGATCCTGAGCGGTGTCTACCAGGCCGATGCCGGCGAGATCCTGATCGACGGCAAGGCCGTGCAGATCCGCAACACGGTGGATGCCGAACGCGGCGGTATTGCCATCATCCACCAGGAATTGAACCTGATTCCGCAGTTGTCGGTGATGGAGAACCTGTTTCTCGGCCGCGAGCCGAGCCGCTTTGGCGTGGTCGACTCCGCCGCCATGCGCAAGCAGTCGCGCAAGTGGCTCGACATGGTCGGCGCGCAGCGCATCGAGCCGCAGACGGAGGCGGGGCGGTTGTCGATCGGCCAGCAGCAGCTGGTGGAGATTGCCAAAGCGCTCTCGCTCGATGCCCGCGTGCTGGTGATGGACGAGCCGACCGCCGCGCTCACGCACCGCGAGATCGAGACGCTGTTCGAGATCATGCTGGCGCTGAAAGCGCGTGGTGTGGCGCTGGTGTACGTCTCGCACCGTATGGAAGAAATCTTTCGCATCTGCGACAAGGTCAGCGTGCTGCGCGACGGCAAGTTCGTCGGCGAACGCGCGGTCAGGGACACGAGCTTTGACGAAGTCGTGCGCCTGATGGTGGGGCGCGAACTGGGCGAGCGCTTTCCCAAACGTACGCATACACCGGGCGAGGTGCGCTTTCAGGTTTGCGGTCTCGCCGACGACGGCAATGTCTCCGGTATTTCATTCGATGTGCGCGCCGGTGAAGTACTCGGCATCGCCGGTCTGATGGGTGCCGGCCGCAGCGAAATCCTCAGGACGATTTTCGGCGCGAATCGCAGGACGGCGGGCTCAGTCTCGCTGGACGGCCGCACGCTCGGCATTCGCGATGCGTCCGGCGCCATCGCTGCCGGCATCGGTTTTGTCACCGAAGACCGCAAGAGCCAGGGCCTCGTGCTCGGCATGTCGGTGCGCGAAAACGCCACGCTGGTCCATCTGGACAGCTATGCGCGCTTTGGCGTGGTGAACGACGCCGCCGAACGCGCGGCGGTGGCGCAGTTGATCAAGCAGTTGCGCATCCGCACGCGCGATGCCGAACTGGATGTGAAGTCGCTCTCCGGCGGCAACCAGCAGAAGGTGGTGTTCGCCAAGTGGCTCGCAGCGCCGCCCAAGGTGCTGCTGCTCGATGAGCCGACGCGCGGCGTCGATGTCGGCGGCAAGGCCGAGATCTACACCATCATCAATCAGCTCGCCGCGCAGGGCGTGGCGATCGTGATGGTGTCGTCGGAGTTGCCGGAAGTGCTGGCGATGAGCGATCGCATTCTGGTCATGCATCAGGGCAAGCAGAACGGCATCTTCGACGCAGCCGGCGCCACTCAGGAAATGATCATGACCGCCGCCACCGGCGGTGGCAACACGACAGCGGCAACGGCTGCGGCCGCCTGAGCGGCAGTGCGGCGACACAGCGAAACGCAACGCAACTGTTCAACCAATCCGGCAGCGGCCTGTGCCGCAGATATCGAAAACCGGGCGAAACCCGGGCGAGACCCGAGCGAGAGACGAGATGGCGCAATTGACCATGACACCCACTACCAGGGCCACGCTGCAAAAGCTCGGGCCGTTCATCGCGCTGCTGATCGTGGCGGTGGGGCTGTCCATCATCAGCCCGGACTTCCTGACGCTCGACAACCTGCTCAACGTGATGCGCCAGGCGTCGATCAATGCACTGATTGCGTTCGGCATGACGCTCGTGATCCTGCTGGGCGGCATCGATCTGTCGGCCGGTTCGGTGCTGGCGCTGTCGTCCGTGATCATCGCCAGCCTGATGCAAAGCGGCACCTCGCCGGTGCTGGCGACGCTGGCCGGCATTCTCGCCGGCGGTGTGATGGGCCTCGCCAATGGCCTCGTCATCAGCAAAGGCAAGGTTGCGCCGTTCATCGCCACGCTCGGCTCGATGACCGTGCTGCGCGGTCTCGCGCTGGTGGTATCGAACGGCAGCCCGATCAGCAGCTTCAACAGCGATTTTTTCTCGATGCTGGGCGGCGGCTATGTCGCGCGGCTGGTGCCGATTCCGGTCGTGCTGATGCTGATCATGTTCGGCATCTTCTGGTTCGTGCTGAAGAAGTCGGTATTCGGCCGGCACGTTTATGCCACGGGCGGCAATGCCGAGTCGGCGAAGCTGTCCGGCGTCAAGGTGGATCGGATCCAGCTATACGTGTACACGATCTCCGGCGTGATGGCGGCGATTGCCGGCGTAGTGCTGACCTCGCGTCTGAATTCCGCACAACCGACCGCCGGCACCGGCTACGAGCTCGACGCCATCGCGGCGGTCGTGCTGGGCGGCACCAGCCTGACGGGCGGCCGCGGCTGGATTTTCGGCACGCTGGTGGGGGCGCTGCTGATCGGCGTGTTGAACAACGGCCTGAACCTGATGGACGTCTCGTCGTTCTACCAGCAAGTCATCAAGGGCGGCGTCATCCTGCTCGCCGTGCTGATCGACCGGGGCAACAAGAAGTAGCGCATGGCTTGCGGTGGGCCGCGCATGCTTTGCATCCTCGATGCGAAGCGCCGGGCCGCCGTACACAGGTTTTTTACCCGGAAGCGGATCACACCGCGTAGTACCACTAACCGATGCACATCACACTCTACACACACGGAATCAGGAGGAAGACAATGAAAAAGATTATTTCGCCGCTCGTCGCCGCATTGCTGCTGGTGGGCCTTGCCGCCTGCTCGAAGCAGGGCCCGGAAACCACCGCTGCGGCGGGCGCGAGCGACGCCTCCGCACCGGCGGCCGGTGGCGCGGTCTCGGTAGGCCTGTCGATCTCGACGCTCAACAATCCGTTCTTCGTCTCGCTGCGCAAGGGCGCGGAAGACGAGGCGAAGAAGGACGGCGTGACGCTGATTACCGTGGACGCGCAGAACGATCCTGCCAAACAGCAGGCGAGCGTGGAAGACCTGATCCAGAAGAAGGTCAGCGTGATCCTGATCAACCCGACCGATTCGTCTGCGGTCGCCAACGTCGTCAAGGAAGCGACCAGTAAGGGCATCAAGGTCGTCTCGCTCGATCGCAGCGTGAACGGCGCCGAGGTCAGCTCGCACATCGCCTCGGATAACAAGGCCGGCGGCAAGATGGCGGCCGACTTCCTCGTCGACAAGCTGGGTGGCAAGGGCAATGTGGTCGAGCTGCAGGGCATTCCGGGCTCGTCCGCGGCGAATGAACGCGGCGCGGGTTTCGATACGCAAGTCGACGCCAAAGGCGGCGTGAAGATCGTCACGAAGCAGCCGGCTGACTTCGATCGGGCCAAGGGCTTGTCGGTGATGGAAAACATCATCCAGAGCAACAAGGACATCCAGGGCGTGTTCGCCCAGAACGACGAAATGGCGCTCGGCGCAGTGAAGGCGCTGCAGGCTGCGGGCCTGAAGAACGTGGCCGTGGTAGGCTTCGACGCCACCGACGATGCCATCGCCGCGGTCAAGGCCGGCACCATGGCCGCCACGGTGCAGCAACAGCCGGAACTGATCGGCCAGTACGGCGTGCAGACCGCAAAGAAGCTGGTTGACGGCCAGGCTGTGGACAAGTTCATCCCGGTCCCGCTGAACCTCTACAAACAGTAAGTTTTCAGGCGTCCGCGCCCGTAGTACCATCTGGCACTGATATCAACGTCGACGCAGTGCAGGCCGCCACCCGGTGTCAACCGGCGTGGCGGCGTTTTCTTCACGACCTTTTTGGGCGCATGGCGCGCTGTTCGAGGCCATGACGCCGCAGCGGCCGCTGCAAGGCTTTCGTGATCGAGGGCGTCGACATCTTGCCGCGAGGAAGCCAGCGTGACCCAGTTCGAGCGTCTGACCATTGACGACATCGCCCGTCTGGCGAACGTTTCGCGCACCACCGCGAGCATGGTGCTGAACGGCTATGCCGTGCGCTATCGCATCTCTGCCGCCACCGTCGAGCGCGTCCTGCAAGTCGCGAAGGAAAACCATTTCACGCCGTCGCAATCGGCGCGCGCACTACGCTCGCGGCGCAGCAATACGATAGGCCTCGTGATTCCGGATCTCACCAACTCCGCGCATTCGGCGCTCGCACAGGCCATGGAGTGGCAATGCCGGGAACAGTACGGGTACCAACTCGTCATCGTGACCAGCGACGAAGATCCGGTACGCGAAACCGAGGGCATCACCCACCTCGTCTCGCACCAGGTCGACGGCGTGGTGGTGGTGCCTTGCACCGCCGATCCGAAGCGCTATGAGAAGTGGGTGAAGCGCCTGCCGCTCGTGTTTGCCGACCGCAGGGTCGAGCAGAGCGATATTCCGTATGTGGTGACCGACGCAACCGGAATAGTGGCCACGCTGGTCGGCGACGCGCTGGAGCAGGGCGCGCGCGAGGTGGTGTACTTCGGCGGCCAGCCGGAGCTCTCGGCGAGCCGCGACCGGCTGGCCGGTTACCGCCTGGCCCTGGAGGCGCACGGCTTGACCGAGAAGAAAGACTGGGTGCATCAGCGCGACTACCAGCGCGCATCGGGGCACGCTCTGATGCAGGCCTGGTTCGCCACGCACAAGCGCTATCCGCAGGCGCTGTTTGCCGGGTCGATCACCTTGCTCGAAGGCGTGCTGTCGTTCATGAACGAAGCGCACAAACTCGCCCAGGCGCCCGGCCGGCTGATGACGTTCGACGATCACCAGTTGCTCGACTGCCTGCCGCTCGCCATCGACGCGATCGTGCAGGACAGCCGGCAACTGGCCGAACACAGCTTGCGTTGCGTGTTCTCGATGCTTGAGGGCAACGCGAGTCCTGAGTCATTGCAGGTTCCCGCTCAGATTCACTACCGGCGCTCGCACGTCGGGTCCCTGTGATGGGTAAAGGGTAGCGGCTCGCCAGTTGGACCGCGATCCGAAACTGGCGGCCGCTCTCGGCTTATGCCTACTTCAGATGCGGCCCCAGTAACGACAGATCGGCTACGCCAAGCCGGTCGCTTGCGGTTTGCACCTGGTGCCAGTAAGGGTAGAGCAGCGGCGGGGCGCTCACCTTGTCGAGCCTCGCGCGTTGTTCGGCGCTCAAGGTAAGGTTCGCTGCGCCGAGGTTGTCGCGCAGTTGCGCCTCGTTGCGCCCGCCGATGATCACCGAAGTGACCGCAGGCCGTCCGAGCGTCCACGCCAGCGCGACCCGTGCAGCGGAAACATCGAGCTCGCCGGCGATCTCGACGAGCTCGTCGACGATCGACCACAGCCTTTCTGCGTCGCGAATCGGCGGCTCGGTCCAGCCGGCGAGTTGCCGCGTGCCTTCGGGCGTGGTGTCACGGCGGTGCTTGCCGGACAGCAACCCGCCCGCGAGCGGACTCCACACCAGCATGCCGATTCCCTGATCGAGCCCGATCGGCGCGAGTTCGTATTCCGCCTCGCGCGCTTCGAGCGTGTAGTGGATCTGCTGGCTCACGAAGCGCGGCAGGCGATCGCGCTCGCTCACGTGCAGCGCTTTCATCAGATGCCAGCCCGAGTAGTTCGAGCAGCCAACATAGCGGATCTTGCCCTGGCGGACGAGCAGGTCGAGCGCCTCGAGCGTCTCTTCGAGCGGCGTGAGCCCGTCCCACTCATGCACCTGGTAAAGGTCGATCACGTCGGTCTTCAGACGCCGCAGGCTGGCCTCGCACGCCTCGATCAGATGATGCCGCGACAGGCCCCGGTCGTTCGGGCCGTCGCCCATCGAAAAGCGCGCCTTCGACGCGATCAGCACGCCACCCTTGCGTTTGCCGCCGAGCGCCGCACCGACGATTTCTTCCGAGGCGCCGTTCGAATAGACGTCAGCGGTGTCGATCAGGTTGACGCCCGCGTCGATGCACATATCGATCTGGCGGCGCGCATCGTCGAGACCGACTTCGCCGACGAAGGCGAATTTGCCCTTGCCGCCCATTGTCATGGTGCCGAGCGTGATGGTGGACACCTTGAGGCCCGACCGGCCGAGTTGACGATATTCCATGATGAAGCAATCTCCGATGAATGATGCTCAGGACGCAGGACCGGCGTGCGGTCGTTTCGAAGCCGCCTGCGCAGGCAAGCCACGCCGGTTGTTTCTGCACATGACGCGCTCGATGACTGGACGATATCGGAGATTCACTTATCATTCCAACGGAAATATATGCTTAAATTAAGCGCTGTCAGTGCTTAATGGCGTTTTAGAGCCGGGAGAGGGGGTAACGTGGACCTGAAGCAACTCGAACATTTCATGGCGGTCGCCGAAGAGCGACATTTCACACGCGCGTCGCGGCGGCTGAACCTCGTCCAGTCCGGCTTGTCGGCGTCGATTCGTGCGCTTGAGGACGACCTGGGCGGACCGTTATTTATCCGCAGCACGCGGCGCGTCGCGTTGACGCCGGCCGGCGAGGTGCTGTTCGACGAGGCGCGCCGCGTGCTGGCGGCCGCGCGCGATGCCCGCAATGCGGTGACGCAGGTTCACGGGCTGGCGCGCGGGCGGCTCAGCATCGGCGCGATCCATGGCCTTGCGCCTTTCATCGATTTGCCTGCGTCGCTGGGGCAGTTTCGGGCCGCCTTCGGCGGCATCGATATCGAGCTGACCCTCGACGGCTCGCGCGCGTTGATCGACGACGTCAGGGAAGGGCGCATCGACATCGCGTTCACCCAGCCGGCTATTCCGGCGCCCGACGATCTGGGATTTCGCATGTTCGCGTGCGAAGGCATGGTGATGGTGTGCGCGAAGCATCACCGGCTTGCGGGCAAAAGCGAGCTCTCGCTGGCCGATCTGAGCGAAGAAACGTTCGCCGATTTGCGCCCGGACTGGGGCGTGCGGCGGCTCGTCGACCGAAGCTTTGCGGCAGCGGGCTTGCAGCGCCGGACCGGCTTCGAAGTCAACGACATGCCGATGCTGCTCGAACTGGCCGCGCAGGGTCTGGCGATTACGATGGTGCCGGAATCGGTCGCCGCCGCGCGGGTTCGCGACACGCGCGGCGCGCCGGTCGCGATGGCCACGCTGCGCGAGGCCGAAGAACCGTGCTGGGAACTCGCGGCGGTCTTCAAGGGCAGCGAAGGCGAGCCGCTCACGCCCGTCGCCCGGGCCTTTCTGGACCTGCTCAGATTGCCGGAGGTGTCGGACGCCGCGGTCTGATTGCCGTGAAACCGGCGCGCGTGGGGGTTGCCCGCCTCGAGAGAGCAACCTCCGGTTTTGTGCAAGAATCGCGGCCGGACTAGTGGGTAAAAAAGAACCGGCAAAACCGGGCTGCCCGCTAGAAAAATCATGGGTGACGAGGAGTAGACAAGTTGATCCAGCG
The DNA here is from genome assembly GCA_035948995.1 of Paraburkholderia sp. GTDB lineage: Bacteria > Pseudomonadota > Gammaproteobacteria > Burkholderiales > Burkholderiaceae > Paraburkholderia. The sequence continues at coordinate 3,081 of DASZIR010000110.1, read as the reverse complement.
TATCTCGCGCTTTTTCACGCAGGTGGTGCATCGCGTCCTGCCTGATCCCTTAATCTTTGCGATTTTCCTGACCATTGCGACGTTTGTGCTGGCCTTCGGCCTGACCCCGAAGGCACCGTCGGAGCTGGTGACGTACTGGGGCGCCGGCTTCTGGAATCTGCTGGCCTTCTCGATGCAGATGGCCATGATTCTGGTGACGGGCCACGCGCTGGCCAGTTCCGGACCGGTGAAGCGCTTGCTGGTGGCGTTGGCGAGTTCGGCCCGCACACCGGGTCAAGCCGTCATGCTGGTGGCGTTTTGCGGCGCTGTTGCCTGTGCGATCAACTGGGGGTTCGGCCTCGTGCTGGGCGCGATGCTGGCGCGCGAAGTGGCACGGCGTGTCAAAGGCACCGATTACCGGCTGCTGGTGGCGTGCGCGTATATGGGCTTTCTGACCTGGCATGGCGGACTGTCCGGCTCGGTTCCGCTGGTTGCGGCTACCAGGGGTAATCCGATGGAGAAGACCATCGGGCTGATTCCGGTTTCGCACACGATCTTCACCGGCTACAACGCGTTCATCACGTTTGGCCTGATCGTACTGCTGCCGATTCTCGCGAGGCTGATGATGCCGAAGCCGGAGGACGTGGTGTCCGTGGACCCGGCGCTACTCGAAGAACCGCCTTCGGTGGAACGGACACTGCCGGCGAATGCTACGTTCGCAGAACGCCTCGAGGAAAGCCGCGTGCTGGCGATGCTGGTCGCGCTGGTCTGCGTCGTGTATCTGGGCGTGCGCACCGTTCAGAAGGGATTCGTGCTCGATATCGATACCGTGAACCTCCTGTTTCTCGCGGCCGGCATGGTGCTGCACAAGACGCCGATGGCCTACGCGCGGGCGGTGGGCGTGGCAGCGAAGGGCACCGCCGGCATCATGATCCAGTTTCCGTTCTACGCCGGCATCCAGGCGCTGATGGATCATTCGGGCCTTGCCGGCGTGATTACGCGGTGGTTCGTGGATATTGCCAACGTGCACACGTTCCCGCTGCTGGCGTTCCTCAGTTCGGCGGTCATCAATTTCGCCGTGCCGAGCGGCGGCGGCCACTGGGTGGTGCAGGGGCCGTTCGTGATGCCGGCGGCGCAGGCGCTGCATGCGGACCTGGGCAAATCGGCCATGGCGATCGCATACGGCGAGGCCTGGACCAACATGGCGCAACCTTTCTGGGCGCTGCCGGCCCTGGCCATCGCGGGTCTTGGCGTGCGGGACATCATGGGTTACTGCGTCACCGCGCTGCTGTTCTCGGGCGTGGTATTCGTGGCGGGCCTCTACCTGTTCTAGTCTGGAAGCCCGCGTAGGAGGGTGCGCCGTATGGATGCTCACGAACCGGTCAGGCCGCCGGCACAACCCGAGCGACGCCCGGTGCTCGTCTGGGACGCGCCGCTGCGTCTGTTTCACTGGCTGGTGGTCTTGCTGGTGACGGCCGCCTATGTGACCTTGAAGCTGAACTGGATCGACTGGCACGTCCGGGCCGGCGAGGCGTTGCTCGCGTTGATCATTTTCCGCTTGTTGTGGGGCTGCTTCGGTAGCGAGACCGCGCGCTTCCGGAGTTTTGTGGCGTCACCCGCGGCGGCATGGCGTCATTTGCGCCACCTGTTTCGCCGCGAGCCGGATCTGCAATTGGGCCACAATGCGGCGGGCGGCTGGATGGTCCTGCTGCTGCTCGCCTTGCTGCTGCTTGAGACGCTGAGCGGGCTCTACGTCAACAACGATATCGCGGACGAAGGGCCATTGAGCGTATGGGTGCCGGCTTGGGCTGCCAACGCAATCTCAACGCTGCACGGCCTCGTGTGGGATGTACTGCTGGCGGCGGTGGCACTGCACGTGCTGGTGATTGCGCTCTACGCGGCGGTGAAGGGACATAACCTGCTGCGTCCCATGCTGACTGGCTACAAGCCGTTGCCAGCGTACATGGCCGCGCCGCGGCAGAGGTCAGCGCTGCTCGCGCTACTTCTGCTCGGCGTCGGCGCAGCCGCGGTGATGCTGCTCGCGACTTATCTCTGAGCTTCTCATTGGCCTTATCTTCAGGCGCGGCGTCAGTTGCCCTTCGGCGGCAACACCTGCCCGCGGATCTCGCCGTCCGGATTGTCCTTCGTGTGAACATTGATGTACATGTCACCGGACTGGAACGCCTGGGCGTCCTCGGGAGATAACGTGGCCTGACCGCTGATCGGGCTGGTCATCACCATGGTGCCTTTCTGCGAGAGCCAGACCTTCACTCCCGCGTTTTTGCCAGCCGGAGCAGGGCCGTGGAAATGCGCCATGGTGGCCTGGCTCGGCAAACCGCTGAAGGTGATATTCCAGGTGACGACCCGTGTGCTGGCGTCGTAGGTGAGGTTGGCTGTGCCACTGCCCGGGGTCTGGACCGGCGGCACCTGCTGGGCACCGGTAAGTGGCACGGTAAATGCGACCGGCGCGGCCTGGGCCAAGGTCATTGTGCCCGCGAGAGCGAGGCCGGTGAACAGCATGAGAGCGCGCCGCGAGATGGATACTGTCATTTGGTTTTCTCCTTTTTGGGTTTCCCTTGCTGGACAGCGGCTGGCGGCAATCGTTCACACGGCCGGGAGCGTTTTGGGCTCGTGCTCCCGATGAGCTGAACCTGCCTCATTGGGGCTGCTGACAGCAATGGGTGAGACAAGGATAGACTCAACCTGGCAGTAACTCCAGGTGGGAAGCGAGGCTTGGCGACGCGTCGAACCCTTCAGGCGAGCGCCCGGCTCATTTCAACGACAGGCATTCGCGTAATCGAGTCCAGCAACCGGACTTCGCCAGCCAGCGGCACGGCGATCTGGTTGACTTGATCTCGCACCCTGGCAACCTTGTCATTCAGCCCACTCATTAAGCGGTCCAGCTCTTTCTGGGCGCCGGGTTTTCGCATACCCAATTGCTCGGCGAACGCAAGAACATCTGCACGGCGGACGTCGGCGAAGTACTTTGCGTTGCCGATAGGCATGGTCAGCTCGCACGCGGGCCAGCGCTCTCTTGCCTCGCTGAAGGTCGGCGTGTTGTAGACGACGGTGCTCACCAGGTCATAGAACGGGGCGAGTTGG
>DASZIR010000109.1:0-32954 GCA_035948995.1 Paraburkholderia sp. | reverse complement strand
TCTTTCCATCGAAGGCGTCGGGCAGGCCCGGCATTTCGTGGCCCGTGAGATGCTCAAGGACTGGGATTACTGGGGCCGGCGGATTGCACAGCACATGCAGGAGCTGGCGGGACGGGGCCGGAAGTCCTCGCGCCAGCTGTCCCAGCTCCATGCAATGCGCGCGGCGCGCTGGCGCCACGCGTGGCAGGCCATTGCGCGTGAAATCGCCACGACCTGCCGGCGCCAGTGTGTCGGCACCGTGTATATCGGCTGGCCCAAGGGTATCCGTGAGGGCCGCGTGTATTCGAAGAAGTGGGCCGCACGGATACACAACTTCTGGGGCTTCGATGCGTCGAGCCGGATCCTGCAGGCCGCGCTCGAGCGGCAGGGCATCATGGTGAAGCGCGTGGGTGAGCGAGGTTCGTCAAGCACCTGTGCGGTGACGTCCTGCGCCTCGAAGAAGGTGACACGCAAGCCACGTCACATCCTGACCTGCCGGACATGCGACACGACCATCCATTCGGACCAGGCCGGCAGTCGCAACATTCTCGCATTCAATCATCCCGGAACAAGCTGGGACGCGGTGAAGACCACCGTACGGCCTGACACCCTGCGCTGGAACAAGCAGCGCTGGGTCGACGCTGAAAATCGCAACGACAAAACGTTGCTCAAGGCGGCTTAGTCGCCCTGGAATCCTCGTCCCTTTAGGGCGAGGAGGAAGTCAAACGGACACTTAATTCAGGCCTTCTGTCACTCATCGGACGGGCGTCGATAATTGACAACTTGCACTTCAATTCGCATAACCGACCTTAAGGCCAGCCTTAAAGCCGCATGCTTCGTCATAAACCTTCACTCAATAAGGCGGCCCACGCCGAAGGCGTACGATTTTGCACGCCGATTGCAGGTTATTGAGGCGCCTTCGCAGGGCGTCATGCGCGGTGTTTGAAGCGCCAGGAAGCGTTGCCGGTCTCAGGAGTTTCATTGGTGTAATCCGGAAGGCGTGGCCAGGTTTGTTCCAGCATTGCGTGAGAATTCGCCCGTCCCGGTTTCTCGCCGGGCGGGCCATTTCTCTGATGCAGACGCCGTCCGTCAATTCATTTTGACAATCGACCAGTCTGTGCGGCGGGCCGCCACCGCTCCCGCGCAGGTCGGACTGGATGACAGGGCGCAAATGCGCCAATGCGTCGCTTCCTCCGCATCGCCGCCGACGAAGCGGGGTGTCGTGTCGCCGCGGATGGAAAGATCGAACTCGAAATGGGCCGGTGGCAGGGTAAAGCCGGTGCCGAGAGCTTTCAAGCAGGCCTCTTTGCGCGCCCAGCTTTCAAAGAAGACCTTTTGCCGTTCTGCGTCCGGCAAGGCGGTGAATTCCGCGCGCTCCCGGGTGGAGAATACTTCGAGCGGCACACTCTCCTCGATCGGGCGGACATGTTCTACGTCGATGCCGACCTCGAAACCGCTCGAGATTGCGAGAGCCGCCGCATTCTCGCTGTGGGTGAGGTTGAAGCAGATCCTCCACCCAGGAGGCTGGATCGTGCAGAAAGGTTTGCCGTCCGAACCATAGCCAAGGGCGATCTCCCACGGTGATAAGCCGAGATAGCGGCTGAGGAGCCGCCTGAGTTCGCCTCGTCCTGCCACGAAGCGACGGCGATGCCGTTCGAAGCGGAATCTGTCGGCGCGCTCGCGCTCTTCCGTCGATAGCATTTCCCAGTACCGATCAAAATCGCCACGGCAGACATCGAGATCCCACTGCCAGACATGCACTTCTTGCGGAGAGGGCGGTATAAGGAGAGAAGAGGACATTGAAAGCCTGGATTCGACTGGCGGTGGGGCTTCCTGATTCTACAGGATCAACATCAGGGGGCGGCGTGCCCCCTGCGACCAGCCAGTTGCGCAGCCTCTGCGGCGACATGCCCAATTCTTGGGCCACTGCGCTCACGCCTTGTCCGTCCTTGACTCGCTGCGCTGCGGCTTCCTTGAACTCTGCCGTGTACAGCTGGTCCGGTATCGGCATCCGTCATAGGGCGTGTTGCACGACGTCGAGAGGTGCGTCTGCGGTGACACGACCTGCGCTCCGTTGATCAGCCTTCACCCGCGACCCGACGATCGCAATTCATGCGGAATTGTTGGGCAACCCACGAACAGTGCCGGGAACCCGACTTACGATCCGTCATGGCGTATCGCGCCGCCTGTTGATGCGGTGGCGCTGCACGGCGTGCGTGGCCCCAACAGGCGCAGGTACATTGCGACGACGAACTCGAATCATGGCTTGCCGGTCGCGCCGAATCTGCTGGCGCGCAACTTCACCGCAGCAGACGGGCGACATCACCTACGTGGCGACGGCCGAAGGCTGGCTTTTCCCCAAGGGGACTTCCTTCGGGGCGTACCTGGCCGTCGTCACCGACCCGTTCAGACGGCAGGTGGTGGGCTGGTCGATGCACCCGCACATGAGGGCTGAATCCGGCATTGAACTGTGTCAGCCCCATGATGTTCGAGAAGAACTCGGTCGCAACTCAGTAATGGAAAGCGGTTTGACAGTATTTATTATGTGATTTGTAAAATATTGGAAATGAATGTGTAATTAAACGGCCTCCCAGGTGAAATCGGATAATTTTGTTCTTTGTGTGAGGAATTTCTCGAAATCTAGATTCGAGGTGTGGGATGCGGCGTGATTTTGACGATGTCTATGGTGTTAGTGTGATAATTCCGCACTACAATAGCCTTGATTTGCTTTGGGTGGCTATAGAATCAATATCTAGCCAAACAGTTGTTCCGCGGGAAATTATTGTTATAGATGATGCATCGGGGTTTCAGTTCGAATTGCCGAGTCATTGCGGAGATGGGATTGCATTGCGCTTGATTCGCGAGACCGTGAATCGTGGGGCGGCGTGGTGTCGAAACAGGGGCATTGAGGAAGCTACCGGCGATCTGATTGCTTTTCTAGACGCCGATGACCGATGGCTCCCGAACAAGCTCGAACGATGCATCGCCGCGTTCGGCCCCAAGCCTCCTGAGAATGAAGCGCAGGTGTTGTTCAGTAACGTGATGCTAACCGACGAAAGCCGACGCATCCTGGGCAACCGATCTCCATATGATGGTCAATCGATGCTTGACTTCATTTTATTGGAGGGAGGATATATTCAAACTTCATCTATCATGATGTGGCGTCATCAGTATCCGTTAATTAGCTTCGATGGATCTTTGCGTCGTCATCAAGATTGGGATTTCGCCATTAACGCTGAAATGGCTGGCTGCGTATTCATATATTTGCACGATCCTCTGGTGGAGTATTATTTGAGTGGGGGTGCCGATAGAATATCGGGGCTGACTAGTTGTGAGCCAAGTCTGGTGTTTTTTGAAAAATATAATAAATATATGTCAAGGGGGCATGTTTCTTCACTTGTGTTTAACGTTTTGATTTACAAGAACTTGAATATTGTCTTAAGACTTAATATCGTCGGAAGAATAATATTGAGGGAGATAAAAATTCCGAGCAAGGGGCGGATGTGGTTGTTTGTGCGGTTGGTTATCGGAAGGGGTGGTGTGAATTTGATAAAACAGTTGAGGCGGAAAATTCAGATTCCGAGGCAGTGACCGCTGCCGTGACGCGCGGCGACACGGTTCAGCTGATTGGTTTCGGGTCGTTTTCGGCGGGTGCACGTGCGGAGCGTAGCGGCCGTAACCCGTCGACGGGTGAGACCATCACCATCCCGGCAGCGAAGACCGTCAAGTTCACTGCTGGCAAAGGGTTCAAGGACGCGGTGAACGCTGTCTGACACATTGTCCATGCGCGTGTCGTGCAGCTTCTCGGGAGCGGCGTTTTGTGACTTCCGGGACTGTCACTGGACTGAACGAGCCATTTGCGGGCGCAGCTCGCGCGCTACCTGCTCAAGCAGATCCGGCACGAGCAGTTGCGCTTCAAGCGGTCCCGCCACACTATATTCACCGTTGCCTGCGGCATCGATCATGACGATGGCTACACACGCCGCACCCGTTGCGTCCCTGGCTTGGCTGGCTAGCACGCTGAACTTGTTTGGGGTGCCGGGTGTGTGTGCGGTGACTTGCGGCTTTCCGTTACTCATGTTTGCTGCGAAGTAGCTTAGGGACACGCTCGGACCCGGTCGAAGACCCGGCACGCCGAAGACGATCGCGGCCAGCAGGCAGTCACACGTTCATTCCTGCAACGGGTACTCGCCTGATGGCCGCGTCCGGGGACAGGGGCGTCCCTCTGCGAAGCAAGGATCTTGAAGTCAAAATTCGACAGGCGCGATGTCGGCTTCGCTGCGGCGCCTGACGAAAGGCAAACGTTACCGCCTAGCTCACCGTCTCGGCTTGATGCAGACGCGGCAGCAGCCGGTCGAACTCACGCTTCACAAGGCCGTAACATTCGCATGCGCGCGATTCCAGCGCCTTGCGGTCGAGTACCTTGATATGGCCGCGGCTGTGATGGATCAGGCCTTCGTCATGCAGCTTTCCCGCGGCTTCGGTGATGCCCTCGCGGCGTACGCCGAGCATGTCCGCGATCAGTTGCTGCGTGACGGTCAGCTCGTTCGTGGCGACACGATCGATCTCGATCAGCAGCCAGCGGCACAGCTGTTTGTTCAGCGAATGATGGCGGTTGCACGCGGCGGTCTGTGCCACCTGGGTCAGCAGCGCATGCATGTAGAGCATCATCAGGCGGCGCAGCAGATCGGAGCGCATGAACTGCTGGCTGAGCGCCTGCGCTGTCATGCGGTAAGCGAAACCGGCGCTTTGCACCTGCACGCGGTTAGGCATGGTTTCACCGCCGGTCAATACCGGAACGCCCGTCATGCCTTCTCGTCCCACCGCAGCGATCTCGACCGAGCTGCCGTCTTCCATTGTCGACAACATCGAGATGATCGCGGTGGTCGGAAAATACACGTGATGGATGCGTTGACCCGAATCGCATAGAAGCTGTTCGGTGCGCAGATGAACGAGTTCGAGATGGGGAGCCAAGGCTTGCCACTCATGGGATGGCAGTGCACCGAGCAAATGATTGCCGTGCAGATCGGATTGAAGGGTCAACATGGTCGGTCCTCGCACGAAGCCGCTGACGCGGCCCCTTGATTTTTTTTACCCGTCACTGCATCCCTGGTGTATTGCCGCCTGGTGAGCGGCTATGGATAAGCAGTGCGGGCCCCGTATGGCCTCTTTGCGCCGGCCGTTTGTGTGGGGTGACTGCGCCGGCGCTAGTGATGCGAATCTCATTTAGCGAGGACCGTGCCAAGACAGTTGAAAGTGAGGACTGGTGCGGCGCAACGAAAGCCGCGATGCCGCGTTACGAGGCAAAACATGTGTTTTTGTTTCAATTTTGCACAACGCCTCTCGCGCGTCGGGTGTTCCACCCGTTGAATGTTGTTTTCAACAAGTCATTGATTATATTAAGTTAACGTACCTCATGCCGGTTTTGGGATAAGGTAATTACCGATTGAAACGCTAGCTGGACAGGCGCTTCGAGACGCGGTCCGGGATCACTCAGAATTGATTCAGATGTGTTCCACGGATTGCGTGGGTTGGCGTACGGAAGGCATTTTTGGCGTGCCGGGATCGGGTTCGCTGCAGCGCCGCCCGAAACCTGGCAGAGCTAGGGTGTATGCGCGTTGAGGCGGAACAACGGGTGTGGCCGGCGGATTCAGCCGTAGAAAACCGGTGTGCCAGTATTGATTCCGCGTATCTCGCCTTCGGGTGCCGCTTCTGTATCGTCCGCGTTAAACGGCACCAGCGGGATCGTTCGTGGACAATTCGGCGGCAGATGGAACCAGTCTTCAGCAGCACGAAAGTGCGCGTCCACTATACGAACGAAACGCGTAAAGCGCGTCGCCTCGACGATCAGTTGCCAGCCGCCAGCGGCTGTTTCGAGCGTCGCTGTGAGGCCCGGGTCGTGGCGTTCATCGGCGCTTCGTTCGGCCAGATGGAACGCTTGCGACCAGGTCCGTCCGTTTGCCGGATCGCGAAGTGTTGCGATCGTAACGTCATGTGCACGCATCGAAGGCGGCAGACCGAACATGGCGGCCTGTTGGTCGACCTCGCTGCCGCCGCACAGGACGGCCAGCGTCGCAAAGCGCCGCGCGCGCGCCAGAAACTGGCGGGCTTCGCGGCTGACGGACGCGACGAAGGCCTCGTCGTTCGGGTAGTCGAAATTGGCAAACGCAAAGTCTTGCCAGATCAGTATTCCATACTGGTCCGCAAGCGTGTAAAACGCATCGGATCCGTAAACCATGGTGCCGCCGACGCGCAGCATGTTCATTCCGGCGTCACGCGCCAGCGAGAAAGCGTGCGCCAGTTGTTCGGGAGTACCGGCCAGCGTCGCGAGGTCGGCGCTCGTCCAGCATGCTCCGCGGCAGAAGACGGGGAAACCGTTCACGCGCAACGGGAACCCCTCGCTGTCTGCGCCGTGATCGACTTCCAGACTTCTGAAGCCTCCGCGGCCAGGCTCGAACGACTCGCCGCCCAGTTCAAGCGCGACGGAATGTAGCGTGGGCGCGCCATGCGTATGCGGCCACCAGCGTTCGGCATCCGGGACCCGCAGTTCACCCTTGAGCGTACGCGCGTCGTGCCACCAAATAGGCGAACGGGCAACGCCGCAATGCAGCGCTGCAGCCAGAGCAGTGGTTTGCGGGTGAACGAAGGTGAGGGTGAGCGACACCACGCCGTCATCACCTTCGACGCGGGGCCTCAGGTCGACCGTATCGAATGCAAGGGGCGCATCGCCGGGCAGTTCGACAGGCCGCCACGGACCGGCGGCCTGGAGCGGCGGACACCAGCCAGGCATGTGTCCCAGCAGGGCAGTGCGGACGTTGCGCAAGGTCGGTGGCGAAATGAGGCGTGGCCGCCAGCGTGCCCGCGAACGGCGTGCGGCGAGCAATGGCGCCAGCGAACGAAAGCATAGCGCGAGCGTGGCTGTGCCGTTCAGGTCGATATCGAGGTCGTGTGAGACGAACATCGACTCGGAGTCGAGTCGCTTCACACCGCCCAGCCACACCTCCGCGAGCGTTGCAAGACCGTGCAGGCGCAGCCGCTGCGCGCCCTTGCCGGTGCGGCTTAGCCGGTACCGGTAATCGTCGAAGGCAAACGCAGGCGGATGATCGGCATCGAGCCGGCCCGCGGCGCGCCAGGCGGCGGCAACCGTGCCGGGCAACCTGAGCCGCCAGCCAGCCCTCGGCGGGCCAGGCGGCAGGTGACGCGCACGCGCCGGCCGGCGTGCTCACGCATTGCCAGCCCTGATCGAGGGCGCGTGGCCAGACCATAAGGCTGTCCTCCACGGGCTCGCCGGGCTCGCAGAGGTACGCCGTTCCCGGCTCACCACCGGTCTCGTGGATGACGTCAGGCGGGACGGTGGGCAAGGCGCGCACGAGGACTCCGGAGAGCGGGCCGCGTCAAAACACGAGCGCGGCGAGCGGCGACAAGGTGTTGTCGTACGCCGCTTCGAGCACGTCGAAGCAGTCGCTGCACAGGTCGTGCCGGCCGTGTGTCATGGCCCGCACGAGGCGGAACTGCATCACCATCGATTCCGAGGCGATGGTCTGCGCCGAGCCCGCAATCCGCGGCGGAATGTCGAAGCCCTGGCTCGCGAGCCATAGCAGGTACTTCGACAGGAACTCGAAATTCGCGCCCAGTTGCCGCATCAGATTGAACGAGTAGAGGTGAAAGAATTTCTCACCGCGCGCCAGCAGCGTGTCGAGCTGCTCGGGAAACGCCGCGCGCCATTGCGTGATCGGATTGCGCAACGGCCTGCGAGCCAGATGCGCGCACAGCAGGTCCGCCGATGCGTCCGCCAGGGCGGTACCCTCGAGCGCCGGCCGTACCTGCTTGGCGAATTCGACGTACGGAAACAGCAGATCGGACTGCCCGGCGAACTGCGGCAGCTTGCGGAACACGCCGTCGTAATCTTCGCCGTCCAGCAGGTGGTAGCCTGTGTTGTGGAAGTAGCCGAGCCGTCGTCCAGCCGGGTCGATGAAATCGATGCCGACCGTCGTTTTCGGATGCTCCCGGCGATAAGACGTGGCGCGCGTATTGGGCAGATAGTAGCCGTCCACCTCGACGAGTACCGTGTGGCCGCGCAGCGTCTGCGCGAGCACCCTGTCTTCGAGCGAGTCGTAGATGGCGAGCTCCTGCACCTGCGTGCCATACAACCGGTCGAGATCTTCCAGCGGGAATTTGAAGAACGTAAACTGGTCGCCCTCAAAATCCTGGGTCACCGTGAAGGCAAACGCGGCCTGCGGATCGAGCCCGAAGCCGTGCAGCAATTCGATCCAAAGATCGACATGGCAGTTGGTTTCCTGCCAGACACGGTCGCCCTGGTGCAGTGCGTGCGATTCGTGGGCGCGCATTGTGCGGGGTGGTGTGAGTGCGCTCGGCACGCCGCTGATCACGGACAGGAGCGGCGGCGTCATGCGGCGCCTCCGGTGGCGAGGCCATCGGCGACGCGCGCCCTGGTGTCGCCCCACAGTAGTGCGAGCACGTCGTCCGGCCCTACGTTCACGTCGAGCCCGTGATGACGAAACAGCGCGAGTGTGATGCGCTCCATGCCGAAGCCGCCGCATCCCGTGTGCGCCACCGAGCCGTCTGCGCACTCGATCGTCCAGATCGCCCCGAAATGGTCCATGTGGTAATTGAACGAGAGGCAGGCGTTCATGCTGCCGCCTTTGCCTGCTGCAATTCGCTGACCGCGGCGGCCAGGGAGTCGACGCTCGAAAAGAGTCTGCGCGTGAGCATACGGTCTGGAATTTCGATGTGGAGGCACGTCTAGACGTGCCGATTCGGAAAGGATACGTTGCAGTGCAGTTTTCATGGAAAAGCGCCCCCTTAGGGAGATGTTGCCAGGCTGTTCTTTCATGCACTCGGTCGCGCCGTCTGCGCCGCGACGGTCCTTTTGCCGGCACCGGCCGCCGTTGGGCCGGGCTGTCCACGCCGGTTGTTCGCATTTAACTAATCGGGACGTCGTATCGTCGGTGTGCTTCCGCACGGAGTTTGAAAGGTTGGCCAGCGTACCTTGCGTGCATGGCAACGGCCTGGCTTCGTCGAGTGAATCGTTGGGGAAATCGTAATGAACTGGAAAACGCTCGAATTCGAGCAATGCACGGTGCGTGAGTTGTATCTGATCATGCGCGCGCGCAGTGCGGTGTTCGTCGTCGAACAGTCACATCTGTGTCTCGATGCCGATGGGCACGACGAATCCGCACTGCATATTTTCGCGGCCGAAGACATGTCTCGTCCGATGCCCATCATTGCCTACGCACGGGTCCGGCCTGGTGACGCGGAAGATCCGCAAGTGGTGCTCGACAAGGTGCTGACAAGCCCGGCGAGGCGCGGCGACGGCACGGCTGAGGCGCTGATCGAGCGGGTTCTACGGGCGACGGCGGAGCGCTGGCCAGGGACCGTTGTGCGGGTGACTGCACCAGTAGGCCTGTGTGCCTTCTATGAGCAGTTCGGCTTTCGCAAGGTGGAAGGGCCGTTCCTCGACCACGGAGCGCTATCTGTCGGTTTGACATGCCGCACGCGTAACGCCCGCGTGCCGCCAGGGCACCATAACTTCGCGGGCTACTGATCAGGTAGGAATGTTGATTATTTCGGCATTCTAAGCGTTATACATGGGTGGGTGAACGTTGCGTCGATACGCCGTTCCCTGTTCGGCGCTCGCGCGGGCGAGTAGAGCACCCGCCGGGCCGGCGTGGCAGTGTGGTGGTGCGAACAGATGTGGGTAGCCGGCGCGTGCTCCAATCGAGCATCACGCCTGCTGTATCGGATCCAGTCCGGGTCGCGGGGACGTCGGGGTTGTGCATTGGGGAGAGGCTCGAATGAACGATTTTGCATTGCCGGTCACGCAGCACACGCTAGCACCCGAGGCAATCGAAGGCTGCGCCGTCCAGCCGGTGATTCTCGCGGGCGGCTCGGGCACGCGGCTTTGGCCGCTGTCGCGCGAGCAAAGCCCCAAACAGCTGATCAGCCTGTTCGGTGACGAATCGTTACTCGAAGCGACGGTTCATCGGCTAGAGCGCCTCTTTGCCGGGGACCGCAAGACGCAAGCTGGACCGCGTTTCGAACGGGCTGAGCCGATTGTCGTATGCGGCGACGATCTGCATCTGGCGACGCTCGAACGGCTTCAGCGGTGTGGCGGTGCGCCTCGTGTCTTGCTCGAACCGGCGCCGCGTAACACCGCGCCCGCGTTGACCCTCGCCGCGCTCGCCGCTCGAGCCGATGCGCCGGACAGCACGGATCCCGTGCTTGTCGTAGTGCCGGCCGATCACATGATTGCCGACAACGGCGCGTTCGTTGCCGCGCTTGCGCAAGCGGTATCGCATGCCGCGCAGGGCGCGATCGTGACGCTTGGCGTGCCGCCCGAGCAGCCGGAAACGGGCTATGGCTACATCCGTATCGGCTCGCCGGTCGGGTTGAATGGGGCGTGCGCGATCGATGGCTTCGTCGAGAAGCCAGATCGGGAACTAGCCGAGCAGTATGTCGCCAGCGGCGAGTACTGGTGGAATAGCGGCATTTTCGTGGTGCGCGCTTCGGTGTGGCTCGCTGCCATCGCGCGTTGCCGTCCCCTGATCGCGTCGGCGTGCGCGGGGTCGTTTGCGCGGGCGTCGTTCGACAGCACCGGCGCACGTCGCCTCGATCGCGCGGCCTTCGCCGCCTGTCCCTCCGATTCGATCGACTACGCGGTGATGGAACAGATCGGTTCTGAGGCGCGTGTGCCCGGCGTCGTCGTGCCGCTCGTCGCAGGGTGGTCCGATGTCGGGGCGTGGGACGCGGTGTGGCAGGCGTCCGAAAAGGACGCCGAGGGCAATGTTGCGCGTGGCCGCGTGCTGTTCGAAGGCTCGAGCGACAGCTTCGCGCATTCGGACGGCCGGCTGGTCGCCTGCGTAGGCGTAACGGGCGTGGTGGTGGTCGAAACCGCCGACGCGGTGCTGGTCGCCGCCAAGGACCGGGTGCAGGACGTGAGGGCGATTGTCAGTCGTCTGAAAGCCGAGCACGGCACCGAGGTCCATGAGCATCGCAAGGTCCAGCGCCCATGGGGCTGCTACGACTCGATCGACCGCGGCGAGCGCTTCCAGGTCAAGCGCATCATCGTGAACCCGGGCGGGCGGCTGTCGTTGCAGATGCATCATCACCGCGCCGAGCATTGGGTGGTCGTGCGCGGCACGGCGCGCGTCACTCGCGGCGCAGAGAGCTTCCTGCTCTCGGAGAACCAGTCGGCCTACATTCCGCTCGGCGTTACGCACCGGCTTGAGAATCCGGGCAAGACGCCGCTCGAGATCATCGAGGTGCAATCGGGCGGCTATCTCGGCGAAGACGACATTGTGCGCTTCGACGACCAGTATGGCCGTGCCGGGGAGGGTGGCGATGAACGCCAGGGTACTTCCGGTCAGTGACCCGGCCGCTTCAGCCGACATGCCGCACGCGGCGCTCGGCGGCTTCGACGAGCGCTGCTTCCGGCGCGCTGGGGCGCTTTGCCACCGGTGTCGTGGTGATGTCCGCCGGCAGCGGCGAGCGCCTGCACGCGATGACGGCCAACGCCTTCATGTCCAGCTCGCTCAAGCCGCCTTTGATTGTCGTCTCGGTGGGCCACATCGTGCCCGCATGCACGATCGGCTGATGGAGAGCCGCCTGTTCGGCGTAAGCGTGCTTTCGGACGAGCAGGCTTCGCTTGCGCCGCGCTTTGCCGAAGTCGACCGGTTGCCCGGCGTGGTCCTGCCCGAGCACGCGGTGGCCCGCTTTGCGGCGCGGGTCGCGGACCGGCATCCGTGCGGCGATCACACCGTGTTCATCGGCGAGGTGCGAGTGTTCCCGCTCGACGAACAGGCCCCCCTCGTTTTTTTGACGGACGCTACGCTTCAGTCGCCATGGACCGCGAGTGAGCGTGACACGGCCGCATGGTATGTGGACCTGGCGTGACACGAGCCGAGCCGGGCGCAATGATGTGCTGCGCACCAAAACCTGATGTGGATGCGCCAATCGTCACTGTTGCGTGCGTCGTCGCACGATGCAACGTTTTCGTTGCGCGCACGCTTATCACGCAAGCTTGCAGCCCGGTTCCGGGCGGTGCGTTACATGAACGAAACAATTCTTCAGAGGGATTACCCTGTCAGGACGTTTCCCAACTGGCGCATCTGTATTGAACCTAGCAACGTATCGATTAATACAACAAAACAACATAGAAAACGACACACGAGGGCCGCTTGATTAACAGGCTACGCGGGGGGATCACCCGCTTCGGGGAGAGTGTCATGGAACACGGAAACAAGGATCGTTCGTTGGTCAGCAAGGTCATGGACGGGCTCGTCACGGGCATCGTCGAAGAAAAGTACGGCGCCGTGCTACCACCGCAAGATGTGCTGTCCAAAGAGTTCGACGTGAGTCGAACGGTGATGCGTGAGGCGCTGTCGATGCTGCTCGCGCGCGATATGCTCGATGTGCGCCCGAAGATAGGCACGCGCATCAGGCCGATGCGCGATTGGCGGATGATCGACGAGGATGTGGTGAACTGGCGCTTTCGTGCGAAGCCCGATCCCATGTTCCTGCGCGATGTCATCGAATTTCGCATTCTGATCGAGCCGCGCGCCTGCGCCCAGGCCGCGGTGCGGGGCAGTGCGGCCGACATTGCGGCGATCCGCGACGCCTTCGACGCCTTCCGTGCGATCCGCCCGGGCGAGGCGGGTTATCAGGCTGCCGACGAACTGCTGCATACGCGGATCGTTGTGGCAAGCGGCAACCAGTTCTTCCAGCAGATGGCGGCGATCATCCGCGGGGCGTTGGCGGCGGTCAATCCGATCGTCATCGTCAAGCCCGGCGCCTGGGAAACCGTGGTGGCGACGCACGCCCGCGTGGTCGATGCGATCGAGCGGCGCGATCCGAAGGAAGCGGAAGCGGCCTCGCACTCACTGATCGATTACACGGCGGAAGAGATCCACAACGTCTTTGCGGTCGAACAGCCCACGCACGGTTGACGGGGTGGGCGCGGCTGCGCGCCTTCGTGAGAAGGCGGTCGTGTGCGTCATGGGGCCGGCAGCGGGGCAGGAGGGTGCGCGACGTATGCACCAACCTGGGCGACAATGAGGTCCGTTCTCAACTGCACTGGACCTCGCACGACCCATGAAAGACGCCCTGGAAGAAGCCTCCTCGCAAGATACCGCCCCCTTGGAGAACCCCACGGTGATCCGCTGGGGCATCGTGGGCACGGGCCGCATCGCGCGCCGCTTCGCGCAAGGCCTCGCCCACGTGCCGGCGGCACAACTGACGGCGCTCTGGTCGCGGCGCGCCGAACCGGCCGCAGCCTTCGCACAGGAATTCGGCGGCACCGCCTGTGCGAGCTTCGATGCGCTGCTCGCCAGCGGAATCGACGCGCTTTACATTGCCACGCTGCAGGACAGCCATGTCGGCTATGCGATCGCGGCGCTCGAAGCCGGCCTGCACGTGCTGTGCGAAAAGCCGGCCACGATCAACGCGCCGCAACTCGAACGCGTGCTCGCGGCCGCCCGCAAAGCGCGGCGGCTCTTCATGGAAGCAATGAAGCCGCCGTTCTATCCGCTTTATCGCGCCTTGCGCGCCCATCTCGCCGCCGACCCGATCGGCGAAGTCGGCCTCGTGAGGGCCGGCTGTTCGGTCTCCAACGTGCCGCCTGAGCACCCCTCGTTTTCATTCGAACACGCGGGCGGCGCGCTGCTCGACATCGGCATCTATGAGATTTTTCTCGCAGTCGACTGGCTGGGTGCGCCGCTTGCGGTGCAGACCCTCGGGCGGCTGGGGCCGACCGGCGTCGATACGTTTGCGAGCCTCAACAGCCAGCATGAGCGCGGTATCGCACAACTGTTCTGCGGACTCGACCTGCACGGCAAGGGCGATGCGTTGCTGATCGCGCCCGGCGGCCACGTGACGATCCATGAGGGCTGGTGGAATCCGGCCCGCGCCACGATCCGCTATGCGGACGGGCGCGTGGTCGAACTCGACGTGCCGTTTGAAGGTGGCGGTCTTAACTACGAGACCGCGCATTTCTGTGAGTTGATCCGTTCGGGTCAACTGGAGAGTCCGCTGATGCCGCACGCCAGATCGTTGCAGATGATCGCCATGGCCGACGCGGCGCGCGCTGCACTTGGCCTGCGTTTCGCGGGGGAGTGAGCACAGCCGCCTGCCGCCGCAGTGGTACGATTTGCGCGGGCGCGCCGTCGTGGCGCCGCCCAAGCTTTCGATTACCTTCCGCAGGAGCTGTCCTCGATGCGCATGCTTGGAAAAATATGGCGCGACAACAAGAGCCTTGTCGCGTTTCTCTTCCTGATGGTGCTGTTCCGCAGCGCAATTGCCGACTGGAATGTCGTGCCGAGCGGCTCGATGCTGCCGACCATCCGCGAGGGCGACCGCATCCTGGTCGACAAGATGGCCTACGATCTGCGCGTGCCGCTTACGCACATCGCGATTGCGCATCTGCACGATCCGCAGCGCGGCGACATCGTGACGATCGATTCATCCGCGGCGCACGAGCTGATCGTCAAGCGGCTGATCGGTCTGCCTGGCGACCGCGTGGCAATGCGCGATAACGTGCTGTATGTGAACGGCATGCGCGCCGACTATCAGCCGCTAAAGGTCGGGCCGCTGCAGGGCGACGCGTCTTCGCCGGGCGATTATCTGACCGAGCGCTTCGACGGCGTCGCGCATACGGTGCGGCTGTCGCCGTACGCGCCGAGCCCGCGTAATTCGTTCGGGCCGGTGGTCGTGCCGCCTGGCGAGTATCTGATGCTCGGCGACAATCGCGACAACAGTGCGGATTCGCGCTACTTCGGCTTCTTTCCGCGCAAGGAGTTGATGGGCCGCACACGCCGCGTCGCCTTCTCGCTCGACCCCGACCACTACTACGAGCCGCGCTTTAACCGCTTCGGCGCGCGGCTCGACGCGCCGCTCGCGGCAGCGGCAGCGGGCGAGGCGCGTTAGGCACCGGCCCTCATTGCCGCGAGGGTAGCGCGAGACGCCGTTCGTACCAGTGCTGGACCCATTCGAGCACCTGGCACAGTACCCAGTAGATCGCGGCTGCCGCAAGGTAAAGCGGCAGCGGCTGATAGGTCGAGGCGATGACTTCCTGCGCGCTGCGCAGCAGTTCGGTGACCGTGATGACCGACACCAGCGAGGTGTCCTTGATCAGGCTGATGAGGCTGTTCGACAGGCTCGGCACAGCGATGCGCAGCGCCTGTGGCGCAATCACATAGCGCAGCGTCTGACGCCGGGACAGGCCGAGACTATAGGCGGCCAGCCACTGGCCACTGTGGACGCCGAGGATCGCACCGCGCATGCTCTCTGACAGATAGGCCGCCACGTTGGCCGACAGTGCGATTACGCCCGCGGGCGTCGGATCGAGCGAGAGGCCGAGGCTCGGCAAGCCGTAATAGATCACGAAGATCTGCACCAGCAGCGGCGTGCCGCGCATCAGGCTCACATAGACGCGCGCGATCCAGTTCAGCACCCGGTTGTGGCTGATCCCCATCACGGCAAGCACGCTGGCTGCCAGCAGACCGAAGATCATCGACAGGATCGCGAACTTGACCGTCAGGACCGCGCCCTGAGCGAGCACGGGGAGCGATTGGACGAGCAGGGAAGTGGTGGACATTGGGCGGTGGTTGTTGTGCGCAGCGAAGCGCACATCATAAACGGGTCCAGGGGCAGGGTTGCGAAAGCGGGCTGGCCGATGGGCCGGTCCACATGCGGGTCCATGAGCAGATCAACCCACGGATCGACCCGCGGCGCGCGCAAAGAAAAAGGCGGCATCGTCGCGATGCCGCCCTTCGTTCTTCAGCGGGCCGGTTACTTTTCGACAGGCTTGGTCACGTCGATGCCGAACCACTTGTCGGAGATCTTCGAGAAGGTGCCATCCGCTTCGAGCTGGGTCATGGCGTCGTCGATCGCCTTGGCGAACTCCGGATTGCCCTTCCTGAACGGGATGCCCGACGGATTGCCGTTGCCGACGATCGCACCCGTGCGCAGCGGCAGCGGCGAGGTCTTCAGCAGATAAGCGAGCATCAGGCGGTCGTTCAGCGCGGCGTCGAGACGCCCGGCGGCCAGATCGGCCAGATACTCAGGGGCACCCGGATAGGTCTTCACATCGATGCCCGGCACCGCCTTCGCCATGTCCATGTAGTTCGTGCCGAGACCCACGCCCAGTTTCTTGCCCTTCAGGTCATCGAGCGACTTGAACTGGCGCGCGTCGTCCTTGCGCTGGATCAGCTGCGCAGCCGAGTACGTATAAGCCGGCGAGAAGTCGAGCGCCTGCTTGCGTGCATCGGTGATGCCCACCTGATTGACGATCACGTCGAATTTGCCTGCCTGCAGGCCGGCAATGATGCCGCTCCATTCGGTCGTGACGAACGCGGGCTTCAAGCCGAGCTTCGCGGCGACGGCCTTGGCGATATCCACGTCGAAGCCGACCAGTTCGCCCGACGGCGCCTTGGAGTTGAACGGCGGGAAGGTCCCTTCGAGGCCGATGCGCAGCGTGCCGCGCTGCCTGACCTGGTCGAGCAGGTCGTCGGCGTGCGCGGTCACAGCGGTCAACGAGGCGCCAATCAGGCCGGCCACCAGGAATTTTTTCAGCAAGCCAAATTTCATCGTATGCCTTCTTCGTGCTTTTATGCCCATGACGGGCGGTTTGAACAGCGGAAAGAATAACAAAAGAGACTATCGAAACTTAAATATTGTTTGTTTATGTCTATATTCCGTGCCTCTTATTGGGTGCGTATCGAGGCGCTTGTCCGGCCCTCACCGGGCGCTTACGCGGCGCCGCCCTGAGCGAGCGCCTGCGCGCATTCTGCCACCAGCGCGGGACCACGGTAGATGAAGCCTGTGTAGAGCTGCACCAGCGCCGCGCCCGCCGCCAGCTTGGCGCGCGCATCTTCACCCGAGAAGATGCCGCCGACGCCGATAATCGGCACGGTGTCGCCGACTTCGGCGCGCAGCTTGCGAATCACTTCGTTGGACGCGTCGAACACCGGCTTGCCCGACAGGCCGCCGGTTTCGTCGGCGTGTGCAAGCCCCGTGACAGCGGCGCGCGATAACGTCGTATTGGTCGCGATCACACCTTCGAAGCGGTGCCGCAGCAGCGTATCGGCAATCGATTTGATCTGCTCGTCGTCGAGGTCCGGCGCGATCTTCAGCGCGAGCGGCACCAGCTTGCCGTGCAGGTCGGCGAGGCGCTGCTGCTTGTCCTTGAGCGCGGCGAGCAGCGCATCCAGTTCACCCGCGCCTTGCAATTGGCGCAGATTCTTCGTGTTCGGCGACGAGATGTTGACGGTCACGTAGCTTGCAAACGGATAGACCCGCTCGAGACAGTACAGGTAGTCTTCGGCGGCGCGCTCGATCGGCGTGTCGGCGTTCTTGCCGATGTTCAGGCCGAGGGTGCCGCGATAGCGCGCGGCCTGCACGTTCTTCACGAACTGGTCGACGCCGGCGTTGTTAAAGCCCATCCGGTTGATGATCGCGTTGGCCTGCGGCAGCCGGAACATGCGCGGGCGCGGATTGCCCGGCTGCGCGCGCGGCGTGACCGTGCCCACCTCGATAAAGCCGAAACCGAGCGCGGCCAGCCCGTCGATGCACGCGCCGTCCTTGTCCAGCCCGGCGGCGAGGCCCACCGGGTTGCGGAAGCTCAGGCCCATCACCATGCGCGGCGCATCCGGCACCCGTGGCGCGAGCGCGCCCGCAATGCCGGTGCGGCCGGCCGCGCCGAGCAGGCCCAAGGTCAGGTGGTGAGCGTCTTCCGCGTCCATGCGAAAGAGTTGGGCGCGTACGAGCGGGTAGAGGGAACTGAACACGGGACGAAAGCCGTCGGCTTGAAAATGAGAACCCGGCATTTTACCGGCTTTAACGGGACGGCAGGGGCGCAGGGTCCACGCGCCGTCACAGGCGCACGGTGCCGCGCCGGCCAAGGATGGCGGCGTCGACGGGCGGCAGGTCGAGGTTCTGCGGATCGAGCACCTTCCAGTTGCCGTCGAGCAGTCCTTCCAGCGGGCGGAAATTGGCTTTGTACGCCATCTTCTGGCTCTCGCGAATCCAGTAGCCCAGATAGACGTAGGGCAGCCGCAAGCTGCGCGCCTGTTCGATTTGCCAGTAGATGTTGTAGGTGCCGAAACTGCTGTGCGGCAGATCGGGCTCGAAGAACGTATAGACCGATGAGAGCCCGTCGCCGAGGATGTCGATCATGCTGATCATGCGCAGGATGCCCGGCGCATCGGGGTGTTCCGCGAGCGGCTCGCGGAATTCGACGAGCCGCGAGTTGATCCGGCTTTGCAGGAGGAACTGTTCATACTGGTCGCGGCTGTCGCGATCCATGCCGCCGCCTGCGTGCCGCGCCGACTGGTAGCGCATATAGAGCGCGTAGTGCTCTTCGTCGTAGTGCAGCGGGGCGACGGTGGCGACGAGGCCGCCGTGCTTTTTCCAGACCCGCCGTTGCGTGCGGTTCGGCTGGAACCGGTCTACCGGCACGCGGACCGGCACGCACGCGCGGCAGCCGTCGCAGTACGGGCGGTAGGTGAACACGCCCGAACGCCGGAAGCCGGCCTTCACCAGGTCGGTGTACACGTCGGAGTTGATCAGATGGCTCGGGGTGGCGACCTGCGAGCGTGCGACACGCCCCTCCAGATAACTGCAGGGGTAGGGCGCCGTTGCATAGAATTGCAGCGCAGAAAGGGGTGAAAGCGGCAGCTCGTTGGGGTGCGTCACGTTGGCAGCTCTCGAAGCGTCTCTGGGTATGGCAAAGCCGGTTCTATTGACAGCGGGCCCGGCTGTGCCCGTCACGCCGCAGGCGCGACGACATCGAGCAGGACCGTCTTGTCAAAGCGCCACGCAATGGGCGCGGCATCGACAGACGCGCGGACATGCGCGATGAACGCCTTGCGCGCAATCTCGCGACCGCCCAGCGACGCCAGATGCGACGTGTTCTGCTGGCAGTCTATCATTTCTATTTTGTGACGTCGCAAGTGTCCGATCAGCGCGGAGAGCGCCATTTTTGACGCATCGGTGACTTCGGCAAACATGGATTCGCCAAAGAACATCCGGCCGAACGAAACGCCGTACAGGCCGCCCACGCGCTTGCCTTCGAACCAGGTTTCGATGCTATGCGCATCGCCCGTGCGATGCAGCGACGAATAGGCTTCGACGACGTCAGCGGTGATCCAGGTGCCGCGCTGCCCACGGCGCGGCGCCTGCGCGCAGGCACGCATCACGCCGGCGAAATCGTGGTCGACGCGGATTTCCCAAGCGTCGTCGCGCACCACGCGCTTTAACGTCTTGCGCAGCGACGGCGAGACCTTGAATTCGGCGGGCCGCAAAATCATGCGCGGATCGGGGCTCCACCAGAGCACCGGCTGGCCGTCCGAATACCAGGGGAAAATGCCGCGCCGATAGGCGTCGATGAGCCGCGACGGCAGCAGGTCGGCGCTCGCGGCAAGCAGGCCCGGCGCGCCGCTTGTCGCGCCGAGCGCTCGCTCGACGGACGGAAACGGATCGTCGGGTCCGAGCCAGGGAACCATGCGTATGCCGCTCAGCCTTCCCGCAGCGAGCGGAAGATGTCGCCGGTGTGCAGACTGTAGCTGCCGGACTGGCGGTCAGCGAAGAAGAAGCGCAGCGTCTGGCCGACGGTCGGAAACGCAATATCGTCCCATGGAATCTCATGTTCCTCGAAGAGTTTCACTTCGAGGCTTTCCTCGCCGGCTTCGACGTCAAGGTCGAGCAATCGCGCGAGGTAAAACAGATGCACCTGATGGACGTGCGGCACGTTGAGCAGCGAGAACAGGTTCTGCACCTCGACGCGCGCGCCGGCTTCCTCCAGCGTTTCGCGCGACGCCGCTTCGGAGGTCGTCTCGCCCATTTCCATGAAACCCGCCGGCAAGGTCCAGTAGCCGTAGCGCGGTTCGATCGCGCGGCGGCACAGCAGCACCTTGTCGTCCCAGACCGGGATGGTGCCGACCACGTTGCGCGGATTCTGATAGTGCACGGTGCCGCAACTGGCGCAGACGAAGCGCTCGCGATTGTCGCCCGGCGGAATGCTCAGGCTGACCACGTGGCCGCAGACGGAACAGAATTTCATAGGACGGGGACGAAGAGTGGTGATGGAAGTTTATCACCGGGGCGGGCTTTCAAGCGCGGAGCCGGCGTGGCGGATTGGAGTGCGCCCGGCAAGCAGGGCCGGCACCCCTGGCCGGATGGCCAATTCGACAGAATCGTTAAGCGATGGGCAGGCAATTGCGTTAGGATTGCTACTCTATCCACCGCCACGGGGCGGAGTCATTGAAACGCGGGAGCGGCGGCGCTTGGAGAATTTGATATCGTCTGAGCGCGTGTCTTTAAGTGGATATGGTTTTGTTCGGACTACAGATTGATGGAAGCTGGCTTGATGACTTTTCCTACTTGATGGCCGTTGCGTGGTCGTTGGCCCGCTTTGTCAAACGCCGTCGCGCGCCTGCGCGGCGCTCGGCCAGGCGGGCAAATGCAGTGAGGGCATTTTTCTGCAAAACAACCGCGATGGATTTTTGCAACGGCCTGTGTATGTTCCCGCTGTGCGGACTGGCAATCTCCCTGTTCTCTGACCAGATGCTGCACGCGTTGCTTTCGGGTAACCGTGTAATTCTGGGCACAGCGGGCGTCGTGGCGCTGTTCTCGATGGTGGAGGATTTTTAGCGGGCCGGAACGGATGCGTCCCGCAGGGCAGCACGTTGGGTTGACGTTGGTCACTCATGAGGCCTTGCCAGGCATTGGGGCGATCGCTGATAGCCAGGCGTTGGCGCGATACAAGCAATCGCGATGCAACCATGGCGCCGGAAACAAAAAAGGCCTGCCGGTTTGGCAAGCCCTTGATGTTTGTTTCGACGTTAGCGCTTCAATCAGCTACTTGGTTGCGGGGGTAGGATTTGAACCTACGACCTTCGGGTTATGAGCCCGACGAGCTGCCAGACTGCTCCACCCCGCGTCCGTCGAAGAAAAGATTATAGGACAGATTGGATCGCCGTGCAATAGCTTTTTAAGACCCGGCTTCAACGAGGTGGTGCGGTCGCTGTTGTCCGCCGCGGTTGTCTTGTGCGCCAGCTTCGTTGCCTGCTGCAGGACAGTGTGATGAAGTGCTGCGCTAGAATCCGCTTTCCATCTGCGTCACCGTTCCGGTGAGTGCCGGCCACGACGTACCCCCCTCTCTCGTTCTTCTTCCGCTCATGGACATCATTCACGATCTGCAGTCGATTCTCGCTCAGGAAAACGCCCTGGTGTTCCCTCATTTCGATGCCGACCGCGCGTGGCAGGTCGGTGCGTATCTGCACGAGCTGGCCCGCGCCCGCGGTCTTGCGCTTGCCATCGATGTGCGCACGTTCGGCCAGCCGCTGTTCTTCAGCGCACTCGCAGGGGCGACGCCCGACAATGTCGATTGGGCGCGTCGCAAGGGTAACGTGGTCGCTCATTTCCGCCGTAGCTCCTATGCAATCGGCCTGCGCATGCAGCAGGCGGGCAGCACCCTTGCCGAAAAGCACGGTCTGCCGCTTGCCGAATATGCCTCGCACGGGGGCGCATTTCCGTTGACGGTAGCGGGCGCCGGTGTGATCGGCTCGGTCACGGTGTCCGGCTTGCCGCAACGCGCGGATCACGAACTGGTTGTGGAAGCGTTGTGTGCGCATCTCGGTCACGACTACAGCAAGCTCGCGCTTGCAAAGGCCTGAAGCAATGCGCTTGCCTCCTTACGTGCTCCTCGCCATTGCCATCGTTGCCGAAGTGGTCGCGACCTCCGCACTGCGTGCGTCGGAGGGCTTCTCGCGGTTCTTGCCCACGGTGATCGTGGTCATCGGCTACGGTATGGCGTTCTATTGTCTTTCCCTGACGCTCAGGAGCATTCCGGTGGGCATCGTCTACGCGATCTGGTCGGGCGTCGGCATCGTCCTGATTAGCCTCGTCGCGGTCGTGCTGTACCGGCAGATGCCCGATTTTCCGGCCGTCATTGGACTCGGACTCATCATTTCAGGCGTGGTGGTGCTGAACCTGTTCTCGAAAATGCAGGCGCACTGACGCGGCGCGCGTTACTTGCAGCGGATGATCATCGAGCGGTTTTTCACGTTCGCCGAAACGACGTTGGTGACGCCGCCGCCGGCTGCGCCGCCTGCGTCGTTATCTTTCGAGATGATGTCGTATCCCGTCGCGCCGCATGCTTTTCCGGCTTGCACGTAGCAAGAGGCCCAGCTCGAGCGGGCGTCGGCGCCGCTGCAGTTCACCGCAAAGCCGCTCTCCCCGTTGGGCAGATTGATCAGCGAGGTTGTGTTCGACGACGCACACGCGCTCAAACCGGCGACGGTCAGCACGATGACGGGCAGGGCAACCACGCGAGTGAAACCGCGGGCCGGAGGTTCGGCTTTGACTGCAACTGCGGCACGGCGCCGGTGTAACGGGTTAAGCAGGCGAAAGCGCCACGTAAGAGGCTTCATGGTGTTTCCTCTTCAGACTGATTGCGAGAGCGACGTGATCGACTGATATACGCACAGAGCGTGCCTGTCGTCCTGTTCGACCGGCTCGCGGCACGCAAGTGCGATGACGGCGCGTTTTTTCCGCACAGAACTTATCGGCGCCAGACGCGACATAGTTCTATTGGGGATGCTCGATTCGCATCGATGCGCGCGGCGCGAGTGCCGGCCGCAGAGGGGGCACACAAGGAACACACAAGGAACACACAAGGAACACACAAGGAACACAACGCACGCGCGATGAACCACAACAGGAGAACGACTATGGCAGAACGTGTCAGCGGTCCATACCGCGGTTACTACATCAGCGCCGCCGCGCGTCTCGTGGCCACCCATGAACCGGCAGCGCAGGCGGGCGCATCCGATGGGATCTATGTAGGGTCGGTGAGTTTGTCGAAGCGTGGTCCGGACGACCCGCACTGCATCGAGACGCTGCTTGAACTTGGCAACGAAGATCGTTTCGCCACCGAAACAGATGCGCTCGAACACGTCGAACAGGCCGCTCGTACCTATATCGACCGGCTGTTCGAGGGCAATTGAAGTACGCGCTTTGTCGTGCTCCAGGCTGTGGCCGCAGTGGTGTGCGGTCGAGTGCGGGAGTGGACCGTGGTCCGCTCGGGCGAGTACTATAGGCGCGATATCGGATCTCGCCGGACGAACTGCGCCGGCGCCAGATTTCCCCACGGATTCTTCTGATGAGGCGACCATGGAAATTCGGTTTCCCGCGGATGCGCCCGCTTGCCGCGATTCCAATCTGACTGTTGTATTTCGCGCGCTGGTGGACGGCGAGACGGTGCCGTGCGCCATCTCGGTCGAGGCGCTCGAAGACCATTTCGGCGCGTGTTTCGAAGACCGCGAAGGCTGGATGCGTGCGTTCGACGCAGGGCGCGGGCGTATCGAAGCGGTTGCGCGCGAGCATCTGCAGATCAGCAACGGCAGCCCGGTGCTGCTGAAAAGCGGACACTTTCCGCCAGGCATCGTGGCCGGCTTGTGAGGGGGGCGGCGCGCCGATTCCAGACTCATCGCGTTTGCTCCCACGTCACGCCGCGACCTTTAACGCCGCTCGCGCAGCCGCGAACGACTGGCGGATGCCTTCGTCATACGGCGTCTTTCTGATGGGCCCGATCAGCGAGTGCAGCGCGCTGTCGTCGAGCACGAACGGCTCGCTCATCAGGTAGTTCATTTCCACCATTTCGCGGATGATCGGATTGAACAGGCCGAGGACACGCAGCATCGGCTTGCCGGCGACCATCAGCCTGGGTTCGAGTCCGGCAAGCGCGTAGGCCTGTCTGGCCACCTCGCGCTGGGTGATCGTGCCGGTGCCGGCGAGATGCAGCCAGCTGCCGTACGCGCGAGGTGTGCGCGTGAGCGTCTCCACCACGGGGCCCACGTCCGGGACGAACACGAATTCGTGCGGCACGTCGATCGGGCCGACGACCTGCGCGCGCTTGCCACGCGCCGCGCCTTCAAACACGCCGTGCAGGAAACTGCGTTCGATGCCAGGGCCGTAGAAGTCCGGCAGGCGCAACACTAACGTAGACAGTCCATTGCGGCCGTGCGCCTCCAGCACCTGATTCTCCTGGGCGAGCCGCATCTGACCTTTGAAGGTGTGCGGCTCACGCGGATGCGCTTCTGTCACCGGGTTGCTGCGCGCCCGGCCGTATGGATAGACTGTGCCGATCAGGATCAGGCGCTCGACGCCTGCGGCGGTGAGCCCGGCCAGCGTTTTTTTCATCAGCGGCGGGTGCGACGCGAACTGGTCATAGGGCACGCCGACCAGATAGACGGCCGTCTGCAATCCTTGGGCGGCTGCTGCGATCGACGCCGGGTCATCCGGATTCCACGTTGCAATTTCGGCGTGGGGGTCTTTGCCAAAGGCAGCTTCGAGTGGCCCGCGAGAGCGCCCGATGACCCGATAGTCCCGCCCGGCCGCGCCCAGCGCGACGGCAACGCT
Organism: Paraburkholderia sp.; assembly: GCA_035948995.1. GTDB lineage: Bacteria > Pseudomonadota > Gammaproteobacteria > Burkholderiales > Burkholderiaceae > Paraburkholderia. Next base: position 8,540 of record DASZIR010000109.1, on the reverse strand, counting down.
ACGGCCGATCGCGCCTGCGGCGCCGAACAGACCGACTTTTCCTATGGTTTCCATGACGACTCCCTCAAGAGTGGACAGACCGAGACGTACTTGCCTCGCGACTTGGCGGGCGACGCCGGGTTGATGGTCGAAAATATTATGAACAACGTTCAGTGAACGGTGTTCAGTTTAATTTGACTTTTCAGTTTGTCAACCTGAAAATGCAGGTCATGGGAATCACTGAACGAAAGACTCGCCAGAAGCAGGCGCTGCGCGAACGCATCCTCGATGCGGCGCGGCGCATCGTGGTGCGCGAAGGGTTTGCTGCGCTGTCGATGCGCAAGATCGCCGAGGCCATCGAATATTCGCCGGCTACGCTGTATCTGCACTTCGAGAGCCGCGACGAGATTGCGCGGGCGCTGTGCGCGGAAGGGTATGCGCAACTTCTGGGCACATTCGAGCCGCTTGTCCAGATCGCGGACCCGGCCGAGCGGCTGAAGGCGCTGGCCCGCGCTTACGTTGCGTTTGGCGTCGCGCATCCGCAGACCTATCGTCTGATCTTTATGGAGGATCCGACCTATATGGCCGCGGGGCTCGGCGGCCCGGTTCGTGCAAGCCAGGGGGCCGCTGACGAAGGCGACGGCTCCGCGGACGCTGCCGCCGTACATTTAGGCGGAAATCTAGCCGAAACTACCACGATCAACCCGGCAGCCGGCCACGAGTCGGGCGACGCTGCCATGCGTCTGATGGTGAGCGCGCTCGAAGAACTGAAAGCGGAAGGGCGCTTGCCCGCTTCGGCGGCGGCCGAAGTGCTGGCCGAAGCCTTTTGGGCGACGCTGCACGGCATCGTGGCGCTCAATCTCACGTGTCCGGTGTTTCCGACTGCACCACTCGATACGGTGGTCGATGTCGCACTGGACGCCTGGTTCGGCGCGCGGGCAGGCGCAGGCCACCGCGCCGGCGCCTGAGGGGCGCGATGGGCAGCGGGCTTCGCAGGCGCGGCGTTCGGCCGCGAAGCCGAAAGCCGTCGGTGCGTGATAACGTTCAGACTTCCAGCTGACCGAGCTTTTTTCCTGTTCCTCCATGTCTACTCCTGCATCACCGACCGTCAGCGACGAAGTCGCGACCTATGTTGCCAACCGCATCGGCTTCATTGAGCTGGAACGCCCGAAAGCGCTAAACGCGCTGTCGACCGGCATGATTCGGGCGATGCACGCCGCGCTGGATCACTGGCGCGAAGATCCGGACGTGCTCGCGGTGGTGGTGCGCAGCCAGCATCCGCGTGCGTTCTGCGCGGGCGGCGACATCCGTTTTCTCTACGAGTCGTTTCGGCGCGGCGACGAAGCGGCGCGCGACACGTTCTTTATCGAGGAATACCGGCTCAATCACGCCATCTTCACCTATCCGAAGCCCTACATCGCGTTGATGAACGGCGTGGTGATGGGAGGCGGGATGGGTATTTCGCAGGGCGCGCATCGCACGGGCGGCCTGCGGGTGGTGACCGCGTCGACCCGCATGGCGATGCCGGAGACGCGTATCGGGCTCTTTCCCGATGTCGGCGCGGGCTGGTTTCTGGCGCGCACGCCTGGCGCCCTTGGCCGCTACCTGGCCGTGACCGGCGAGACGATCGGCGCAGCCGACGCGCTGTACGCCGGTCTTGCCGACGCATACACGGACGATGCTGCGCTACCCGCCCTCGTGGACACGCTGCGCAGCGAGGCATTCGAGCGTGGTTCGGACGTGGTCGCGTGCGTCGAGCGCGAGACCGCCGCGCACAAGGTCGTGCCGAGCCCCGATTGCTCGCTGCTGGCGGGCACGCGCGCTTTCATCGACCGGCATTTTGCGCTGCCGGACGTCGCGCAGATTCTCGCCTCGCTCGAAGCCGAAGAAAGCGGTTGTGAGGCAGCCGAGTGGGCCGAGCAGACGATTGGCGTGCTGCGCGAGCGCTCGCCGCTGTCGATGGCGGTCTCGCTGGAGGTGGTGACGCGCGCGGAGGGTGCGATGGCGGACTGTCTGCGCCGCGATCTGGATCTGACGCGTACAACCTTTGCGCACGGTGACGTGGTGGAGGGGATCCGCGCCCGCATCATCGATAAGGACAATGCGCCGCACTGGCGTTTCGCCCGCATCGAGGACGTACGTGCCGACGACGTGGCGCAGATGTTCGGGAGTCCATGGCCGGCGGCGGAACATCCGCTGCGCGACCTGCAGGGCTGAAGAACTCGCGTGACAGAAGTGCCGCTTATTCTTCGTCATCCATGGCCATAAAGGCGCGCATAAAGACCAGCGCGCCCCAGCCCCACATCGCGTTCGCCGCGAAGCCCACCGCCAGACGCGGCAGCATGTTGCCGCTCGGCCAGATTCCGCGCAGCGGATCGATCACGAACACGCTCGCCGCCGTCAGCGCGACCCCACCGAACACAAAAGCCTCAATCCACGGCGCACGGCGCTCGGGCGACACGCGCAACAGCCACGCCATCAGCACGGCCCACACGGCGCCCCAGATAGCATTCGCGATGAATTCCGGCAGTCCGAGCGGCAGGAACGGCGCGGTCGAAAATCCCGCCAGCTCGATGAGCCCGGCGGCGTGCAAGAGCGCGAGCGTCGATTCATGAAAAAACAGCGAAGCCAGAAAGCCGGACACGAACGGCAGAATGATTTTTTGCATGCGATGCAGCGCCAAGGGCACAGGTGGCGCGGCAAGCGCGGCCCATGCCGGATTATCGAAAGACGCGTCATTATATAGACGGCACGCGGGGTTTCCGGTAACCGGCCGTATGCTTAAGCGTCGGGCTAATCACGAAAGTGGAAAACCTAAGCTTAAAAAAATCGTTCAAAAGCCCGGGTCCGATCCATAGACTGTTTCTCCATGTAGACGGCCTTGCCGCCGTCACCCACTTACCGTGCGCCGGCAAGGTGCGCGTTTCGTCAAGGGAAGCTGTCGCGATGTCCTCTCTGAATTCGGTCTACGCCATCCCTGCAGCCGCGCAGGCACGCTGTCGGTTCTGCTGGTGCTGTTAAGCCCGTTAGCCACGCCGCCAGACGCGCCATCCGGCCCGCGGTCAGGTCTGCAGTCATCCCGGCTCTGAATCAGTACCGGACTTTGGGCCCCGCATAGCTGGCCGTCGCGAGGTCCTGAAAGCGCGCTTTTCCGATCTCTCTTGCGGTGCGCGGTCTCGCGAGCGGGCTCAGGCCGCGCCGCCGGGCCGGCTCCGCCTCGCCGATGGCGTGCGTGCGCCAGCCGTCTCGCCCCGTCATTCAATTCAGTCTCGAACAAGCAGGAGCAGCCCATGAATGTGTTCTGGTTCATCCCGACTCACGGCGATAGCCGATACCTCGGTACGACCCAAGGCGCACGCGCAGCCGATTACGATTATTTCCAGCAGGTCGCCGTGGCCGCCGATACGCTCGGCTACGACGGCGTCCTGCTGCCCACCGGCCGCTCGTGCGAGGACGCATGGGTGGTCGCTTCGAGCCTGATTCCGGTCACGCGACGTCTGAAGTTTCTGGTCGCGATCCGCCCAGGTCTTTCCTCGCCGCAACTCGCGGCGCGCATGGCGTCAACCTTCGACCGGCTCTCGGGCGGGCGCCTGCTGATCAACGTGGTGACGGGCGGCGCGCCGAATGAACTGGAAGGCGATGGCATCTTCGTCGATCACGACACGCGCTACGAAATCACCGACGAATTCCTGCATATCTGGCGCGAAGTGTTGACCGCCGCGCACACGAAAGATTCGATCGAGTTCGAGGGCAAGCATCTGACCTCGAAGGGCGGCAAGGTGTTGTATCCGCCGGTGCAGAACCCGCATCCGCCGCTGTGGTTCGGCGGGTCGTCGCCGGCCGCGCATGAGATCACCGGCGAGCACATCGATACGTATCTCACCTGGGGTGAGCCGCCTGAAGCGGTGGCGAAGAAGGTTGCCGACATTCGCGCGCGTGCCGCGGAGCACGGCCGCAAGATCACCTTCGGTATCCGCCTGCACGTGATCGTGCGCGAAACGGAAGAAGAAGCCTGGGCCGCCGCCGACAAGCTGATCAGCAAGCTCGACGATGAAACCGTCGAGCGCGCGCAGGCCTCGTTCGCCAGGATGGATTCGGAAGGGCAACGCCGCATGTCGGCGCTGCACGGCGGCAAGCGCGGCGGGCGCGAGCAACTCGAGGTCTCGCCGAATCTGTGGGCCGGCGTCGGTCTCGTGCGCGGTGGGGCAGGCACGGCACTGGTTGGCAGTCCGGAGCAGATTGTCGCGCGCATGAAGGAATACGCCGAGCTCGGCATCGAGACGTTCATCCTCTCTGGCTATCCGCATCTGGAAGAGTCGTACCGCTTCGCCGAACTGGTGTTCCCGCTGTTGCCGAACCGCCTGCGCAAGAGTTCGAGCGGGCCGCTCTCGGGGCCGTTCGGCGAAATCGTCGGTGTCGACCAGTTGCCGGCGGCCAGCCAGAGCTGAATTTGCCAGCGTGTGTCCTGCGTCTCGCAGGCGGCAACCGTATTGAGAAGGAATGAGGTAAGCGATCATGGCTCGATCCAGTGGTAATCAAAGTGTGGTGCGGCGTCTCGGCGGCCATGTTGCGCCGTGGATTGCGCCGCTCGTGATCCTGCTCGCGTGGGAGTTCGCCGCGCGCAGCGGCATCCTGTCGACGCGCGTATTGCCGGAGCCGCTCGCCGTGGTGAAGGCGGCGTGGTCGTTGATCCAGTCGGGCGAAATGTGGGCCGATGTGAAGGTCAGCACGTGGCGCGCGGTGTCGGGCTTCGCGGTGGGCGGCGGCATCGGCCTCGCGCTAGGTCTCGCGACGGGGCTGTTCAAGCCCATCGAAGTCGCGCTCGATTCGACCGTGCAGATGGTCCGCAATATTCCGGCGCTGGCGATGATTCCGCTCGTGATCCTGTGGTTCGGGATCGAGGAAGAGGCCAAGGTGTTCCTCGTCGCGCTCGGCGTGTTCTTTCCGATCTACGTGAACACCTTTCACGGCATCCGCTCGGTCGATGCGAACCTGATTGAAATGGCCCGCAGCTATGGCGTGAAGGGTGTCCGGTTGTATTGGGACGTCATTTTGCCGGGGGCCTTGCCGTCGATTCTGGTCGGCGTGCGCTTCGCCTTCGGGCTGATGTGGGTCACGCTGATCGTCGCGGAAACGATCTCCGCGCAGTCGGGCATCGGCTACATGACGATGAACGCGCGCGAATTCCTGCAAACCGATGTGGTGGTGGTCGGCATCCTGCTGTATGCCGCCCTGGGCAAGCTCGCCGATGTGCTGGCGAAGAGCCTCGAGCGCGTGACGCTGCGCTGGCATCCCGCTTATCAACGAGGAGCGAAAGCATGAGTGCCACGACATTCTCCACGACCTTCGGCGGCATTGCGGGCGCCGATCTGGACGCAGAACTGGCGCAGCCGCGCATTCGCGATCACGACGCCGGAGAGGCTGCCGGATTCGAGCGCGACGATGGCTTGTCCGGCAGCGGCAGTCCCGCTCGCCTCGCCGCGGCCGGGCCACTTGCGCGCGGCGCGCAGCGCAGCGCGGACAACGCCGTGGAGTTGCGCGGCGTCGGCAAGCAGTACGGCCAGCGCGCGGTGTTGACGGATTTCAATCTGTCGATCGAACGTGGCAGCTTTGTGGCGATCGTCGGCCGCAGCGGCTGCGGCAAATCCACCTTGCTACGGCTCGTCGCCGGGCTCGAGAAGCCGAACGCCGGCGTGCTCGAGAAGCGCGCGCCGGACGGCCAGCCGCTCGATACGCGCATCATGTTTCAGGACGCGCGCCTGCTGCCATGGAAGAGCGTACTGCAGAACGTGATGCTCGGTCTCGGACGCGGCGCACGCGAGGATGCGCGTGCGGTGCTCGCTGAAGTGGGGCTGCTCGAGCGAGCCAACGACTGGCCCGCCCAGCTCTCCGGCGGACAGCGTCAGCGGGTGGCGCTCGCGCGGGCACTGGTGCACCGGCCGCAATTGCTGCTGCTCGATGAGCCGCTCGGGGCGCTCGACGCGCTTACGCGCATCGAAATGCATGCACTGATCGAGCGCTTGTGGCGTGAGCATCGCTTTACCGCGCTGCTGGTCACGCACGACGTGCATGAGGCCGTTGCGCTCGGCGACCGGATCCTGCTGATCGAAGACGGGCGCGTCGCGCTCGATCAGCCGGTACCGCTGGCGCGGCCCCGTGCCCGGGCCTCGGCGGGTTTTGCCGCGCTTGAAGAACACGTGTTGCAGCGCGTGCTGAAGACGTCGCCGAACGACGATGTCCTGCCGTATCGCGCCGCTGACGCGCATCACGACAGCCGCCTCGCGCGGCCGACAGAAGTCCGTTGGGCTGTCTGATATTCCTTGCCTGACTGTTTTTTTATCGATCCACCGGAGTCACTCGATATGAGCATTACCGCAATCAACGTACGCAATCAGTTCAAAGGCAAGGTCAAGGAAATCATCCGCGGACCAGTGGTGTCCGAAGTCGACGTGGATACGCCGTTCGGTATCGTGACGTCTGTGATCACGACGCGTTCGGTCGACGAACTCGACCTCAAGGTCGGCACGGAGGTGGTCGCGCTCGTGAAGTCGACGGAGGTCTCCATCGCGCGGCTCTGAGCCCGTGTAGCGCACGGCCGGTTCGCCCGCCGGTGCCGTCAGGCGCCATTTGGCGTTTCCTCGCAATTGTGCGGGCCGGTTTGTGCGCTCCGGCCTCGCTAATCTGCATGAGGCGCCTGCCAGTCCCTCCCGAATCCCAGCCGATTCGAGCAGCCAGTCAGCCGTGGCTTACTTGTCCTTCGGACACGGGAATGCTGCCTGAAGCGAGCGCAGTATGGCCAGACCGACCGGGAAATCGTCGGAAAGACCGGGGTGGTTGGTGAAAAATTCATCGAGTAGCGGATACACGGTCTGGGGGCCGATGGGCAGCTTTTCGGGCGGACAGAAGAGCGCGGCGCGTTTCTTCGAGATCAGGTCGCCGTTTGCCCATCCCAGTTCGTTGAGCGCGCCGGTGATGTAGGCGGCATACACCGAATTGTTGTCGGCGTGCCCCCACTGCTTGTACTGCTCTGCCGTCATCTCGGCGTTCGCATTCAGCGTGAAAGACGCTGTGAGCAAAATCAGGGCAATTGTTCGTGTCCGGAACCGCATCGTTGCTTCCTCATCCCATATCGTGTAGCCGCGTATTGTAGGGCAGTCGCCCGGCCGCCGGCATATCGTCGCGACGCCGGACGAGGGAGACGTCCGGGGAGGATGCGATGGAAGCAGCCCACGATGAGGCACGGGACGTGTGCCGTGCCATGAACCGATCAATCAATCGCAAGGCCACCGAGCGGCAGAGGCAAAAAAAAGGCCCACTAGGGGAAGTGGGCCACAAGAGTGAGAGAGATATTCCTCTCAGGGAAGAGGAGCACTCAGTGTAGTTCGCCGGGCACGGAATTGGGTTTCAGATTCGCTTACGTACCTTACCGTGTCTAACCCGGTGGTACGCCGCGTCAAAATCTTTCACAGCCTTTCCGCGCGCGCCGCTTGATGATCTCAAGGCTTCGCAAGCGGAGCAGGTCCGGCAAAGACCCCGCCAGGCAGGTTTGATCCGGAATCATATAAAGGAATCCTGATGGAATGGCGGATGCTTTTCATACGGTGTCAATCGAGCGCGTCTTATCGGAGCGATAGCCAGGTAAGCGAACGTAATTCGCACGAACAATGACGGCTCATGCGAACTCCACCTGTCGACAGTCACAATTGCGCTTCTACATTGATGAACGGGCTTGCCGTTGTCCGTTTCAACGGCTTGATCACACTGGAGTAACGATGCGAAAACGAGTCGTCAGGGGATTGCTGACCGGGGTTGCCGGACTATTGGCACTACCTGGTTCGGCGTTCGCACAGACCCACGCTTACACAAATACTGCGGTGAACCTGTATGCGGGTCCCGCGCAAGATTACCCCGTGGTTTCCCAGTTGCCGGGCGGCGCACCGGTCACGGTGATGGGTTGCGTGAGTGGCTACACGTGGTGCGATGTGGCGTTGCCGGATGCGCGTGGCTGGATCTACGCAGGCAATCTCAGCTACCCGCACCACGGAAGCAAGGTGCCTCTGTTGACTTACGGAATCGTGATTGGGCTGCCTGTCGTCACCTTCACTATCGGCTCATATTGGGGGAACTATTACCGCGGGCGGCCCTGGTATAGCAACGAGGCGCATTGGGCTCATCACCCGCCGCCGCCACCGGTGCCACCGCCGGGGCGTGGCGGACCGCCGCCCATGCATGGGGGCCCGCCGCCCGGAAATGAACCTCCACCGCCAGGACGTGGTGCTCCACCTTCGGATCATGGTGGCCCTCCGCCCCCGCCGCCCGAAGGTGGAGCCGATCCTGATGGGAGGCCGCCCCAAGGGCACGATGGAGATGGGCCGGGTGGTCATGAGGATCAGCCGCCGCCCAACTGACAGTTGGGCGGCGGGTGCTGTAACTGTTCCCAACACAGCAGGGCGCTCGCGGTGATGTGACCGGCAGGTTGAAAAAAACCGCTGCCGAGATCGTCTTTTATACGCGGCGCTCGCGCTTTCGCCTGTGTGACGCATGCGTGACGAAGCGCCATG
>DASZIR010000108.1:0-5921 GCA_035948995.1 Paraburkholderia sp. | reverse complement strand
CGCGCTCGTCGCCTGCATGCGCAAGCTGCTGACCATCCTCAACGCAATGGTCAAAACAGGGAAGCCGTGGGACGCTGTTCTTCATCAGTCAGATTCCAAAAACGCTTGACGTTCAAGACAGTTGCTACGGGCCTGGTGACGCACACCTGGCGGTGTGTCTCCCCTCGGGGAGGTTGTAACGCAGCGTGGACAGCATCAGGTTGCCTGCTATCCGGCGGTGGCCCGTTTCGTGGTTACCCGGACCGTGTCTGCAGCCATCGCTTCCAGAGCGCCGCGCTGAGTGAAGCACGCGGCGGTGGGTCTGCTCACTTCGTTACAACGTAGCGGGTTGATTACGGCTCCCCCTGGTCAACCCCGGGCATGCCCAGTTGCCTGAACAAGCCCCGTACTTCAGTGCGGGGTGGTTGACACCAGTTCTCGTGTCAGCAGGAAGCCAGCATAGCGAGTCGCGGAAGGGCTCATTTGATCGTGCTTGCGCATTCTGAAGGCGGCGATTGCGATGCGGATTAGAGCCAGAGCCTGAAGCCCAGGTCCGAAGCCTGATGCTGGCGATCAATCAAACCGGCGAGACATCCACCGCAGGGGAGCCAAAGTACACCTGTACCTCCACGATCTGGCCGTTCTCGATGCGAAAGAAGTCGACGTTCAGGCTAAACGGCCAGCATCGCTCGAAGTACGTGGCTTTGCTGATGTGATCGTCGCGTGGGCTGCTGAACGTAAAGCTCTCGCTCAGCAGCGGCTCCAGCGCTTGCCGGTCTTTGGCCTCATAGGCCGTGTAGCAACGGCGAATCAGATTCGAAACGGAAGGCCCGGAGTTCATGACGAGTGCTCCTATGCATAGGTCAACAATTTTCTGTCGCCGTGTTGTCGTTGGTATGCGGCCTGCTCGCGGCGCGTGCGTCGTCAGCGGGAGCTTCGGCGTGCGCCGCAGTCTGTTTGCCCGCGCGCAGCAGTAACATGCCAACCAGCGCCGCCACTGCGGCAAAAATTGCTCCGGTCAGAAACGCGACGTGATACCCGCTGTTCAATGCCGCAGCCGTGCCTTGCGACGCCTGCAGCGCTCCGGTTCGCGCTGCGGCAAGGCTCGCGAGCACCGCGAGTCCGACGGCGCCGCCCATCATGAACGAGGTGTTGACGATTCCCGATGCCAGGCCGGACTCACCCGGTTCAACATCGCTCATGGCGGCCAGCAGAACCGGATTAAACGCGATGCCCGCGCCAAGTCCGAGCAAGGTCATGCCGGGCAATACGTCGAGCACAAAGCTGCCGTCAACCGGCGCTCTTGCGAACAAGGCGAGCCCCATGGCAGCGAGTAGCAACCCTGCGCCCAGCGGCAAGCGCAGACCGAAACGCATCACGAGCCGCGCGGACAGGCCTAGCGAGAACAGCGCCATGATCAGATTGGCGGGCAGGAACGCAAGTCCGACCTGCATGGGCCGGTAGTCCAGCACGCGCTGCAGATAGAGCGCCGAGATAAAGAACCACGCAAACATCGCCGCTGCCCACAGCACGCCGACGACGTTGGCGACGGCCACGTTGCGCAGCCTGAACAGGCCAAGCGGCATCAGCGGATGCTGCACGCGCGCTTCGAGGCGCAGAAAGAGCACGAGCAGCGCCAGCGCGGCGACGAGCATGCCGACGGTGTGCAGCGAGGTCCAGCCGGCCTCGTTGCCGTTCACGATCGCGTAGACGGCAAGCATCAGCGAAACGGTCACCGTCGCAGCGCCGGCCACGTCGAGCCGCTCGCCGTGCGCGTGGCCACGGCCGGCGGGCAGCAGCGCGACGCACATCGTGTAGACCGCAATGCCGATTGGCAGGTTGACCAGAAAAATCCAGTGCCAGCTGAGGACGTTGGTCAACAGGCCGCCCAGCAACACTCCGATGCTGCCGCCGCCCGCGCACACAAAGCCATATACGCCCATGGCCCTGGCCCGTTCGCCCGGCTCGGTGAAGAGGTTCATGATCAAGGAGAGCGAGACGGCTGACACGATCGCGCCGCCAAAGCCCTGCACGGCTCGCGCGCAGACCAGCAGCACTTGCGAATTCGCCATGCCGCAGGCGAGCGACGCTACCGTGAAGAGGGTGATGCCGCGCAGAAAGAGCTTGCGATGCCCATACAGATCGCCCAGCCGGCCGCCGAGCAGCAGGCAGCCGCCGAACGTCAGCATGTAGGCGTTCACGACCCACACCAGCGAGGTTTCGGAGAAGCCGAGATCCGCGGCGATCGACGGCAGCGCGACGTTGACGATCGTCGTGTCGAGCACGATCATCAACACGCCGAGACACAGGACGATCAGAGCCAGCCAGCGTTTGCGCTGGTCGATGTTGTGGGTCATGCAGTTCTGCTCCTTTTTATTGCCGTGCCCCGCCTGGCTGCTCCGGGGCGCTCAGGGTTGGGTCATGGCGCCGTTGACGAGCCACGGCGTGCCGAACCGGTCCACCAGCATGCCGAACGCTTCGGCCCAGAAGGTCTTCTGGATCGGCATGCCGACCTTGCCGCCTTCTGCCAGCGCGTCGAAGATGCGCAGCGCCTCGCTCGCGCTCGGGTAGGCCAGCGCCAACGAAAAACCGTGCATGCCGCTGTACGGCTGGCCGACCATCGCGTCCGACGCCATGATGATGTGGCCGTCGACCGCGAGGCGTGCATGCATGATCCGCTCGGCACTGCCCGGCGGCACCTGGTCGGCGATCGGCGATTCGCCGTGCGTCATCATCATTTCAATCTTGCCGCCAAGCGTACGCTCATAAAAGCGCATCGCCTCGGCACAGGTGCCGTCGAACGTCAGGTAAGCATTGAGCTGAATCATAGCAACTCCTTGATCGGCAAAGGGAAAAGCCAGTCTAGCACTCGATAGTCCTAAAAAACAACTGGAAATTCCTATGTAAGGACTGTGGGCTATACTGCTTCTCAATGAGCAATCCAATGACTGACGGTGCTATGGCGACGCGACGAAGTTACAACGACGGCTGCGCCGCGGCGCACGCGCTCGATTTGGTGGGCGAGCGCTGGGCATTGCTGGTGGTGCGCGAGCTGCTGCTCGGCCCGAAGCGCTTCACCGACCTGCGGGCCGGCTTGCCGTCCATAAGTCCGAACGTGCTGACGCAACGGCTCGACGAACTCGAGCAGGCGGCGGTCTTGCGGCGGCGCCAGCTGCCGCCGCCGGCCGGCACGTGGGTGTATGAGTTGACGGAGTGGGGGCACGGGCTTGGGCCGATCATCATGGAACTCGGGCGCTGGGGCGCACGCTCGCCGGCGCTGCCGCGCGGCAATCCACTTAGCATCGATTCGCTGATCCTGTCGTTGCGAACCATGTTCGATGCACAAGCGGCGGCAGGTGTCACGGCACGCTTTGAATTGAGGCTCGGCGCGTATCGCTTCGATGCCAAGGTCGCCGGCGGCGAGTTCGAGGTTGCGCGTGGCAACGCGCTGCGGCCGGATGCGATCATCGAGAGCGACCCGGACACACTGGCCGCGCTCGCCTACGACGGCCGCAGGTTGGACGAGGCGCTGCGTGCCGGGGATTTGCGAATCGAAGGCGACAAGGTAGCGGTCAAACGCTTCTTGACGCTCTTTACGCTACCGGAGCCTGCGCCGGGTCCCGACGCGTGACGGTTGATACGGCAGAAGGCGGTGTGAAGCACTGCAGCGTTTCACACCAGGTCCGTGAGCGGGAGACGCTCAGCTCAGCAGTTCATACGGGCCGCCGCGTTCGAGCGCGCGCTGATACGCCGGTCGCGCATGGATGCGCTCGAGAAAGCCGCCAATAGCCGGAACCTTGCCGTCGCGCCCGCCGCGCGCGGTCGCGGCTTCGAGCGGGAAGCTCATCTGGATGTCCGCCGCGCTGAATGCGTCGCCGACGAACCAGCCGGTAGGCGTGAGCGCGTCGTTGATATAACCGAGGTGCAGCTTGAGTTGCGGATCGATAAAGCTCGATTGCAGTGTTCCGGAGATCTTGCGGGCAATCGGCCTGGCGAAGAACGGCATCGGCACGCTGGCAATGCGCAGCGCGATCAGCTTCAGCAACAACGGCGGCATTGCCGAGCCCTCCGCATAGTGCAGCCAGTACGTGTAGCGCAGACGCTCGGGGGTCCCCGCCGGTGGCGCTAAGCGTCCCTGTCCGTAACGCTCCACCAGATATTCGATGATGGCGCCGGATTCCGCGATCGTCAGGCCGTCGTCGGTAATGACGGGCGATTTGCCGAGCGGATGGACCGCGCGCAACTCGGGCGGCGCCAGCATCGTCCTGGCGTCACGCTCGTAACGCTTGATCTCGTAGGGAACCCCAAGTTCTTCCAGCAGCCACAGGACGCGCTGCGAGCGGGAGTTGTTCAGATGATGGACGGTCAGCATGAGGGGTGGGGTCCCGGCCTGTGGAGTGCCACATCATAGTGCAGATAAGCCGCGACATCCCGCGTCGCCTTTCTTTCATTTCTCTTGAACTACCCAGACATTTATGCCATAAATGCGAATGATTCGTATTGGCAATTGAAAGATAAAACACCGGGACGTTCCGAAATGCGCGGAACGTCGATTGGCGGGGAAGTCATGCAGTGTGGTGAATGCGTCAGAATAAAAGCCCGATTCCGGGCATCGAAGGTGTTTGGAGCGTTGGCGGCGGGTCTTGTCGGAGTGGGGTGTCCTGCGGCGACCTACGCCCAGGCTGGCGACACCCGCGCAACCGAGGCAGTAAAAACCGACGCGGATTCGAGCGGGCAACAGCTAGCGCCCGTTCGCGTCAGGGAAGCCAGGGATCACAGCGGCTATGCGCCCGCCACAGTCGAGACCGGGCCGTATCGCGGTCTCGATGCGCTCGATGTGCCGGCCACAGTGCATGTCGTGACGCGCGAGGTGATGGACCAGCAGGGCGACGCAGGACTCTACGACGCATTGCGCAACGTGGCGGGCGTGACCCGACAACAACTCAACGCCCTCGCGTACGACCAGTTGGCGATTCGCGGCATCGCGCTCGACAATCGTTCGAGCTATTACCTGAACGGCGTCCTGCCGATCGACAACAACATCTGGATGCCGATGGAGGACAAGGAGCGCGTCGAAGTGCTCAAGGGCGCCTCCGCCGTGTACTACGGCTTCGCCGTCCCGGCCGGCATCGTCAACATGGTCATGAAGCGCGCGGGCAGCGAGCCGGTGACCCGTGTCTCGGTGCTGGCGGATACCAACGGCTCGATCGGCACGCATGCCGATATCGCGCGCCGCTTTGGACCGGACAATCAGTTTGGCATCCGCGTCAATGCGATGGACGAGCATGTGGAAACGCCGATCAAGGGCGATCGCGGCTATCGCAAGTTCGCGAGCGTCGCGCTCGACTGGCAAGCGACTCGCCGCCTCTCGTTCAAATATGATCTGGAGCATATCGAGCAACGGGTGGTCGAGCAGTCGGGCATCGTGCCGCCTACGGCGAAAAACGGCGTCATCAGCGTGCCCGCATTGCCCGACGCAACGCGCCTGCTTTCGCCCAACGACAAACCGACCCACGCCAGCGCGACAAGCCAGATCTTGCGCGCGGACTATCTGTTCTCCGATAACTGGAGCGCGAACGTCACCGTCGGCCAGTCGATTACTCGCCGCGACCGCTGGCTGTGGATCATCCAGAAGTACAACGTCGACACCGGTGCAGGCACGCTGCAGGGCAGCAAGCAGAACGGCCAGATGTACGAGAACAAGAACGTGCGCTTCAAAGTGAACGGGCTCTTCAAGACGGGGCCGACCGGCCATGACGTGACCTTCGGTGCGGTCGACAACTGGCTCTTCCAGCCGGACTTCACCAAGTTGCCCGGGATGCACTGGCCTTTAGGCCGGTGAGGGAAAGGGCTCCAGCTCTTCGCCCGAGTACTGTACATTCATACAGTGTCGTGTTAAGTTAGCGTATGGCTACCATTCGGTCCAACACCCTGCGCATCGT
>DASZIR010000107.1:0-43626 GCA_035948995.1 Paraburkholderia sp. | reverse complement strand
TTTCCTTCAACCCACGGATAGCATTGACAAAGGACAAGCGGGCAAAGGCCGTGCTTCGCACGGCGCGCTATCCCTCCTCGCCGTGAACGACGAGGTTTCCCGCGCATTCGGATGAAACTCCTGCTTGCCATCGCCGCTGCTGCGCTGTTGTGCACCGCCTGCGCACAAGGCGGTTCCGCGCCGCCGAACGCGGATTCGAGCGGCATCACGATGTACGGGACGATTGACGAAGGCATCACGTTTCATAGCAAATGAAGCGCTGTCGCAGGTCGATTTCAAACGTTTTGCGCCGGCCGAGCCGGTGCTCCGCATCGCGCGTTCTGCCCCTTGCGTGCGCAGTAAAACATTATTACCGCCCTTCGCCGCGCGCCGCAGTCAAAATTGCGCTCGTATAATCGGCTCCTTTCGACACACTTGTTTGACCGGAGTCAAGATGAGTACCCCTGCCGCTGCCCCGCTGGACCGTTCCGAAACCACGTTCCGCTTTCTCGCCGAGCCTAGCTCTGTCAACTTCGGCGGCAAGGTGCATGGGGGCGCGCTGATGAAGTGGATCGACGAGACCGCCTATGCGTGCGCAGCGGTCTGGTCGGGACGCTACTGCGTGACCGTCAGCGTCGGCAACATCCGCTTCCGCCGACCGATCCTGGTCGGCAACCTGGTCGAACTGCGCGCGCGCGTCGTGCACACGGGACGCACCAGCATGCATATCCACGTGTCGGTGCAAGCCGGTGACCCGAAGGGTGGCGAGCTGCTGCAGACCACGGACTGCCTGATCGTGATGGTGGCAGTCAACGAAAACGGCCAGCCGGTGCCGGTGCCGTCGTTCGTGCCGGACACCGAAGAACAGACGCGTCTTGCCCGGTACGCGCTGGACGTGAAGGAAGCGCTCGATGCGATCGTCGAACTGAAGCCCGAGGAAGTCGCGCGGGGCAAGATTTAAGCGCACAGAAGGCGCAGGCCGCGCCGATCCTGCGGGCGCGGCCTGCGGTTTTTGTATCACTCTCGTGTGTGTCAGCCCGGTTTCAGGCGAACTTCAGGCCGAGCGAAGCGGGGCTTCAACCCTGGTTGAACCCGGCATTGGCCCCGCTCTGCGTTGCCTTCAACCCGCCGCCGAATTTCCAACCATATCGCCTGGCCGCACCCACTCATCGAACTGCTGCTCCGTGACATAGCCAAGCGCGAGCGCCGCGGCCTTCAGCGTGGTGCCTTCCTTGTGCGCCTTCTTCGCAATCTGGGCAGCCTTGTCGTAGCCGATATGTGGATTGAGCGCCGTCACCAGCATCAGCGATTCGTTGAGCAACGTGTCGATGCGATCGCGATTCGGCTCGATGCCCACTGCGCAGTTGTCATTGAAGCTGTGCGCGCCGTCGGCAAGCAGGCGAATCGATTGCAGCACATTGTGCGCAATCATCGGACGAAACACGTTCAGCTCGAAGTTACCGCTCGCGCCGCCCATATTCACCGCAACGTCGTTGCCGAACACCTGGCAGCACAGCATCGTCATGGCTTCGGACTGGGTCGGATTGACCTTGCCCGGCATGATGGAGCTGCCCGGCTCGTTCTCCGGAATCGACAGCTCGCCCAGGCCGCAACGCGGCCCGCTTGCGAGCCAGCGAATGTCATTGGCGATCTTCATCAAGCTTGCGGCGACGGTCTTGAACCCACCGTGCGCGAACACCAGCGCATCGGCAGCGGCCATCACTTCGAACTTGTTAGGCGCCGACACGAACGGCAGACCGGTCAGCTTGCCGATCGCCGCCGCGACCTTCCCGGCGAATTGCGGATGCGCGTTCAGGCCCGTGCCCACCGCGGTGCCGCCTTGCGCGAGTTCATAGAGGTGCGGCAGGCCCGATTCGACGTGACGGATGCTTTGATCGAGCTGCGCGACGTAGCCGGAGAATTCCTGGCCCAGCGTGAGCGGCGTCGCGTCCTGCAAATGCGTGCGGCCGATCTTGACGATGCCGGTGAACGCCTTCGCCTTGCCGTCGAGCGTCTCGCGCAGCGTCTTCAGCGCCGGCACCAGATGCTTGACGACGCCCACCGCCGCGGCGACGTGCATGGCGGTCGGAAACACGTCGTTGGACGACTGGCCGCGGTTCACGTCGTCGTTCGGGTGCACCTTGCGCCCCTCGCCGCGCTCGCCGCCGAGCAGCTCGCTCGCGCGGTTCGCAATCACCTCGTTGAGGTTCATGTTGGTCTGCGTGCCGGAGCCGGTCTGCCACACCGCCAGCGGAAATTCGCCGGCGTGCTTGCCGTCGATGATTTCATCGGCGGCCTGCATGATCGCTTTGGCCTTGCTTTCGTCGAGCACGCCGAGTTCGAGATTGACTTCGGCTGCCGCGCGCTTGATGACGGCCAGCGCCGTAATCAGCTCGGGCGATTGCTTCTCCGTGGAAATGCGGAAATTCTGCAGCGAGCGCTGGGTTTGTGCGCCCCATAGGTGAGCATTCGGCACGGCAATCTCGCCGAATGTGTCGCGCTCCATTCGTACATCTTCGGTCATGGTTCAGCTCCGTTCTAACGGGTTAACAGCATGGTTCGGATGGCGTGCACGCCGGCGCCGCGAGGCGCGCATCAAAGTTGTCCCTGGACTGGCAATAGCAAGAATAGACCCGTCAGCACATTCCGGTACAAACCCGCTTGCGGGTCGAAGTTGTAGGTGCGCAGTTCGTTGTTTTCCTTGTCGGTCCATTCGAGCTGCGACCGGGGCGCGCCGATGTAGCTGAGGTTCGCAAGCTGCTCCGGCGTCGCCAGCGTGACACGATAGCTTGCCTCGGGCGCGGTTGCATGGTCGAACGTGCCGGCTACCTCAGCGGCGAGCGCCGGGCTGTGGATGACCAGCGCCAGTTCGGTATTGAGATTGGCCGAGCGTGGATCGAGGTTCATCGAGCCGATCACGAGGATCTTGCGGTCGATCACATAGGTTTTCGCATGCAGGCTCGCGCGCGAACCTGAGTCTGTCACCGTCAGCGGCGGGCTGTCCTGATCCGGCTTGAATTCGTACAGTTCCACGCCGTGCTGCAGCAGCGGCACGCGGTACGGACTGTAACCGGCCTGCACGGCAACTGCGTCGGTGGCGGCCAGCGAGTTGGTGAGGACCGCCACGCGCACGCCGCGCTGCGTCAGTTCCGCGAGCCCCTTCACACCTGCATCGTGCGGCACAAAGTAGGGCGAGACGACGAGGAATTCCTTCTGTGCCTCGTGCGTCAGTTCGACGAGCCGCTGCAGCGGCGGGCTCACGTAATCAGGCGAGGGCTGATCAATCTTGCCAGGCGTGTCGGCCTTGAATTCCGCAGGCGCCCACGTGAGCCCAAGCTCGTCTTTCGTGATCTGCGTCGCAAGCGGTGTCGCGTTCAGCGGTTTGGCGTTGTACGGGTCGGCGTTGGCGCGCCAGTGGGCGCGCAGTGCGTCGCGGGTTGCATCCAGTTCCTGCGGCGAGAAGGTCTGATGATTCAGCGCGCGCAGCGGATACGCGCCGCTGCTGTTCCAGTACCCGTCGAAGCTCGCCGAGACGTCGGCCGTGATCGGGCCGGCCGCGAGCACGTCAATGTCACGGAACTGCAGCGTCGGGCTCGCGCTGAAATATTCGTCCCCCAGGTTGCGGCCACCGACGATCGCCAACTGGTTGTCCGCGATCATCGCCTTGTTGTGCATGCGGCGCGTGAACTGGCCGATCTTCGTGAACAGATCCGTGGTGCGCTCGAACATGCTGAGGTGCGTGCTGCCGAACGGATTGAACACGCGGATTTCGATGTTGGGGTGCGAGTTCAGACCGGCCATCACGTCGTCGATGTCCCTGAAATTCAGATCGTCGACCAGCATGCGCACTCGCACGCCATGGTCGGCTGCGTAGAGCGCGGCGCCGAGCAGCAGCTTGCCGGTGGTGTCCTCGTTGGCGATGTAGTACTGCATGTCGAGCGTCTTCGTCGCGGCGCGCGCAAGGGCAATGCGCATCTGCAGCGCCTCGGTCCCGTTCGGCAACACGCGAAAGCCCGACTGGCCCGGATGCGCCGCTTCGAGCGGGGCGAGGGCGGCGCTGAGCGCCGTGGTCGTGGCAGCAGGCAACGCGTGGCTAACCGGGCGGTCGAGCGCGGCGGCCGGTGGCCGGCTGGCGCAAGCGGTCAAAAGTGCCATTGCGGCGCAGAGCAACAGGAAATGCCTGCCGAGGCGTGCTGCGCTTCGCCTGGCCCGAACGGTCCGTGCGGAACCCTGACGAAAATGCGACGTGGTCTTGTTGTAGATGTCGTACGCCGGCACGCTATCTCCTCCGCTTGATTCGATGCGCGGCCGTCTCTTCCCTGCAACCGCGCAACCGATGCATCAGTGCCCGGTTGAGGAAAGCATTCTAAGGGGAATTGCTCCGGTGAATTCGTGGCCGTACCTGGCCGTCGCGAGGCGCGCGATGCATCCGTCGTTTCAGCGCGCTCCTCTCACGGATGAGCGCGCTGCGGCGCTGTCAGCCGCGTTCGGCGCCCAGTGCGGAGCCGCTGCCGGGATGCGTGGATCCCCTGGCTGGCCGGCCTGCCCAGTAACCCGCGAGCAGCGACCCGGAGAGGTTGTGCCAGACCGAGAAAAGGGCGCCCGGGAGTGCCGCGATTGGCGTGAAATACAGCTTGCCCAAGGTCGCGGCGAGGCCGGAGTTCTGCATGCCGACTTCGATGGCGAGCGTGCGGCACACGGCTTCGTCGAAACCGAGCAGACGGCCGCCCCAGTAGCCGCCGAGCAGGCCGATGCCGTTATGCAATACCACGCCGAGCATCACCACGAGGCCCACCGACGCGATGCTCTTTTGCGTGCCGCCCACTACCGCCGAGATGATCAGCAGGATCGCGACCATCGACACGAGCGGCAGAATCGGCTCGACCTTGCGCACAACCGTGCCGAACAGATGATTGATGACGAGGCCGACGACGATCGGCAGCGCGACGATCAGCAGGATGCTCATCAGCATG
Source organism: Paraburkholderia sp. (assembly GCA_035948995.1). Classification (GTDB taxonomy): domain Bacteria; phylum Pseudomonadota; class Gammaproteobacteria; order Burkholderiales; family Burkholderiaceae; genus Paraburkholderia. Next base: position 38,674 of record DASZIR010000107.1, on the reverse strand, counting down.
CCGTGCACATCGACGGCGATCGACGCGTCGACATAGAGGCGCGTGAGCAGCGGCGTCGCGAACACGCCGACCAGCGTCGACAGCGCGCTGATGGTCACGGACAGCGCCACGTCGCCGCGCGCCAGATAGATCATCACGTTCGACGCCGTGCCGCTCGCCACGCTGCCGACCAGCACCATGCCCGCCGTCAGATCCGGCGGCATGCGCAGCACCCTGGCAATGGCCCACGCGGCAAGCGGCATCACCAGATAGTGCAGCACGATGCCGGCGATGACCGGCGCGGGCCGCGTGAAGACGCGCCTGAAATCGGCGAGCGAGAGCGTTACGCCCATCGCGAGCATGATGATCGTCAGCAGGGTGGTGACGTGCGGCGCGATGGGGCTGAACGAGGCCGGCGAAAAGTAGGCGGCCAGCGAAATCAGCACGGCCCACAGCGGAAAGAGACGGGTAACCCGGGCAAGCATGACAGGAGGTCCTTGATTGTGTTTCTGATGGATATTTGCGTTCGTTGATAAAGCCGCACGGCACGGGCGGAGCAGGTCTCCCGGACCATCGGGCCCGGGCGGTGTGCGGCAAGCTCGGCGGCGGGTAACGGGCCGTGAGGCGGCTCGCGCCCTTGTGGGATGCGCGGGGTGCCCTCGAGGCGAGCGGGGTGGGTCCGGGAGACAACCGGTGCGCATTTTACCGCTCGCGCGGCGCGTTGCTGGAGGGTTGCGAGCCGGTTGCCCGAACCGGGCAAAAAAAGAACCCGCGCCGTGCGCGGGTTCAAACCCGATTGTGTTCCCGATCAGAGGAGTGTCCCGAAAGACCGCTTGATCGTATCGCGCAGCGTGGGCGGATCCAGCTAACCATGCGTGCGTTGCTTGGCTCGGATGGATGGGCTGCGCCCAAACGCAGCGCCGCCACGGATCAGGCCGACGGCACGGAAGACGGCGGCACGCGCCGCAGGCTAAGGCGATGAAAGCGCAGGGTCATCAACAGCGCGACGCTCGCCAGCCCGGCCGCGAGCCCCCACCACAGGCCGCGTGCGCCGAGGCCAAAGTGGAACGCGAGCGTATAGCCGGTCGGAAAGCCGATGCCCCAGTAGCCGAACGCGGCAGCCATCATCGGTACGCGCGTGTCCTTCAGCCCGCGCAGGCAACCCGAGCCGACCGTCTGCATCCCGTCGACGATCTGGAAGATCGCGGCGACGCCGAGCAGCGAGCTGGCGAGCGCAACCGTGGCGGCGTTCGCCGGGTCGCCCAGATGCAGGTACAGGCCGACAATCCAGTGCGGCGCGAGGATCAGCACAAGCCCGGACAGCGACATGAACGCAACCCCTAACGCGAGCGCCACGAAGCCGGCGTGCCGCGCCGCGAGCGGCTGCCCGGCACCCGACCAGAAGCTGACCCGCACGTTAGCCGCCTGACCGATCGCGAGCGGCACCATGAAGGCTACCGATGCGACGTTCAATGCGATCTGGTGCGCGGCGAGCTGCGATTCGCCGAGCAACCCGACCATCAGGCCGGTAGCGAGAAAGAGCGTCGATTCGACGCCGTAGGTAATGGCCACCGGCCAGCCGATGCCGAACAGCTCGCCCATCAACGGCAACCTGGGCCGCGTCGCCGTGACGAAATGGCGATAGCGCGGCCGCAGATGCAGCCAGGCCATCAGTACGAGCGCAGTCATCCAGACGGTGAACGTGGTAGCGGTCGCCGAGCCGAGAAAGCCGAGGCGCGGCAGGCCATAGGCGCCGTGGATCAGCCCGTAGTTCAGGAAGCCATTGACGAACACGCCCACGATCGACACCCACAGCAGGCGTTTCGCCGCGCCGATCGCCGGCAGGAACGAGCGCATCAGGCCGATACCGATCAGGCTGGCGAGCGCACCCCAACGCAGGATGGACGTGTATTCGCCGACGTTATGCGCGAGCAGGGCGGGTTCGCCAAACGCGAGCAGAACCGGCGTGGCGAACGACAGCAGCACGAACGCGGGCACCGACAGCAGCACGGCCATCACCAGGCCGGTCCAGTAGATGTGCGGCACGCGCTCTTCGGCCTGTGCACCGCGAGCATGCGACACGCTCACGCTGACCGAGGTGAGCACGCCCTGCAACAGCGTGACGACCACGAAGAACAGATTGGCGCCGAGGCCGCCGGCGGCCAGCGCGTCCGGGCCGAGCGAGCCGAGCAGGATCGTGTCGGTCACGCCCATGGCCATTTGCGACAGTTGGGCGATGGCAAGCGGGGCGGCGAGGCGGGCGGTGTCGGCGGCGTGGCGGGACAACGTAGGCGGCCGGGCGGCTACCCGGGAGAAGCCGGATTGGGTCATGAACGAGTAACGGCGCGGGGCAACGCCCGCGCCGTTTTCTGTCTAAACAGAGAGCTTATTGTGCAGGCGAGCTGTTGTCGATCTGTAAGCACACTTTTGGTGCGGATTTTGGGGGCGGCGCAGGACGGCCGTCTGTTCGGCGGTGGCGCTACGCCTCGTGCACAGCGATGCGGGTATCGCCGAGCAGGACGACCTGACCTGCCCGGATTTTGCAGGTTTTGCGCAGTTCCACCTGGCCGTCGACCGTCACGACACCCGAGGCGACCATCAGTTTGGCGGAGCCGCCACTGTCGGCGAGGCCCGTAATCTTCAGCAGATTGTGCAGTTCGACATAGTCGCCGGTCAGGGTGAAATCGAGGTTGGGCATGGCGGTTGCGACAGCGTGAGCGGGGTTCGCATCATAAGCCAGAAGCCCGTCGGGCACACCCCCGGCCCACGTTATTGCATGCTGAAAAAAGGGGCGCTTGTCGTCGGGGGTTGTATGGATATACAGTATGCGGCGCCACTCCCTTACTGTGCCTCCTCTCTACCGACCCGGACCACCGTGCCCTCCGTTGCCGATCCCGCGCCTCCCGATACCGCCGCCTGGCTCGCGAAGCTCAACGACGCGCAACGCGAAGCCGTCGAATACGGCACCGACCCTGGCATGCAGCCTCCCGGCGCTTTACTGGTCATCGCCGGTGCGGGTTCGGGCAAGACCAGCACGCTGGCGCATCGGGTGGCGAACCTGGTCGTCAAGGGCGCCGATCCGCGCCGCATCCTGCTTCTGACGTTCTCGCGCCGCGCCGCGCTGGAGATGACCAGACGGGTGACGCGCATCGCCGGCCATGCGCTGGGCGCGCGCGCCGCGATGGCGCAGGGCCTGACGTGGTCGGGCACCTTCCACGGTATCGGCGCGCGCCTGCTGCGCGAATATGCCGACCTGATTGGCCTGGCTCCAACCTTCACGATCAACGACCGTGAAGATTCCGCCGACCTGATGAACCTGGTGCGCCACGAACTCGGGCTGTCGGCGAAAGAGCGGCGGTTTCCGTCCAAGGGCACCTGCTTTGCGATCTACTCGCGCGTCGTGAACACCGGCGCGGCGCTGGCCGACGTGCTCAACAGCGCGTTTCCGTGGTGCCGCGAGTGGGAAGCCGATTTGCGCAGGCTCTTTGCGACGTACGTCGAGGCCAAGCAGAAGCAGAGCGTGCTCGACTACGACGACCTGCTGCTGTACTGGTCCATGATGGCAGCCGAACCCGCGATCGCCGCCGACCTCTCGGGCCGCTTCGATCACGTGCTGGTCGACGAGTATCAGGACACCAACCGCCTGCAGGCGTCGATCCTGCTGGCACTGAAGCCCGATGGCCGCGGCCTGACCGTGGTCGGCGACGACGCCCAGTCGATCTATTCGTTTCGCGGCGCGACAGTGCGCAACATCCTCGATTTCCCCGCCCACTTCAGTCCGCCCGCGAGACAGATCACGCTCGAGCGCAACTACCGCTCCACGCAGCCCATTCTGGCGGCCTCCAACGCGGTGATCGGGCTTGCCACCGAACGCTTCACGAAGAACCTGTGGACCGACAGGGCCTCCGCGCAGCGCCCGCGTCTCGTCGCCGTCGCGGATGAAGCGGATCAGGCGCGCTATGTGGTCGAACAGGTGCTCGAAGCGCGCGAGGCCGGAATGAAGCTGAAGGCGCAGGCCGTGCTGTTTCGCGCCGCGCATCATAGCGCCGCGCTCGAAATCGAACTGACCCGGCGCAACATTCCGTTCGTGAAGTTCGGCGGCCTCAAGTTTCTCGATTCGGTGCATGTCAAAGACGTGCTCGCGGTGCTGCGCTGGGCGGAGAACCTGCGCGACCGGGTCGCCGGTTTTCGGGTCATGCAGTTGCTGCCCGGCGTCGGGCCCGCAACGGCGGCGCGGGTGCTCGATGCGGTGACCGGACGTGCCGGTGCATTGGCCGCGTTCGCGCCCCCGCCGCGCGCGCTCGCGGACTGGCCGCCCTTTGTCGCGCTGATGTCGAGCGTGTGCACTCAAGGTTCGTCATGGCCCGCCGAGTTCGAACTGATCCGGCGCTGGTATGAGCCGCACCTCGAACGCAATCACGAGGACGCCGCCATCCGTCATGCGGACCTGCTGCAGATGGAGAGCATCGCGGGCACTTACGCGTCGCGCGAGCGCTTTCTGACCGAACTGACGCTCGACCCGCCGGACGCCACCAGCGACGAATCCGGCGTGCCCTTACTCGACGAGGATTATCTGATCCTGTCGACGATTCACTCGGCGAAAGGCCAGGAATGGCGCAATGTGTTCGTGCTGAACGGCGTCGACGGCTGCATTCCATCGGATCTCGCCACCGGCAGCGAGGAGGAGATCGACGAAGAGCGGCGCCTGCTGTATGTGGCGATGACGCGGGCGAAGGAGGATCTGCATATCGTCGTGCCGCAGCGCTTTTATGTGCACAACCAGACGCATCTGGGCGATCGCCACGTCTGGGCGTCGCGCAGCCGTTTCATTCCGGCGCACCTGCTGCCGCTGTTCGACGCCCATGCATGGCCGCGCGTGGCTGCGCCCGTCGCCCCGAGCGCCGCGGGCCTCGCCGCGGCGGCGCAGGCGAAAATCGAAATCGCCGCGAAACTCAGGAAGATGTGGGACTGAGGGCGGGACCGGACGGAGCCTCGAGTCCAGCCCGGTTCAGCGCGATTGCCGCTGCTGCTGTTGCTGCGGTCGCGGCGGCGGGGGCGGCGTAAAGAAGGCCCGCAGCCACGCGGCGAGGCGCGAGAAAATATCGTACGGCTCTTCGACGAAGATCTCCGGCTTCAGCAGGCGCAGATACTCCATGATCTGCTGCGCTTCCTGTTTCTGGAACGAGCCGTGCGAGATGCCGAGACGCAGCAGGGCGCGCAGTTCGCCGAGCTTCTCGCGCGCGGTGCTGCCCACGCTCGTCTCGCATCCCACCTTCGCTTCGTAGACCCGCTGACGCAGCGATTCCACCATCCGCCAGGCGGGTGTCTGCATGGATTCCTCGAGCGCCTGGATGTCCTGGACCGCGCTTTTGATCTGCGCCGCGAGCGGATCGACCAGCGACGCATCGCCTTCCGACTCCTTGACGATGGCCGCCGCCCAGTCGCGGCACTGCTTGATGAGCTCCTCGGGAGTCCATTCCGAGCGGGCCGCGAAGCCAAAGCCGAACTCGGTCGCCTGCTGCATCAGGATCGCGACGACATCCGGAAACTCTTTGTCCAGCGTGCGTTTGGCCCACGCGTATTGGCCGCCCTGCAACATCCGCTTCACCGCGTGTTCGGTAAGCGGCACCATGTTGTCGAGCAGCTTGGCGCGCAGAAAGTCCTCAAACGACGGCGTCGCGAATTGCGGGTCGAGCTTCAGCGAGACGCGCAGAAACGCGTCGAAATCCTTACGCAATGTGGCGACGGTTTCGTCTTTGAGTGTCAGGGTTATTTGACCCATGTCTTATCCCGTTTGGTCCTCCCGCGCTGCATCGCATAGTGTCGCCATTTGCGAACTATCCCGCTGGACGGCGACGTCGATGCCCGACGCGGTTGATCCTGCTTGTTGCCGCGTAACCAGCGGGAGTGCCTTCCCGACGAGCGGACTTCGACTGCTTAACGGCGAACCGGGGTAAAACTTGAGGGCGCGTCGCCCTTTTGCGACCGGGGACCGGCGCCGGGTTGCACTGCGGTATGGGGCAGGCGGTGCAACCCCAGGGCGAGGGCGCTATTTGAGCACAACGCCTTGCCAGACAAAAAAGACCGCCAGGCCGACGGCGATGGTGAGCAACGGCCGCCGGGTCAGCGCACTGACAGCCACGGCGGCCAGCGCTCCGACCAGCTGCGGATTGCGCCAGGTGAGGTCGGCGCCGCCGCCGTGCGGCGAGACAGCCATCGGCACGATGATGGCTGTCAGCACCGTGACCGGCACGAAACCGAGTGCGGTGCGCACGAGCGGCGGAAACACCAGCCGGTCGCCGAGCACGAACACAGCCGCCCGGATCATCCACGTGATCGACGCCATGCCGAGAATCAGAACGACGTAGCTCATTGGGTTGCCTCCACCGTGCGCTGCTGGCTGCTGGGGCGTGACAGCAGTACGCCGACGGCAACACCCGCGAACACCGCGCCGAGCAGGCCCAGCTTGTACGGCCACGCTTGCCAGAAGAACGCCAGCGCGCCCGCCGTGACAGCCGCGGCGAGGTAGCGAAGCGCGACGAGCTGCGGCACGACGATCGCGATGAAGGTGGCGACCATCGCGAAATCGAGTCCGAGCGACTGCAGACCGGGGAAGGCCGCGCCGAACAGCAGGCCGGCCAGCGTCCAGAGCTGCCAGTTCAGATACATGGCGAGGCCCGCGCCGAGGAAGTAGTAGGGACTCACCGTGCCGGGGGGATGATGCCGGTAGTGCCCCCAGGCAACCGCGAAGACTTCATCGGTGAGCACGCCGCCGAGCGCGAGGCGCCAGCGCAGCGGCAGATGGGAGACATAGGGCGCGAGCGTCGCGCTATACAGCACGTGGCGCAGGTTGACGACGAGGGTGGTCGCCCACACCACGGCAAAGCTCGCGTGGCCTGCGATCAGCCCGAGCGCGATGAATTGCGCCGAGCCGGCGAACACGACGAGCGACATCAATTGCCCGTGCCACGCGTGCAGCGGGCCGGAGGTGACGAGGGTGCCGAAGATCACGCCGAACGGCGCCGCGCCGACCATCATGGGAATGATGTCGCGCGCGCCGGCGGTGAATTCGGTCAGGCGGTTGGGTTGGGTCACTCTGTCCTCCTTGGTCCTTGGAGGATAGTTGCGGTGGGGTGGGGAAGGCTTGTACGTTCTTGCGGTGCCGGACCAGTCACTCGGCCGGTAGATAGCCTGCCGGCCGCGCTCAGGCCGCTTGCCAGCGGCCCGGCGGCACCCCGAACATGCGCCGGAAGTGCCGCGTGAAATGGCTTTGATCGGTGAAGCCACTGGCTGCCGCCACCTCGGTGACGGAAACGCCGGCGCGCAACGGTGCCAGTGAACGTTGCAGCCGGACCTGATTGCGCCACGCATGCGGCGGCAGACCGGTGGTCTGGGTGAAGAGGCGCGCCGCGTGAAACGGCGACAGCCCGACCGTGCCGGCGAGCTCGACGAGCTTGAGCGGTGCGGCGAGGTCGCCGGTCAACTGCGCTTTCATGGTAGCCACACGGGTGTCGTCGGCGGCAAGCCGCGAGGGTTTCGATTGGCCGCGGGAGTACCGGACGAGCAGTGTCGACAGGGCGTCGAGTATCGCGGCCTCTGCCGCGAGCGGGTCCGCATCGGCTTCGAGCAGGCGGTGGGCGCGGGCGAGCCGCTGTGCGAGGTCCGGATCGCGGATCACGCCAGGCTCGAACCATGGCAGCGCCTGCTGCTGACCGGCGACATCTACCGCCAGTTGATGGACGAAGTCCACTGGCGCATACAGCACGCGATAGCGCCAGCCCGCCTCGATCGCCCGCGCGCCCGTATGCAGTTCGCCCGGATTGATAATCGGCACGCTGCCCGCTTCGGCGACGTAGTCGGTGCCGAGGTAACGGTATCCCTCGGCGCCGGCCACAATCACCGGGATGGTGTATGCGTCGTGCCAGTGCGGCGTGAATTTGTGATCGTGATATTCAGCCGTGAGCAGGTCCGCGCCGGGCAAAAGCGGCGTACGCCAGTAGTGGGCGGAATCGCGGAAACGGGTGACGGTCATGATGAAGGTCCGGCTTGAGCTGCCAGTTTAGCGCGGGCGGACCGGTACCGTACAACGGGCTTTCACCTGAGTGGAATGGTCGTGCCCGTGGGCATTGGCACGGCGGTGACGCTATTTTTCGCGCTGCCGCTCACAACGCGGTCGCTGTAGGTCAGATAGACCAGCGTATTGCGCTTCGCATCGACCACGCGCACTACATGCAGCGTCTTGAAGATCAGCGACATGCTGACGGAAAAAACGTCGGATTGCTGCTTGAGCGGGCCGGTGAATTTGATCGTGCCCACTTGCCGGCAGGCGATCGACGCTTCGGTCGGGTCTTCTGCTATGCCAAGCGTGCCTTTGATGCCACCCGTGCGGGCCCGCGAGACATAGCAGGTGACGCCGTTCACGACAGGATCGTCGTAGGCCTCGACCACCACTCGGTCGGAGCCGGTGATGTGGAAGTTGGTGTTGACGCTGGCGACTTCTTCGCTGCAGGCGAGCGGGGTGCAGAGGGGGATGGAGACGGCGGCGGCGACTGCGAACGCGATGCGCAACGAAGTGGGTTTCATCGGGATTCCGGAATGATGGCGGGAGGAAAACGCCATCGTATAACGGTGCTCGTGACGCAGGTGGGTGCTACGTGCAACACGCAGCGGGCGGCCTGGCATTCGCCGGCGGCGCGCGGGGCTCGTGTGCGCACCTGCCGGCCCAAACGGCATTATGGCGGAGTTACCCTTTGAGGTTTTCGCGGCCGTATGCATCTGGCGGTACATGCCGGCGCGAATCGCCGCAGAACGCCAGCCGGTGCGGCTCTCCCTTCGGCAGTTGACCGCGCCCGCCGTTCAACATAGAATGTTAATCATGCATTCGAGTGACTAACAGACTATTCACATAGTTTCGTAGTCGGCGCGCGTCGTGATTAGGGTACTACATGGATGAGGTTGCCTACAGCCGGGAGTTGCTCCAAGCCAGGCTCCTTATCGAACTCATGAGCCAGGCGATTCAGAACGAGCTTGTGCTCAAGGGCGGCTTGGCCATGCGCGCTGTGCTCGGGAGCACCCGGTTACTGCCGACATTGACCTGGACGCGGTGATGCCGGCCTCCGTCAGCCGAATTCAGGGCATCGTTCGCCGCTCCATTGACAGAGTGGTCAAACAGCAAGGGCTAATTGAGGGCCCTCAGGTTTCCGAGCCCAGGCAGACAGAGACAACCCTGCGGTGGAAGGTCAATGGCCGCGCGCCGGGAACAGCACGCCCTATTTCCTTGACGGTCGAAGTATCCCGCCGCGAATGGGTCGCACCATTTCGCACAGAACAGCTTGAGCTGAACAAGGAATTCGCCGGGGGTGCGGCGCGAGGACGCGTGCTGACGCTCGACGCGCAGGCCCTGGCAGTATGCAAGGTGCTCGCTCTGACGGACCCAAAGCGCGATGCGCCGCGTGACCTCTTCGACTTGAGTGTGTTGCTCGAGACAGAGCTCGAGGCTCCGGCTCAGCTGCTGGCCAGTCAATCTCCGGAGCGGCTCGAGCAGGCGCTCACCGAACTGTGGGCAAAAGTCGAAGGCATGGGCTACGAGCGCTTCAAGACGGACGTAGTGCCGTACCTGCCGCCAGAGACCGCAGTAGCGGTAACCGAAGAAGCCTACGAAGAAATGCAGGTCAACGTTGGTACGAACGTTGAACAATGGCTGGAGGATGCGCGCGAACTCCAGAAAGAAGAGGGGGTTGAGAACGTCAAGCCGGAACAACCGGGAGCCAAATGATGGATACAGGTTTCAATTACGGACCTGCTCGCACCGAATGGAGATACGAACTCCTGGGACTTCTCGAGTCAAACGAAGCACCTCGCGTTTGCACCACGGAAGAGCTGGCGCAACTGGTTCGTCGCGTACGGCCGCGCGCCAACGCCGATACCGTCCACAATGCCATTGGCGGCCTGATGAAGGCGGGTGCCCTGCAAAAGGTGAGTCGCGGGCTCTACTTGAATCGTCGCAGTCGGCCTGCTGTCGAAGTAGCCGAAGTTGCACAGCACATTCGACAAGGCGCTGTTGTCTCACTCGAATCGGTGCTTGGAGAGTGTGGCTTTCTAAATAACCCGCCAGCTATCGTGACGGCTGTGGTGCCGCAACGCCCCGACTCCGTTCCCCGTGTCGGTTCGGTTAAGACCAGCGGCGGACAGGTGCTTCGGTTCAATGCCCTGCCACCTCGATTCTTCCCATCCTCCCAGGAGGAGGCGCGCCTGCTGCATCAAGCCGGCCGCCACTGTCCGGTGGCTAGACCCGAGGTGGCAGCTTTGCACTGGCTGCATCTGGCTTTGTCGCCCCGCAGCTCGATGCGGATGCCGCCGCAGGATGTGGATTTCAGTGTTTTGGACGCGGAGCTTCTTAAGGACCTCGCATGGCGCTGGGAGCTCTCACGTGCGCTCGAGGATTGGAAGGAGCAGATTAAGCTGGCGGGCGACATTCAGGAGCCCTCTCAGCCAACCGCTCCGGTCTCAGAAGCGCATCGGCAGCGCGGCCTTGAAGCGCGTCAGCGGCTCATGGCAAGGCGCAAACTCAACACTGCCTGAGTTCCCAGATGCATGAGCGCCGACACGACGCGCCGGTTCGGCTTGATTGCGCCGCGCCGCGAAGACGCTGTCGAGTTCAGGCCGCACGCGTAGCCAAGGCCAGTCAAGGGGTAACTCCCTCATAATGCCGGGCCCAAAACAGAAAGGCCCGCACGGATGCGGGCCTTCGAATTCTTTGGCTCCTCGACCTGGGCTCGAACCAGGGACCTACGGATTAACAGTCCGGCGCTCTACCGACTGAGCTATCGAGGAACAGCAGTGCAACCTTACATAAAAAAGCCCGTTTTGGTTAACGGGCCTTTGCAATTCTTGGCTCCCCGACCTGGGCTCGAACCAGGGACCTACGGATTAACAGTCCGGCGCTCTACCGACTGAGCTATCGGGGAACAACAACAGCAGAGAAGCGAAATTGTAGGGGGTGCTACAGGGCCTGTCAATACCCCCGATTCATCCCGATTTCAGGCGAATCGGCGCAGCCGGGGAGAGGGGCATCACAGGGGCCGGGACGCTGCCGGATGGCGCGCCCCGCGGGCCGTCGCACCGCCTATGGCCGCTCAGCGAGCGAGCAGGGCCAGCTTTTCCTTCACGTCCTTGAACTCGTCGGCCTCGGGCAGGGGTGCCTTGGTCTTGGTGATGCTCGGCCAGCCCTTTGCGAGATCGGCGTTTAGCGGGATGAATTCCTGCTGGTCGCCCGGCACGTCCTCTTCGGCATAGATGGCGTTCACCGGACATTCGGCGACGCACACAGCACAGTCGATGCACTCATCGGGGTCGATCGCGAGGAAGTTGGGACCTTCGCGAAAGCAGTCCACCGGGCACACATCGACGCAGTCGGTATAGCGGCACTTGATGCAGCTTTCGGTCACAACGTGAGTCATTCAGGCAGCTCCTGCATACGGTATCGGGAGAGGCGAAACGCCAAAAGCGGTATTGTAACGTAACGTCAAGAGGCGTATGCAGCAGCGGCTCACCGCATTTATACGTTTTTGTGATTAGTTTATGGCCCTGCGGGTGGGGTCGCTGCCCGATGCCGCCGTGCGCATTCGGGTAACATGCGTCAGGTCGGCGCGCAGGGGCGTGCCGCGAGGCGCATGGGCCCCGTCAGGCCTTCCGTTTTCCTGCAGTCCGGTTCGCACCATCATGATTATTACTTCGCTGCTCGATACTGATCTGTACAAGTTCACGATGATGCAGGTCGTTCTGCATCATTTCCCTGCCGCGAGCGTGGAATACCGCTTCCGCTGCCGGACCCCGAACGTCAATCTCGTGCCGTATATCGACGAGATCCGCGACGAGGTGCGCAAGCTATGCGATCTGCGCTTCACTGACGACGAGCTCGATTACCTGCGGCGCATGCGCTTCATCAAGGGCGATTTCATCGAGTTCCTCGCGCTCTTCCATCTGAACGAGAAGTACATTTCGGTCACCCCTTCGCCGAAGGGCAACGGCGAGATCGACATCGACATCAAAGGGCCGTGGTTGCACACGATCCTGTTCGAGATTCCGGTGCTCGCGATCGTCAACGAGGTCTACTTCCGCAACACGCAGCAGCAGCCGGCCTACGGCGAAGGCCGTGAGCGTCTCGGCGAGAAGATCAAGCTGCTGGGTGCGCAGCCCGAATTTGCGGACTGCAAGATCGCCGACTACGGCACCCGCCGCCGCTTCTCGAAGCGCTGGCACGAAGAGGTGATCCTCACGCTGAAAGACGACCTGGGCGAACAGTTCACCGGCACCAGCAACGTCTTTTACGCGATGAAGCACGGCCTGACGCCGCTCGGCACGATGGCTCATGAATACCTGCAGGCCTGCCAGGCGCTCGGGCCGCGGCTGCGCGATTCGCAGATCTACGGCTTCGAGATGTGGGCGAAGGAGTATCGCGGCGACCTCGGCATTGCGCTCTCCGACGTGTACGGTATGGATGCGTTCCTGCGCGATTTCGATATGTACTTCTGCAAGCTGTTCGACGGTGCGCGCCACGATTCGGGCGATCCGTTCGAGTGGGGCGAGCGGCTGTTGCATCACTACGAGGCCAACCGCTGCGACCCGCGCACGAAGATCCTCGTGTTCTCCGATGCGCTGGATATCCCGAAGGTCCTGCAGTTGTACGAACGCTTCCGTGGCCGCTGCAAACTGGCGTTCGGCGTGGGCACGAATCTGACCAACGATCTCGGCTACAACCCGCTGCAGATCGTGATCAAGATGGTTCGCTGCAACGGCCAGCCGGTCGCCAAGCTGTCCGACTCGCCGGGCAAGAATATGTGCGAAGACAAGGCTTATCTGGCCTATCTGCGCCAGGTGTTCGGCATCAGGCAGCCGGATGAGGAAGTCTCGAAGTAGAGTGTGGAGCGGGCGCGCTTCAGGCCCCCCCTGGCCATCTGGACGAGTGTTTGCGCGCGGGGTGGCCGGTATAATTCTCGCGATGCCGCTCGGCTATAGCAACGGGAACTCGCGAGGACTTCGCCCATGGATACATCGATCGCCCGCCGCAACATCCTGGCGCGCATTCGCGCAGCCCAGGGGCGCGAAGCCGAACCGGCCGCCTCCGAGCGCGAGGCCGCCGCCGACTATCTCGCGCGCCATCCACACGGTCCGCGGCCGCCCATGCCGGACGACCTCGTCACACGCTTTATCGACGAAGCGCAAAAGATGGCGAGCACCGTGGACACCGTCGACGCATTGAGCGACGTGCCGGCTGCCGCGCATCGCTATCTCACGCAACATGGCCTGCCGGTGCAGGCGATCGCATGGCAAACGCTGCAGGACCTCGCCTGGGCCGAAGCGGGCCTCACGGTCGAATTCCGCAAACCGCAAGATAGCGACGTGGTCGGCATCACCGGCTGCTTCTGCGCGACCGCGGAGACCGGCACGCTGGTGCTGCTGTCTGGCCCGCAGACTTATGCGTCCGCCGGCCTGTTGCCGGAAACGCACATCGCCATCGTGCCGGCCTCGCGTATTGTCGCCGGTCACGAAGAGGCGTTCGGCCTGATCCGCACCGAACGCGGCGAGCTGCCGCGCGCGGTGAATTTCATTTCCGGCCCGTCGCGTACCGGCGATATCGAGCAAACCATCGTGCTGGGCGCACATGGGCCGTATCGGGTACACGCGATTGTCGTGCGCGGGGCGTGAGGCTCGCGTCGGGCGCGATGCAGGGCCGGCCTGACGACCACTGCAATACGCGCCCGCGGTTCCTCATCAAACAAAAAGGATTCGAATATGACGCGACATGCCGTGTGGACGGGCATGGGGCTCGTCGCCGCACTGGCGCTCTGGCCGCAACTGGCGTCGGCCGCCACGCTCGACGGCGCCACGCTGTCGGCGTTGTGGGGCGTACCGTTCGCCGGCGTCCTGTTGTCGATCGCTGTGTTTCCGTTGCTTGCACCAACGTTCTGGCATCACCATTTCGGCAAGATTTCGGCGGCCTGGGCTATCGTGTTCCTGGTGCCGTTCGCCGTCACGTTCGGGTTCGGCGTGGCGTTCGGCGCGCTGGTTCATGCCATGCTCGAGGAGTATGTGCCGTTCATCGTGTTGCTGACGGCGCTCTATACCGTGGCCGGTGGCATCTGCGTGCGCGGCAACCTGCACGGTACGCCGCGGCTGAACACGGCGATCCTCGCGCTCGGCACGGCGCTCGCCAGCATCATGGGGACGACCGGCGCCGCCATGCTGCTGATCCGGCCGCTGCTACGCGCCAACGACAACCGCAAGCACGTCGTGCATGTGGTCGTGTTCTTTATCTTCCTCGTGGCCAATGCCGGCGGCTCGCTGTCGCCGCTCGGCGACCCGCCGCTCTTTCTCGGCTTCCTCAACGGCGTGAGCTTCTTCTGGACCACCACGCATCTGGCGTTGCCGATGCTGTTCGTCTGCGCCGTGCTGCTCGTGACGTTTTACGCACTCGATTCGTACTATTATCATCGCCGCGAAGAAGAGCGCTCGCCGTTTCTCGATCCGACGCCCGATACACCGATGTTGGGTATCGACGGCAAGATCAATTTCGTGCTGCTCGGAATCGTCATCGCCCTGGTGCTGATGAGCGGGTTGTGGAAGCCGGGCATCGAATTCGATATTTTCGGCACCCACCTCGCACTGCAGAACGCCGTGCGCGATGTGGCGCTGCTTGGGGTTACGCTGCTGTCGCTGGCGGTGACGCCGCGTGTGGCGCGCGAAGGGAACGCGTTCAACTGGGCGCCGATCGAAGAGGTCGCGAAGCTGTTTGCCGGCATCTTTGTGACGATCACGCCAGTCATCACGATTCTGCGCGCCGGTGAAGCGGGTGCGTTCGCGGGCCTCGTGCATCTCGTCAACGATGCAGCAGGCCGGCCGCATGACGCGATGTACTTCTGGGCGACCGGACTGTTGTCGTCGTTTCTCGACAATGCGCCGACCTACCTGGTGTTCTTCAACCTGGCCGGTGGTGACGCGCAGACGCTGATGACCACCGGCGCCACGACGCTCGCCGCGATCTCCGCCGGCGCGGTATTCATGGGCGCGAACAGTTACATCGGCAACGCGCCGAACTTCATGGTGAAGGCGATCGCCGAGTCGCGCGGCATCCGCATGCCCAGCTTCTTCGCCTATCTGGGGTGGTCGGTCGTCGTGCTGGTGCCGGTGTTTCTCGTCACCACCTGGCTGTTCTTTTAGCGGTTGATGACGTCGGGGCCCACTGTCCGCCCGGACGCGCTATCTGGAGAATTGCAATGCAGAAGCAGAAGATCCTTGTTGCCCGTCCGATCTTTCCGGATGTGATCGAACGCCTCAAACAGTATTTTGACGTCGACTGGAACAATGGCGATGTCCTGTCCGCCGATGAACTGACGCGCCGCCTCGCCGGCCAAGACGGCGCGCTGACCGCCGGCGACCCGGTCGGCGCAGCTGTGCTGGCCGCGGCCCCGCGACTGCGCGTCGTGTCGAACATGGCGGTGGGTTACAACAATTTCGACATGGCCGCGTTCAATGCCGTGAACGTGCTCGGCACCAATACGCCGGACGTGCTGAACGAATCGACTGCCGATTTCGGCTGGGCGCTGATGATGGCGGCAGCGCGCCGCGTTGCCGAGTCGGAACACTGGCTGCGTGCCGGGCAGTGGCAGAAATGGACCTACGATGGCTTTCTCGGCACCGACGTGTATGGTTCGACGCTCGGCGTGATCGGCATGGGCCGCATCGGCCAGGCGCTGGCGCGCCGCGCCCGTGGCTTCAACATGCAGGTGATCTATCACAACCGCTCGCGGGTCGCCCCTGAGATAGAAGCCGAGTTGAACGCGCAGTATGTGTCGAAAGACGAGCTGCTGCGGCGTGCCGATCACGTTGTCCTGGTCCTGCCTTATACGAAAGATAGCCATCACACGATCGGCGCAGCTGAACTCGCGCAGATGAAGCCGACGGCGACGCTGACCAACATCGCACGCGGGGGCATCGTCGACGACGCGGCACTCGCCGAAGCGTTGCGCGCGAAGCGTATCGCGGCGGCCGGACTCGATGTCTATGAAGGCGAGCCGAACCTGAATCCTGAGTTGCTGAGCGTGCCGAACGTTGTGCTGACGCCGCATATCGCGAGCGCGACCGAATCCACCCGGCGCGCCATGGCCAATCTCGCCGCGGACAACCTGATCGCTGCGCTGGGCGAGGGTCCGAAGGCAGGCCGTCCGGCAAACCCGATCAATCCCGAAGTCATCGGCAAGGCGCGCGTATGACGACGATGCTGGTCGCGGCGGTCGCGGTGCTGGCCGTCGCGTTGGTCATCGCTTTACTGATGCTCACGCGCGGCCACAGCCAGGGTGAGCTGCACGCCCATCTGGACGAACTCGGCGAACACCTCGGGGAGACGGCTCAGGCACAGACGCGTGCTTACGAGCGGCTCGAGCGCGAGTTGCGCAGCGAGATCACGGAAACCGCACGCGTGTCGCGCACCGAGTTGAACGGCGGCTTCTCGCAGTTCCAGCAAACGCTTGCCGCGCAGTTCACCAGCATGACGACGGTGCAGAACGGCAAGATCGACGGTTTCGCCCAACAGCTCGTCAAGCTGACCGAAACCAATGCACAGCAGCTGGAGGCGGTGCGACAGAGTTTGCAGCAACAGGCCCAGCAGGCTCGCGACGAGCAGGGGGCCGCGCTCAGGCGTTTCGGCGAAACGCTGACGTTGCAACTGGGGCAACTGACGGAGGCAAACGACCGCCGTTTTGCCGAAGTGCGCGCGACGATCGAACAGCGCCTGAAGGACATCGAGGCGAACAACTCGACCAAGCTGGAAGAGATGCGCCGCACCGTCGACGAAAAGCTGCACGCCACGCTCGAACAGCGCCTCGGTGAATCGTTCAGGCAGGTGTCGGAGCGCCTGGAGCAGGTGCATCGCGGCCTGGGTGAAATGCAGACGCTGGCCGCGGGTGTCGGCGATCTGAAGAAGGTGCTCACGAACGTCAAGACGCGCGGCACATGGGGCGAAGTGCAGCTCGAAGCCTTGCTCGAACAGCTGTTGACCGCCGACCAGTACGCGAAGAACGTGGCGACGGTGCCGAAGAGCGCTGATCGGGTTGAATTCGCGATCAAGCTGCCGGGCCGTCAGGACTCCGATGGTGCGGCCGTCCCGGTATGGCTGCCGATCGATGCCAAATTCCCGCGCGAGGACTACGAGCGGCTGATCGAGGCACAGGAGCGCGCCGATCCGGTGGCGGTCGAGGAAGCGTCGCGCGCGCTGGAAGCGCGTATCCGCGCCGAGGCACGCGCGATTGCGGAAAAATATGTGTCGCCGCCGCATACGACAGATTTCGCGCTGCTGTTCCTGCCGACCGAAGGTCTCTACGCGGAAGTTCTGCGCCGGCCCGGCCTCACGGATATGTTGCAGCGTGATTACCGGGTGACGATCGCGGGGCCGACCACGCTCACCGCCTTGCTCAACAGTCTGCAAATGGGCTTCCGCACACTCGCTATCGAGAAGCGCTCGAGCGAAGTGTGGCAGGTGCTGGGCGCGGTGAAGACCGAGTTCGGCAAATTCGGCGACGTGCTCGCCAGGACGAAGTCGCAGCTCGAAACCGTGACGCGTTCAATCGAAGCGGCGGAAACGCGAACCCGTGCGATGAACCGCAAGCTGCGCGACGTCGAAGCGTTGCCAGGCGAGCAGGCGAGCGGCCTGCTCGGCGACGCGCTGCTTGGCGCGGATGCGGATGAATAGCGTGGCGTTGTCTCCGCGGCGCTGTTACTCCGCCTTGACTGCCGCGCTCCCTGCCAGCTCTTCAAGCGCCTCACCCGTCATGCGGACGATGCGCCAGTCAGGCAGCACGGTCGCGCCCATCTTTTCGTAGAAGCTGATTGCCGGCTGGTTCCAGTCGAGCACCGTCCATTCGAAGCGGCCGCATTGCCGCTCGACGGCCAACGCTGCCAGTTGCCGCAGCATCTGGGTGCCGAGGCCACTGCCGCGCTGCGTGGGCTGCACATACAGATCTTCGAGATACAGCCCGCGCCGCCCGAGGAAGGTCGAGAAATTGTGGAAGAAGAGCGCGTAGCCGACGATGCGGCCGTCTGCTTGCTGCGCGACCATGGCTTCCGATGAAGGTCGCGCGCCGAACAGCGCATCGTGCACGCCTGCTTCGGTCGCGACGAACAGATGGGTGAGCTTTTCGAACTCGGCCAGCTCGAGCATCAGCGAGAAAATGGCGCCGACGTCGGCGGGCGTGGCAGCGCGGATCGTTGCGGCCATTACGCCTCCTCCGGCGCGTCGCTCAACTGGATTTCGATGCCGCCGAAGCGCGACGCGACCCAGTTATAGGCATGGCAGGCGATCCACAGCAGGATGAAACCGAGGATTGCATTCAGCAGCAGGGCGCTGAACACGGTGCTCAACTCGACCGACCCGTAGCGGATAAACGCGACCAGCACGCCAAGCAGCACGATGGGCACGCTGAAGGTCAGATACACGAGGATGAGCGCCTTGGCAGTCTGTCCCGGTGCAATGAACGAGATCTGTTTTTTCATGTAGGTCAAACCCGTTGGTCGTAGTGATGGTAGAGGGGTAGAGGGCGGGCAGTAGTCGGGCCAGTCAGATCAGCCCTTCGAACAGCATGATATCGACGCTCTCGCCTGCGGCAACGTCGGCACGCTCGTGTGCGAGCACAATAAAGCAATTTGCTTCGCTCATCGAACTGAGCACACCGGAGCTTTGCGAGCCGGTTGGCGCGACATGCCATTGGCCGTGGGCATCGCGCCCGGCGACGCCGCGTTGATATTCGGTGCGCCCGGCGCGCTTGCCGATGATGTCGCGGCTGGCTGCCTGGAAAAGCGCCACCGGTTGCGGCGTGGCGCCCGACATCGCCAGCAGCGCTTCGCGCACGATCTGGTAGAAGGTCACCATCACGGCGACCGGGTTGCCCGGCAAACCGAAGAACAGGGCGGGCAGGCCGACGCCAGGCCGCTCACCCGACCAGACGCGGCCAAACGCGAGCGGCCGGCCCGGGCGCATGGCGAGACTCCAGAACGCCACGTCGCCGAAGGTCTGCAACAGCTGCCTGGTGAAATCCGCTTCCCCGACGGAGACGCCGCCCGAGGTCAACACCACATCGGCGCTGGCCGCGGCGCTGCGCAACGCGGCTTCGAGCGCAGCGGGCTGATCGCGCACGACGCCCAGATCGAGCGTGTCGATATTCAGGCGGCGCAGCATCGCAAACAGCGTATGGCGGTTGCTGTCGTAGACGCAGCCTGGCTCGAGCGGCTCGCCGAGCGAACGCAATTCGTCGCCGGTCGAAAAGAACGCGACCCGCAAACGCCGCCGCACCGGGACCTCACCGATGCCAAGCGACGCGAGGAGGCCAAGGTCCGACGCGCGCAGGATGCGCCCGGCGTGCAAGGCGGCGCTCCCTCGGGCAAGGTCCTCGCCGGCGAGGCGCAGGTTCGCGCCGCCGCGCACCGCGCTGGCGGGAAAGCGGATGGTTTCAGCCGAACGCGCGACGAGTTCCTGAGGCACGACCGTATCGCAATCGGCCGGGATGCACGCGCCTGTCATGACCCGTACACATTCCACAACCGCGACAGCGCCGCCGAACGGATGTCCCGCCAATGCCTTGCCGGCGACCGTCAGTTCGACGGTCGCTGCGGCGCCCGCGAGCGCCGCACTATGGAACGCGTAGCCGTCCATCGCGGAGTTGTCGTGCGCCGGCACGTCGCCCGGCGACACGATGTCTTCGGCCAGCACGCGGTCGAGCGCATCGTGTAGCGGCACGCGTTCGATCGCCGTGACGGGCGTGGCCCACTGGCGCACGATCGCCTGAGCTGCCGTGACCGGCAACGCGTGAGGATCGTACTGGGCGACGCAGCTGGAAAATTCGTTAAGCGTGGTCATGAATGGAGGCGCGTTGCGGCCGGATGCGGATCCGGTGGCCGCCGTGCGGCCCGAACAGGACTTCAGCAGAGACCCTGGTTACGCTCAGGCACGTTCAAGGTCAGCGAGTTCTTGCAATGAATTGATATTGTAAAACGCGCGCTCATCGGCAAAGGCGACTTCCACCGTCCTGTGGCGCGCGTACCACGCGCGGACCTTGCGTTCACCCGCTTCCAGAAAGGCGCTGAGGTCATCGGCGAGGGTGGTGCGCAAGAGCGCGAAGACGGGGTGAATCGAGGCGTGTCCATGGGCGTCCGTGGTGGCGACGGTGGCGATGTCCGCCTGATTCGCCTCCAGTGCCTGCGCGAGCCGGGCGCCGAGATCGGCGGGCAGCGCCGGCGTGTCGCACGGCGCGCTGAGCACGAACTCCGTGCGGGCGGCGCGCAGGCCGGCCAGCAAACCGGCCAGGGGTCCAGGGAAGCCGGGCACGGTGTCTGGCACAACGGTCGCACCGAACGGCGCGCCGAGCGCGGCGTAGACCTCGGGATGGCGATTGGCGCTGATGAGTAGCGCTCCGGTCTGCGGTGCGAGCCGCTTCAGGACATGCGACGCGAGCGCTTCGCCATGCAGCGGTTGCAGACCTTTGTCGAGCCCGCCCATCCGCGTGCCGCGGCCACCGGCGAGGAGCACTCCGGTGATGTGTGCGGGAGCGAGACTCATGGGCAAGGCAGCCTCAGCCGCCGATGTACGACATTTCGACGCGGCGCTCGTCCGGCGAATGTGGCGCGGCTTCGCTGCTGCCGCGCAACTGCGAGTAGCGGTCGGTGCGGGCCTGCCAGATGTGGGCGACCGCGGAGGCAATTCCGGCGTCGCTCGTGCCGTTGCGCACGAGCGCGCGCAGATCGTGTCCCGCTGACGCAAAGAGGCACAGGTACAGCTTGCCCTCTGTCGAGAGCCGGGCTCGCGTGCAGGCGCCGCAGAACGCACGCGTGACGCTGGAAATGACGCCGATCTCACCGCTGCCGTCCGTGTAGGCCCAGCGCTGCGCCGTTTCGGCGGCGCTGTGCGCCTCGAGTGGCGCGAGCGGGAAGTGTTCGGCGATCTGGGCGACCACCTCGGCGGAAGGCATTACCTCTGCCATGTTCCAGCCGTTCGACGTGCCCACGTCCATATACTCGATGAAGCGCAGCACGCTGCCGGAGCCTTTGAAGTGGCGTGCCATCGGCACGATTTCCGTATCGTTCGTGCCACGCTTGACCACCATGTTGACCTTGACCGGCGCGAGACCGGCCGCCTGAGCGGCGGCGATGCCTTCGAGCACGTCGCCCACCGCGAAGTCGGCGTCGTTCATGCGGCGAAACAGCGTGTCGTCGAGCGCGTCGAGGCTAACCGTCACGCGCGTGAGGCCGGCATCCTTGAGGCCGCGGGCCTTGCGCGCGAGGAGCGAGCCGTTGGTGGTGAGTGTGAGATCGAGCGGACGTCCTTGCGGCGTAGTGAGTTGCGCGAGCCGCTCGATCAGGAATTCCAGATTCTTGCGTAACAGGGGTTCGCCCCCCGTCAGGCGGATCTTTTCCACTCCATGTGCGACGAACAGCCGCGCCAGGCGCTCGATTTCCTCGAAGCTCAACAGGGCGCTGTGCGGCAGGAACGCGTAGTCCTTGTCGAAAACCGCACGCGGCATGCAGTAGACGCAGCGGAAATTGCACCGGTCCGTCACCGAGATGCGCAAATCGCGCAGCGGGCGCGACAGGGTATCGCGCAGCTCGCCGCTTGGCGCCTGCGCGGGTCCGGAGACGACCGGCATCGCGCTGACATCGGCAACAGGGATGATGCGTCGGGACATGGATTGCTTCGTCTTGCTTCGTTTAGGTGCAGACTTTCATTTTAGCGGAAGGACCGCTGGCTCACAGTGGGATGAACACCCGCACGCGGGCAACAAAAAGCCCGCCGGTGAGGGCGGGCTTTCTGTACCGCGTGGCGCTTGCTGCACCGGTTGCGGCGGCTTACTGCTGGTGCTTCGCCGTTTCCACCTGCTGCATCGGCGCGCTGTCGACGGGCGGCAACGGCTTGCGCTCGCGCGGCACGCGCGCCGGCTTCACGGCTTGCGCAGCGGCTTCCTGTGCAGCGCGCAGCTTGGCAGCGTCGGTGTTGACCCAGACGAGCCCCGCGCTTTCCAGCACCGGCTGCAGGGTTTCCGGCGACAGGCCATTGCGCGCCGGCTGGCGGGCGGCGACCGGTGCCGGCTCGACCGCTTGCGGCGCTGCGACCGGTTGCGGTGCGGCTGCGGGCTCAAGGTGCGGTGCCACTTCGACCACAGCGTGCTGTGCCTCGAGCGGTGCTGCAACCTCGGCTGCCGGTGCGACCGGCGCTGCTTCGCCGAGCGGTGCCTGAACTGCAACCGGCACTACCGCAACCGGCTCAGCAGCAACAGGCTTGGCAGCGACCGGCTCAGCAGCAACGCGTTCAACAGCCACCGGCTCAGCGGCAACGGGTTCAACAGCAACGGGTTCAACAGCAACCGGCTCAGCAGCCGCAGGTGCTGCAACAGGCGCTTCGGCCACCGGCGCGGCGCTCGTCGTCTCGACGGGCGCAGCGGTGGTTTCGACCACGGCAGGTGCGGCCGGTGCAATGGGTGCAGCCGCAGCAACCGGAACCGGAGTCGGTTCAGGCTGCGCGACTACTGGCGCGTCAGACGCGGCTGCTTCTGCGACCGGTACGAAGGCTTGCGTCTGGGCAGCCCGTTCTGCAGCCAGAACCGGCGTTTCGGTTGCGGCGTGCAATTCGCTGACGACCACCGTTTCCGTTGCCACTGCTGCCACCACCACTTCAACCGGGGCTGCCGCCGGCGTTTCCTGGCGCGGCTGCTGGGCCGGAGCCTCGAGCGCTGCGCTTGCCGTTTCTGCTTCCGTCTCGGCACCTTCAGCAGCCTCAGCACCTTCGGCGCTGACGTTACCGTTCACGCCTTCTTCTTCACGCTCGCGACGGCCACCGCGGCGGCCGCGACGGCGGCGGCGACGCTCTTCGCCTTCGCGTGCCACGGCTTCCTGATCGACCGGTGCGCCGCCTTCGACGTTGACTGGCTGGTTCTGCGTCAGCAGCTCTGCCTGGTTTTCGTCCTGGCTCAGTGCTTCGGCGGCTTCCGGTTGCTGCTTGCGGCGCTCGCCGCGCTCGCCACGTTCACGACGTTCGCCACGCTCCTGGCGCTCGCCACGCTCAGCGCGCGGTGCGCTTTCCACGGCTTCGCCACGTTCGGCACGGTCCTGAGCGCGCTCGCCGCGGGTGTCCCGGCCTTCGCGACCCTCGCGTGCCTCACGGCCGCCGCGCGGTTCGCGCGCGTCACGGGACTCACGGCCCTCACGCGGTTCGCGTGCCTCGCGTGCTTCACGCGGCTCACGAGCCTCGCGCGGTTCACGCCCTTCACGTTCTTCGCGACGCTGCGACGGCTGGCCCTGACGGCCACCGGCGCCCGCTCCCTCGCCGCGCGCGGCTCCGTCACGGCCGGTTGCGCCGCCACGGCGATTGCGGTTGCGATCTCCGCCACGTTCGCCGGTGCGTTCACCACGTTCCGGACGTTCGCCGCGCGCCGGACGCGCCGCCGTCTCGGCGGCCGCCGGGGCCGCCGGAGCCGGCGCGGCCGGTGCCATGCCGAACAGGTTCTTCAGCCAGCCAATGAAACCGCCGCCAGCCGGCGTGACCGCGACAGGCGCAGGTGTAGCAACGGGTGCAGCCGGGCGAACCGGAGCGCTAGGCGCCGGCTTTTCCGGCGTGATGCCCTTGACCGCCGCTTCCTGCTTCGGCTTCACTTCTTCGGTGCGCTTGCTGTAACCGGTTTCCGATTCCAGTTCGCGGGCCGCTTCTTCGGCCATCTTCCAGGAGGCCCGCGGTTCGTCGAGGCGCGCGTCGTCGTGACGCAGGCGCTCGAGCTTGTAATGCGGCGTGTCGAGGTGCTTGTTCGGGATCAGGACGACATTGACCTTGAAACGCGATTCGATCTTGTTGATTTCGGCGCGCTTCTCGTTCAGCAGGAAGGCGGTCACTTCGACCGGCACCTGGCAATGAATTGCCGCGGTGTTTTCCTTCATCGCTTCTTCCTGAATGATCCGCAGCACCTGCAGCGCGGACGATTCGGTATCGCGGATGTGGCCCGTGCCGTTGCAGCGCGGGCAGGTCACGTGGCTGCCTTCCGACAGGGCCGGGCGCAGACGCTGACGCGACAGCTCCATCAGGCCGAAGCGCGAAATCTTGCCCATCTGGACGCGCGCACGGTCGTGCTTCAAGGCGTCTTTCAGGCGTTGCTCGACTTCGCGCTGGCTCTTGGCCGATTCCATGTCGATGAAGTCGATCACGATCAGGCCGCCCAGGTCGCGCAGGCGCAACTGGCGGGCCACTTCGTCGGCCGCTTCGAGGTTGGTGCGTGCAGCCGTTTCCTCGATGTCGGCGCCCTTGGTGGCGCGGGCCGAGTTGACGTCGATTGCCACCAGTGCTTCGGTGTGGTCGATCACGATCGCGCCGCCCGACGGCAGCGGCACCGTGCGCGAATACGCCGTTTCGATCTGATGCTCGATCTGAAAGCGCGAGAAAAGCGGCACATCGTCGTGATACCGCTTCACCTTGCTGACATTGTCCGGCATCACGATGTCCATGAAGGCGCGGGCCTGGTCATGGATTTCGGTGGTGTCGATGAGGATTTCGCCAATGTCCGGCTGGAAATAGTCGCGAATCGCGCGGATCACCAGGCTCGATTCGAGATAAATCAGCATCGGCTGGCCGGCCGAACCGCTTTGCGACGCGGCCTCGATGGCGCGCCATAGTTGCATCAGGTAGTTCAGGTCCCACTGCAGCTCTTCGGCGGAACGGCCAATGCCGGCCGTGCGCGCGATGATGCTCATGCCGTCCGGCAGTTGCAGCTGCGCCATGGTTTCGCGCAGTTCCTGACGGTCGTCGCCTTCGATCCGGCGCGACACGCCGCCGCCGCGCGGGTTATTCGGCATCAGGACCAGATACCGGCCTGCCAGCGAAATGAAGGTGGTGAGGGCGGCGCCCTTGTTGCCGCGCTCTTCCTTTTCGACCTGAACGATCAGTTCCTGACCTTCGCGCAGCGCGTCCTGGATGCGCGCAGAGCGCATGTCGACGCCGTCGCGGAAATACTGGCGGGCGACTTCCTTGAACGGCAGAAAACCGTGGCGGTCTTCGCCGTAGTTGACGAAACAGGCTTCGAGCGACGGCTCGATGCGGGTAATGATGCCCTTGTAAATATTGCCTTTGCGCTGTTCGCGCCCGGCGGTTTCGATGTCGATATCGATGAGTTTTTGCCCATCGACGATGGCAACGCGCAGTTCTTCCTGCTGCGTCGCGTTGAACAACATGCGTTTCATTGAACGGCTCCAGAGCGGCTTAGCTTGCCCACGCCTTACGTTTGTCAGACGCAAAGGACGATCAGGGCAGCGGCATGCCGCGCCTTGTTGTGTTTTCACAAGCACGCTGGAGCGGGAAAAATGGCGGGGAGAATTGCCTGAGAGGGCCCGGTCCATCAACGAAAGAAGGACACGGAGCCGCAGGGCACATGCGAACACGGCTTCAAATAACGGCCCGACACGCCGCGGGTTCTGCCGGCCGACCTTCATAAGCCTTCGTCCACTCGCGCCGGTGCGCCAACTGGGCGCGTGACCGGAGGGTCGAAGGCTGCGGTCGTGCCGCAGCAGGAAGTTCGCGCAAAAGGCGCGTCTTTTCCCGCCGGGGGTGTCTCGCCTCATTTTGACGTCGCCATGTCTTGTACTTTCTACAAGACGCCTCGGGCGCACGCCGTATTTTCGCAACCGGAAGCCTCGTACTGCAGGGCGTCATACCGCCCCATCGCAAGGCTCGCAGTTAAATTCTTTTTTACCAAAATTCCGTTACCGTCGGAGCCGACCTTGACCGAACGCGCCTGTGGGCACCGTCCCTGCCGGGTACTGACCCCGTGCGTACAACTTGATGCATCTCGTTATGCGGGTGAGCAACCAGACCCGGGCGCAAGTAAAATGACTGTTTATCGCTTGCACCTGCGCAATCCGCCGGAATTCCGGACAATGCGCCGGCCGCCGCAGACTGCTGGGCAAATTATATTCAGAATGAAAGAGTTAGGCAAAATATCCCAGAAATCGGTCGCAGGTGACCAGGTCTCGATGATCGAGATCGATGACGGCGCGGCCGGTCAGCGCATCGACAACTTCCTGTTGCGCGTCTGTAAAGGCGTGCCGAAAAGCCATATTTACCGCATCCTGCGTAGCGGGGAAGTGCGCGTAAATAAGGGTCGGGTCGAGGCGCAATACCGGCTCGTCCACGGCGACCTGGTGCGCGTGCCGCCCATCCGGATCGCGCAGGGCACCGAAGCCTCCGCGCATGCGCCGGTGCCCGCCGCCCATTTCGATATTCTCTTTGAAGATGATCACATGCTGGTCATCGACAAACCGGCCGGTGTCGCCGTGCACGGTGGCAGCGGGGTGGCCTTCGGCGTCATCGAGCAGATGCGCGAGGCGCGTCCACAGGCGAAATTCCTCGAACTGGTGCATCGGCTGGACCGCGAGACCTCCGGCATCCTGATGCTGGCAAAGAAACGGACAGCGCTGGTCGGGCTGCACGAACAGATCCGCGAGAACAGGATGGATAAGCGCTACTATGCGTGCGTCCACGGCGAATGGGCGAGCGACTGGGGCCGCCGCCGGGCGGTCAAGGAGCCCCTGCACAAATATCTGACCGCGGACGGAGAGCGCCGCGTGCGCGTTCAGCCAGACGGGCTCGCGTCGCATACGGTCTTCAACCTGGTGAACCGGTGGCCGGACTACGCGCTGCTCGAAGCGGAACTGAAGACGGGCCGCACGCATCAGATTCGCGTTCACCTGGCGCATCTGAACCTGCCCATCGTCGGTGACGCCAAATATGGCGATTTCGCGCTGAATAAGGAGCTGGCTCGCTCCAATGCACAGCCCGGCCTGAAACGGATGTTTCTGCACGCGTACCGGCTCAAGCTGGCGCACCCGGCCACGGGCGCGGTGCTGCAGTTCGAGGCGCCGCTGCCGGCGGACTGCCGGCGCTTTCTCGACCAGCTCACTGAACTAAACAAAGGGTCAAACCCGGAGACGGATACGCATGCCTAGAGAGCAATTTGATCTGATCGTCTTCGATTGGGACGGCACCTTGATGGATTCCACCGCGCATATCACGCGCAGTATCCAGTCGGCCTGCCGCGACCTCGGTTTGCCGGTGCCCGCCGACGAAGCGGCGAGCTACGTGATTGGCCTTGGTCTGCGCGACGCGCTGCAAATCGCCGCGCCGACGCTCGACCCGTCCGAGTATCCGCGCCTCGCCGAGCGTTACCGGTTCCACTATCTGGTCAAGGATCAGACGACCGAGCTCTTTGCCGGCGTGCGCGAGATGCTTCAGGAACTGCGCGATCAGGGTTACCTGCTGGGCGTCGCGACCGGCAAGAGCCGCGTGGGCCTGAATCGCGCGCTCGACCAGGCCCACCTCACCAGCCTGTTCGACGGCACACGCTGCGCTGACGAGACGTTCTCCAAGCCTCATCCGGCCATGTTGCACGAACTGACGCGCGAATTGGGGCAGGATCTGGCCAGAACGGTGATGGTCGGCGATACGACGCACGACTTGCAGATGGCGATCAATGCAGGCGTGGCGGGCATCGGCGTGACTTACGGCGCTCATCCGGCCGCGTCGCTCTCCGCGCTCGAACCGAAGTTCGTTGCGCCAAGTGTGAGTGCGCTATCCGCCTGGCTGCGCGAGAACGCATGAGCGAGCTTGCCACGGAGCCGGTGCGCATTTGCGCCTCCGCCGAGTTGATCGAGGGCGGAGCAGGGCTGCGGCGTGCGGCGAAGTACGCCGGCGGTGACGCGGTGGTCTTTTTTGTCCGCTATGGCGGCGAGGCTTACGGCTATCTGAACCGCTGCGCCCACGTGCCGATGGAGCTCGACTGGGTCGAGGGCCAGTTCTTCGAATCTTCGGGTTTATACTTGATGTGCGCCACGCACGGCGCAATTTACGCGCCGGACACCGGTAAGTGTGTCGGCGGTCCGTGCCGTGGCGGCAGGCTGCGTCCCGTTCAGGTCGACGAACGGGATACACCGGATGGCCGCGCGGTATTCTGGCTGCCGGACGACGACCTGCGTCCGGTCACTCCCTGACACTTCGATCTGCGACGCATGGCCGACAATCTCACCCCCGATCCGCACCAACCGCGCACGCCAACACCGACTGATGAACCGGGCTGGGAGCGCGCCGCGCTCGAACGTATCGCGCTGGCTGCCATCAATGAGCAGCGCGCGGCGCGCCGGTGGAAGATCTTTTTCCGGTTCGTATTCATCATCCTGTTGCTGCTGGTCGTCTGGGGCGTGTTCGATTTTTCGGGTGAAAAGGTCGCGGCAACCGGCCGCCATACGGCACTCGTCTCGCTCGACGGTGAGATCTCCTCGGACACCAATGCCAACGCCGATGACATCGACTCCGCGCTGCAAAGCGCGTTCGACGACGCCGGTACCGCGGGCGTGATCCTGAGCTGCAACAGTCCGGGCGGCAGCCCGGTGCAGGCGGGCATCATCAATGGCGAAATTCGCCGGCTGCGCGGCAAATATCCGTCGATCCCGCTCTACGTGGTGGTCGGCGACATGTGTGCCTCGGGCGGCTACTATGCGGCCGCGGCAGCCGACAGGATCTATGTGGACAAGGCCAGCATCGTCGGCTCGATCGGCGTGCTGATGGACAGCTTTGGCTTTACCGGGCTGATGGACAAGCTTGGCGTGCAGCGGCGCCTGCACACGTCGGGCGAAAACAAGGGTTTCTTCGACCCGTTCTCGCCGGAAACCCCGAAAATGGACGAACATGCCCAGGCAATGCTCGACCAGATCCACCAGCAGTTCATCGACGCCGTGCGCCAGGGCCGCGGCAAGCGCCTGCATGAGACGCCGGACATTTTCTCGGGCCTGTTCTGGACCGGTCAGCAGAGCGTCGACCTGGGGCTTGCCGATGGCTTTGGCGACGCGAACTACGTCGCGCGCGAAATCATCAAGGCGCCGGATATCGTCGATTACACGGTGAAGGAAAGCATCACCGACCGGGTGGCGCGCAAATTTGGCGCGGCGGTCGGCAGCGCCGCGATTCACGCGATGGTGCTGGGCGGGAAGATGAGCTTGCGCTGAGGCCGGGCCCTGGTCCGGGTTATGGATCCTGGGGCCTGTGAGCCCCGGGACCCCGGCTCTGGGCCGGGTGCGCTGGCCGCCCGGCCTTGCGGTCCAGTCTGACGCACAGGGCCCGGCGGGGGCGCCAGGCCCACTAGACGGCGAGCAGCAGGAAAATCGCCGGACGCTTGTGCAGATCGATCGCAGGCGCCTTTTTCCAGTCCGCTACCGTGCGGCTGGCGATCGTCTCGGTTTCCAGCGTCAGGTCGACGGCCACACATACCAGGGTCGACGGCGCGCACGTCGTGAGCAGCGTATCGAGCAGTGCCTTGTTACGGTACGGCGTTTCGATAAAAATCTGCGTCTGCTTCGCCTTGCGTGATTGCTGCTCCAGGTCGCGCAGGCGCCTGGCCCGTTCGGCGGCATCCACCGGCAGGTAGCCGTGAAACGCGAAGCTCTGGCCGTTCAGGCCGGAAGCCATCAAGGCCAGCAGAATCGAACTCGGGCCGACAAACGGCACCACCTTGACGCCGCGCTCGTGCGCACGCCGTACCAGCAGTGCGCCGGGGTCGGCCACGGCGGGGCAACCGGCCTCGGAGACGAGCCCTGCGTCAGTGCCGGCCAGAATCGGTGCCAGCAGCCGGTCGATCTCGCCCGCCGGAGTGTTCACGTTCAGTTCGCGAATTTCGACTTCCTGGATCGGGCGCTCGGTGCCGACCTTCTTCAGGAAAGCGCGCGTCGTTTTTGCGTTTTCGCCAATGTAATAGTGCAGGGCGGCGGCGCGTGCCCGCACCGGTGCGGGCAGGACGGCGTCCAGCGCTGCGGCGTCGCCTTCGCCCAAGGTGTTCGGGATCAAATACAGTGTGCCGCTCATCGTGCCCCCAGCAAGGGAAAACCGGCGGCCAGCAGCATCCGCGACAGCGCGATCAGCGGCAGTCCGATCAGCGCCGTCGGATCGTCCGACTCGATCGCATCCAGCAGTGCAATGCCGAGGCCTTCGGATTTGGCGCTGCCGGCCACGTCGTACGGCGTTTCAGCGCGCAGATAGGCTTCGAGGTCGGTGTCGGGCAGATCCCGGAAGCGTACGGTCGTCAGCACGTCGAGCGTCTGGGCGCGCCCGTTGCGGCTGTCGAACAGGCACAGCGCACTGTGGAACAGCACTTCGCGTCCGCGCATGGCCTGCAACTGGGCGAGCGCTTTCTCGTGCGAGCCGGGCTTGCCGATTTGCAGGCCGTCATAGGTGGCGACCTGATCCGAACCGATCACAAGCACGTGTTCGCCGGCGGCGAGGCCGGCTGCTACCGCCCGGGCTTTGGCTTCGGCGAGCCGCAGCGCGGTGGCTTCGGGTGTTTCGCCCTGGTTGGGCGTCTCGTCGACGGCGGGCACGACGATCTCGAACGGAATGCGCAGGCGTTCGAGCAACTCGCGGCGGTAGCGTGAACTCGACGCCAGGATCAGGCGTGGCGAGCGGGAAGGGGTATCCGGCATGGTGAACCAACGGCTAGAGGAGCAGGCCGCACAGGCCTCGGCGCGTGCGGGCTTAAGTGTTTGACTCGAAAAGACAAAACGGATATGATTTCGGGCTTTTCATCGGTATGTGCTTGTTCTGGGCCCGTTGCACGTGTGCAGCAGGCGTTTAACAGGCACCATGACGATTTACCTCGCGATTTACCCCGGCTAAATCCGGGCCGAAGCAGGAGCGCGCATGACTCAACATCCTGGCAAACCTGCAGGTCTCGCCGACCCGCATGAGCTCGATCTCTTCGAATTCGCGCGCAGTGGGCGACAGGCCGCGGGTGTCGTGCGCGTCTCGCAACTGCCGCGCATGTTAAACGAAGTTCCGGCTGAAGCGCCAGAGCGCGAAAGCGCGTTCACCTGGCAGGCCGAAGGGGCGACGCAGCCGGAATTGCAGGACGACGGCACCGAGGGTCCGCAGCCTTATCTGAGGCTCGCGGTTCACGGCGCTGCATGGCTCGAATGTCAGCGGTGTCTCGCACCGTATGAGCAGGCGTTCAACGTCGATGCGACTTACCGGATCGTCAACACGGAGGCGGAAGCCGAAGAGTTTCCGCTCGACGAGGATGAAGTCGATGTGATCGTGGGTTCAAGCCAGTTCGATCTTGTCGACTTGATCGAAGAAGAGCTGCTGCTGAATTTGCCGCTGGTGCCTAAACACGAGGTTTGCCCCAAAGTGCACGAGAGCCTCGTGTCAGGGGTGGCGGGTGAGGAAGGCGAAGGGGGCGAGGCTGATGAAGCCGCACCGGGCGAGGCTGAAGAGGGCGGCAAGCCTGAGCGGCCCAATCCGTTTGCGGCGCTCGAAGCCCTCAAGAAGGGTGGTCCCGGCGGCGAGAAGCACTGAACAGTTGCATGGGAGCGCGATGCGGCGCGTTGGCCATCCGGCCAGTGGCGATTGCAGTATCGGGCTGTGTTAGAATTCGGAAAATTTTTAGGAGTTATCATGGCAGTCCAACAAAACAAGAAGTCGCCGTCGAAGCGCGGTATGCACCGCTCGCACGATTTCCTCAACGCAGCGCCGCTGGCTGTTGAGCCGAGCACGGGTGAAGTGCATCTGCGTCACCACGTTAGCCCGAACGGCTACTATCGCGGCAAGAAAGTCGTCAAGACGAAGAACGACTAATCGTTGCACTGCGTTGCGCCCCTTGGCGTTTCGCGTGGCGATCGGCTCGCTTGACATTTTCCCGGCTCAACAGAAAGGCGGCATTCTACTGCCGCTTTTTTGTGCCTGAAATTCGTCGCACTCCATGACAGTAAAGCTCACAATAGATTGCATGGGAGGCGACCACGGCCCGTCCGTGACCGTTCCCGCGGCTGTCAATTTCGTTCGTTCGCATCCCGATGCGCAGTTGATGCTGGTCGGCATCGAAAGTACCATTCGCGCCCAGCTAAAGAAGTTGAAGGCCCAGGGCGAGGCCGCACTGACGGTCGTGCCCGCATCCGAGATCGTCGCCATGGATGATCCGGTTGAAGTCGCGCTGCGCAAGAAGAAAGACTCGTCGATGCGCGTGGCGCTGAACCGCGTCAAGGAAGGCGAGGCGCAGGCCTGCATCTCGGCGGGCAACACGGGCGCGCTGATGGCAGTGTCCCGCTATGTTCTGAAAACGCTTCCGGGCATCGAACGCCCGGCGATCGCGTTCGCGCTGCCCAATCCTACCGGTTATACGATGATGCTCGACCTGGGCGCCAACGTCGACTGCGAGCCGCAGCATCTGCTGCAGTTCGCGGAGATGGGGCATGCGCTCGTGTCCGCGCTCGAAGGCAAGGAGCGTCCCACGATCGGCCTGCTCAACATCGGCGAAGAGGTCATCAAGGGCAATGAGACGATCAAGCGCGCCGGTGAACTGCTGCGGGCGAGTACACTGAACTTTCGCGGCAATGTCGAAGGCGACGACATCTATAAGGGCACGACCGACGTGATAGTCTGCGACGGTTTTGTCGGCAATGTCGCGCTGAAGACGTCGGAAGGGCTGGCACGGATGCTTACCGATATCATCAAGGAAGAGTTCGGACGCTCGTGGCTGACCAAGATTATGGCGGTGCTCGCGTTGCCGGTTCTTCTGCGCTTCAAGAAGCGCGTGGACCCCGGCCAGTACAACGGTGCGGCGCTGCTCGGCCTGCGTAGTCTGGTCATCAAAAGCCACGGCTCAGCGGACGTCTTCGCGTTTGAGTGGGCGATCAAACGCGGGTATGATGCCGTCAAAAACGGCGTGCTGGAACGCCTTGCGCGGGCGATGGAAGAGAACGCGAGTTCTCTGGAACAGGCGGCGCGCGAGGCAAGCGGCGCGGGTTACGCAAGCCCGGCCGCTGGCCAGCCAGCCGAGCCCTACGCTGCGCACTCCTCGAAGGCATAATGGCTCAATCAACACTTTATTCCCGCGTGCTGGGCACCGGCAGCTATCTGCCGCCTGGGCGCGTCACCAATCAGGAACTGGCTGAGCGTCTCGCGAAGCAAGGCGTCGAGACGAGCGACGAATGGATCGTTGCCCGCACGGGTATCCATGCGCGCCACTTCGCCGAACCTGATGTCACCACCAGCGATCTCTCGCTGGTCGCCGCCCAGCGGGCGATCGAAGCCGCTGACATCGACCCGCAATCGATCGATCTGATCATTGTCGCCACCTCCACGCCGGACTTCGTGTTTCCGAGCACGGCGTGCCTGTTGCAAAACAAGCTTGGTATCAAGAACAACGGCGCGGCGTTCGACGTGCAAGCCGTCTGCTCCGGGTTTGCCTACGCCGTGGCGACGGCCGACAGTTTTATCCGCAGCGGCCAGCATCGCACTGCGCTGGTGATCGGTGCCGAGACGTTTTCGCGCCTGCTCGATTTCAACGATCGCACGACCTGCGTGCTGTTCGGCGACGGTGCCGGTGCGGTGATCCTGTCGGCATCCGACGCGCCGGGCGTACTCGCCAGCGCACTGCATGCCGACGGCAGTCATTCGAACATTCTCTGCACGCCGGGCAACGTGAACGGCGGCGTGATCGCTGGCAGCGCGTTCCTGCATATGGATGGCCAGGCGGTGTTCAAGCTCGCTGTCAACGTGCTCGAGAAGGTCGCGGTCGAGGCGCTTAGCAAAGCCGGCCTCGCTCCGGAACAGGTCGACTGGCTGATTCCGCACCAGGCCAATATCCGTATCATGCAAAGCACGTGCCGCAAGCTCGGCTTGCCGCAGGACCGGATGGTCGTCACGGTGGGCGAGCACGGCAATACGTCGGCGGCTTCCATTCCGCTCGCGTTCGACGTCGCCGTGCGCGATGGCCGCATCAGGCGCGGCCAGAACGTGCTGATCGAAGGTGTCGGCGGCGGCTTCACGTGGGGCGCCTCGGTTATCCGCTATTAACGTGCTGGGCGTGGTGGCGCATCAGCGCCGCCCGCAGGCGTTAATTGC
This sequence comes from Paraburkholderia sp., assembly GCA_035948995.1. Lineage (GTDB taxonomy): Bacteria > Pseudomonadota > Gammaproteobacteria > Burkholderiales > Burkholderiaceae > Paraburkholderia. The sequence goes on along the minus strand of DASZIR010000107.1, from coordinate 4,737 downwards.
GTCGATAGGGCTGCGTGCCGCCCGCGTCTGAACTCATCGAATTTGGGGACGTTATGAAATTTGCGTTCGTTTTTCCTGGTCAAGGCTCGCAGTCGGTCGGCATGCTCAACGCATTTGCCGATCACGCCACTGTGCGCGAGACGGTTCAGGAAGCCTCCGACGCGCTCGGCCAGGATCTGGGCAAGCTGATCGCCGAAGGTCCGGCGGATGATCTGAATCTCACCACCAACACCCAACCCGTCATGCTGGCCGCCGCGTATGCGATTTACCGCGCGTGGCAGGCTGCGGGCGGCCCGGCGCCGGCAATCGTCGCAGGCCATAGCCTGGGCGAATACACGGCACTCGTTGCTGCCGGTGCACTGAGCTTCCGTGACGCGGTACCGCTCGTGCGCTTTCGCGCGCAGGCTATGCAAACGGCGGTGCCGGTCGGCGTGGGCGGGATGGCTGCCATTCTCGGCCTCGACGACGACACGGTGCGCGCGGTGTGCGCGGAGGCCTCGTCGGCGGGCGTGGTGGAAGCGGTGAATTTCAATGCGCCTGCGCAAGTTGTCATTGCCGGTCACAAGGCTGCAGTCGAGAAGGCGTGCGAAGCTGCCAAGGCCAGGGGCGCGAAGCGTGCGTTGCCGCTGCCCGTGTCCGCACCTTTCCATTCCTCGCTGCTCAAGCCCGCATCGGACCAATTGCGCGAATATCTGGCCAGCGTCGAGGTGCAGGTGCCGAAGATTCCGGTCATCAACAACGTCGACGTGGCGGTGGTCAATGAACCCGCCGGCATCAAGGATGCGCTCGTGCGCCAGGCTGCTGGCCCGGTGCGCTGGGTCGAGTGCGTGCAGGCGATGGCCGCGCAGGGTGTCACGCATGTGATCGAATGCGGTCCGGGCAAGGTGTTGTCGGGCCTGACCAGGCGTATCGACGGCAATCTGGTCGGCGGCTCGGTCTTCGATCCTGCTTCGCTCGACGAAACGCTCAGGCTCGTGACGGCGTGAACGCGGTTAAATCGCGAGCAGGCGCGAACAGGCGCAAGGATAATCCGCCCTTGAAGGGCAATCCGGACTGACAGATGGAAAAAACTCTCGACAAGCAGATTGCGATCGTGACCGGCGCTTCGCGCGGAATTGGTCGCGCCATTGCGCTCGAACTGGCGCGCCAGGGCGCGACGGTGATCGGCACGGCCACCAGCGAAAGCGGCGCTAACGCGATCACTGAAGCGTTCAGGGCGGAAGGCGTGAGCGGTCGCGGCGCAGTGCTGAACGTGAACGATGCGGCTGCAGCGGAAGCGCTGATCGACGGCACCGTGAAGGAATTCGGCACGTTGAATGTGCTGGTGAACAACGCGGGCATCACGCAGGATCAACTGGCAATGCGCATGAAGGACGACGACTGGGACGCGGTGATCGACACCAATCTCAAGTCGGTGTTCCGTCTGTCGCGCGCCGTGCTGCGTCCGATGATGAAGGCGCGTGGCGGCCGGATCATCAATATCACTTCGGTGGTCGGTTCGGCCGGCAACCCGGGGCAGGTCAACTACGCGGCGGCGAAGGCCGGCGTGGCGGGCATGACGCGGGCGCTGGCACGGGAGATCGGCAGCCGCGGCATTACCGTGAATTGCGTTGCGCCGGGCTTCATTGACACCGACATGACGAAGACCCTGCCGGAAGAGCAGCAAACCGCGCTGAAGACCCAGATTCCGCTTGGCCGTCTGGGTAGCCCGGAAGACATCGCTCATGCCGTCGCGTTTCTTGCTTCGCCGCAGGCCGGATATATCACCGGCACGACGCTGCACGTAAACGGCGGCATGTATATGTCGTAACGGAATTCGGGTACCATCCGCGCCGTGACGCGTTTGTCGGCACGTGGGCGGATGCCTTGACAGGAACCGTGCGCGCCGCTTTTTTGCAGGGGCAAACCTGATAAAATGCGCGCACCTGTATTTTTGAACTTCTTTTCCCTTGGAGGGGTTAATGGACAATATCGAACAGCGCGTCAAGAAGATCGTCGCAGAACAACTGGGCGTTGCCGAAGCGGAAATCAAGAACGAAGCTTCGTTCGTGAACGACCTCGGCGCTGACTCGCTCGACACCGTCGAACTCGTGATGGCCCTCGAAGACGAATTCGGCATGGAAATTCCGGATGAAGAAGCTGAGAAAATCACGACCGTCCAGCAAGCGATCGACTACGCTCGCGCAAACGTCAAGGCCTAAGGTCATTCGCGCCCGCGTTGCTGGTTTGGCGGCGTGTGACGCCCTGTCGTGCCGGCCTCCGGCACCCGCGGGGCTGGTGCTATTGCCCACGGAGCTGGCGGTGAAATTGCCAGGGCAGTGGACGGGGCAGTTACTGGCGCCGTTGCCAGTGCGGTTACCAGCGCAGTTACCAGGTTAACAGCCACAGGGCTCACAGGTCCGATTCCTGTGGCCGCTGTGGCTTTTGCTTTTGTCATCTATGAAAACGAGGTTACCGTGAGCCGTCGTCGTGTTGTTGTTACAGGCCTGGGGCTGATTTCGCCTGTTGGCAATAATGTTGCCGACGGCTGGGCCAATCTGGTCGCCGGCAAGTCAGGCATTGCCGACATCACCAAGTTCGACGCGTCGAACTTCTCGACCCGCTTCGCGGGCGAGGTGAAGGGCTTCAATATCGAGGACTACATCCCCGGTAAGGAAGCGCGCCACATGGATACGTTCATCCACTACGGCGTGGCTGCCGGCATCCAGGCGATGCAGGACAGCGGCCTCGAAGTCACCGATGAGAATTCAGAGCGCATCGGCGTAGTCGTCGGCTCGGGCATCGGCGGTCTGCCGATGATCGAAGTCACGCAGACCGAGCTGCTCAATCGCGGCCCGCGCCGCATTTCGCCGTTCTTCGTGCCGGCGTCGATCATCAACATGATCTCCGGCCATCTGTCGATCAAGTTCGGTATCAAAGGTCCGAACCTCGCCATCGTCACCGCGTGTACCACCGGCCTGCATTGCATTGGCGAGGCTTCGCGCCTGATCGAATACGGCGACGCCGACGTGATGATCGCGGGCGGTGCGGAATCGACTGTGTCGCCGCTCGGCATCGGCGGCTTTGCGGCCGCCCGCGCGCTGTCGCAACGCAATGACGATCCGGCGACGGCGAGCCGTCCGTGGGACAAGGATCGCGACGGTTTCGTGCTCGGCGAGGGCGCAGGCGTGATGGTGCTCGAAGAGTACGAGCACGCGAAGGCCCGCGGCGCGAAGATTTACGCCGAAGTGAGCGGCTATGGGATGAGCGGCGACGCCTATCACATGACCGCGCCGCTGGAAAACGGCGACGGCGCGCGCCGTTGCATGCTGGCGGCACTGAAGAACGCGGGCATCAACACCGGCCAGGTGAACTACCTGAACGCGCACGGCACCTCGACGCCGCTCGGCGATCTGGCGGAAACCACCGGCATCAAACGCGCATTCGGCGACCACGCGAAGAGCATGGTCGTGAATTCGACGAAATCGATGACGGGGCACCTGCTGGGCGGTGCCGGCGGTCTCGAATCGGTGTTTACCGTGCTCGCCGTGCATCATCAGGTGTCGCCGCCGACCATCAACATCTTCAATCAGGATCCCGAGTGCGATCTTGACTACTGTGCCAACACCGCACGGGAGATGAAGATCGACGTCGCGCTGAAGAACTCGTTCGGGTTCGGCGGCACGAACGGCACGCTGGTCTTCAGGCGCACCTGACGCGCGCTGGCCGTTTGACGTTACAGCCGCTGCAGGCAGGTCCGGCGCCCCTGTCCGGACCCGCATCGCCCAACGCAGAACGCAGCGCCGCTGATTGCCCCGCGGCGCTCCGTCGCGCGGCGCGGCGCAACTGGGGCCTTCATCCTGATCGCCGTGGCAGCCGTTCAGGTTTGTCTCGCCGCCCGGCCCGGCGCTTTACAGGCGGCGCGCGCCGCACTGGCCGCGCTTGCTTTGCTGACTCCTGGCGCATGGCGGCATTCGCGCGCCGAACCCGGCGCCCTCAAAATCGGGCCGGATGGCGTTGCCGTCTGGAACCGCGCGGGGGCATACTCGCGCAGGGTCGTATTGCCGGCTGTTCGCAATCGAGCGGCCGTCTCCTCATCCTGGCGCTCGCAGGCGCGAGCGGCCGTTCCCGTGCATTGCTGATCGCGACCGGCACGCTTCCTGCCGGGGCTTTCTGCGAGTTGGCCGTGCCCGGCGGGCGCGCCGCGCGCGTTTGACTGTAACGACTGTAACCGCTGTTACCTTGGCAATGTGACGCCGTGATGGGGACGCTACAATGGTGCCCCGCGATGCGCCCTATAGTTAACGGATTTATCAGGTGAGCGAAAAAGAAATTGATCAGTTGCTGGTCGAACGCGTCCAAAAGGGCGACAAGGCCGCGTTCGAGCTTCTGGTCTCCAAATACCACCGCAAGATCCTCCGGCTGATCTCGCGTCTCGTGCGAGACCCCGCCGAAGTTGAGGACGTGGCTCAGGATGCCTTCATCAAGGCATACCGGGCGCTGCCCCAATTCCGCGGCGAATCGGCCTTTTATACGTGGTTGTACCGGATTGCGGTCAACACGGCGAAGAACTACCTTGCGACCCAGGGGCGGCGCGCACCCACCTCGACCGAAGCCGATGCTGAAGAAGCTGAAACTTTCTCGGATGCCGACCAACTAAGGGATATCAACACGCCTGAGTCGATGTTGATGAGCAAGCAGATCGCCGAGACGGTCAATGCTGCAATGGCGGTTTTACCGGAAGAGTTGCGCACCGCC
>DASZIR010000106.1:0-8919 GCA_035948995.1 Paraburkholderia sp. | reverse complement strand
CGGCACCGCTTGGTGTATGATGCGCTGGCCGATGCCATGCAGCGCGGCATTCACGCCCTCGCAATCACGGCGTACACGCCCGAAGAATTCGATTTGCTGTCCCGTTAGGAAACTTCCGATGACCTTGAAGAAAACCCGCCTCTGGGTATTGCTCGCCGCTTTTGCGGCTGCGCCTGTGTTTGCACAGAATATCGCCGTCGTGAACGGCACGCCGATTCCTAAGGCGCGCGTCGATGCGCTCGTCGAGCAACTCGTCCATCAGGGCCAGCAGGACTCGCCGCAGTTGCAAGCAGCCGTGCGCGAAGAATTGATCAACCGCGAAATCCTGATGCAGGAAGCGGCTCGCCGCGGCCTCCCGACGCGTCCGGACGTCAAGGCGCAAATCGCCGTCGCCCAGCAAACCGTCGTGCTGCGCGCGCTGATTGAAGACTTCGTCAAGAACAACCAGCCGACCGATGCGGAAGTGAAAGCGCGCTATGACTCGCTCGTGAAAGACGCCGGTGGCAAGGAATATCACCTGCACCACATCCTCGTCGACAACGAGCAGCAGGCAAAGGACCTGATCGCGAAGATCAAGGCCGGCGCAAGCTTCGAAGATCTCGCCAAGCAGTACTCGAAGGACCCGGGATCGGGCAAGAACGGCGGCGACCTCGACTGGTCTGATCCGAAGGCGTATGTGCCTGAATTTGCTCAGGCCGCCACGCAGTTGCAGAAAGGCCAGATGACCGACGCGCCGGTGCATACGCAATTCGGCTGGCACATCATCCGCCTCGACGACACGCGTGACATCACCCCGCCGCCGCTCGAGCAGGTGCGCGCACAAATCGTCCAGCAGATCCAGCAGGAAAAGCTGCAGGCGTTCGAAGAGAATCTGCGCAAGAGCGCGAAAATCCAGTAAGCCGGGCGACCACGAGGCGTAGGCGCCGCGTTTGGGCGCGGCGTTTGACCAGACGGTTTAACGCACTTGCTGACTGGCTGGCCCGGTTTACCAGACTCGCCAGGCCCAGCAAACAACAAAGCCGCCCTCGGGCGGCTTTGTTGTTTTTAACGGCGGGTTACCCCGCATATGGACCACCGCGGATGACCGCGGCGGCCCCTCTCGCCGCTTAGCCCAACCAGCGGCGCGCGTTCTGGAACACGCGCATCCACGGGCTGCCGTCGTTCTCGCGCCAGCCCTCCGGATGCCAGCTCATCTGCACCGTGCGATGCACGCGCTCCGTGTGCGGCATCAAGACCGTGAAGCGGCCATCAGCCGTCGTCACCGAGGTGATGCCGTTCGGCGAACCGTTCGGGTTGAACGGATATTGCTCGGTGGCCTGGCCGCGGTGATCGACATAACGCATGGCCACTGCCACGCGCGACGCATCGCCTTGCTGCGAGAAGTCCGCGAAGCCTTCGCCGTGAGCGACGGCCACCGGAATGCGTGAGCCTTCCATGCCGCTGAAGAAAATCGACGGCGACTGCTGCACTTCAACCAGCGAGAAACGCGCTTCGAATTTCTCGGACCTGTTGCGCGTGAACTTCGGCCATGCTTCAGCGCCCGGGATGATCGAGGCGAGGCTGCTCATCATCTGGCAACCGTTGCAGATACCCAGTGCGAACGTGTCCTTGCGGTCGAAGAACGCGGCGAACATGTCCGCCAGTTGCGCATTGAAGCGGATCGTCTTCGCCCAGCCCTCGCCGGCACCCAGCACGTCGCCGTACGAGAAGCCGCCGCATGCTACCGCGCCGGCAAAATCGGCGAGCGTCGCACGGCCCGACAGCAGGTCGCTCATGTGCACGTCGTAGGCGTCGAAACCGGCGCGATCGAACGCATAAGCGGTTTCGAGGTGCGAGTTGACGCCCTGCTCGCGCAGGATCGCGACGCGCGGACGCGCACCCCTGGAAACGCCCCGAAGGAAGTCCCCCTGGGGGATAAACGGCGCGGCCACGTCTTCAGCCGGGTTGAAACTCAGATGCGGCGTGATGCCAGGATCGGCAGCATCGAGCAGCATGTCGTATTCGGCATCCGCGCAAGCCGGGTTGTCGCGCAGGCGCGAGATACGCCAGCTGACTTCGCTCCACGCGCGATGCAGTTCGGTACGCGGCGCGTCGTAGATCTTCTTCGCGTCGCGGTAGATTTCGATCGTATCGCGCTCATTGAGCTTGCCGATCACATGCGAGCACGCCGACAGGCCGTGTTCGCGCAGAGCGGCCAGCACCGCGTCGCGATCCTGCGCGCGCACCTGGATCACCGCACCCAGTTCCTCGTTGAAAAGCGCGCGGATCGTGCGATCTTCGCGGCGGCCGCTGGTCTGCTTGGCCCAGTCTTTGGCGTCGCCGTAGTCGAATTCGTGATTCGGATCGAGCGTCAGCATGTCGACGTTCAGCGATACGCCGACGTGACCCGCAAACGCCATTTCGCAGACCGTCGCCCACAGGCCGCCGTCCGAGCGGTCGTGGTAGGCGAGCAGCTTGCCGTCGCTATTGAGCGCCTGGATGGCGGCGAAGAAGCGCTTCAGATCTTCCGGATCGTCGACGTCCGGCACCGTGTCGCCGACCTGCTGGGTGACTTGCGCCAGGATACTGCCGCCGAGGCGATGCTTGCCGCGGCCGAGGTCGATGGCGATCAGCACCGTGTCGCCCGCTTCGTCGGCGCGGCGCAGTTGCGGCGTCAGATGGCCGCGCACGTTTTCGACCGGCGCGAACGCCGAGATGATCAGCGAGACCGGCGCCACCACTTCCTTCGCGACGCCCTGGTCTTCCCACTTGGTGCGCATCGACAGCGAATCCTTGCCGACCGGGATGCTGATGCCGAGCGCCGGGCACAGTTCCATGCCGATCGCCTTCACCGTGTCGTACAGCGCCGCGTCTTCGCCCGGACTGCCGCACGCGGCCATCCAGTTGGCGGACAGCTTCAGCTTGTCCAGCGACGCGATGGGCGCCGCGGCAATGTTCGTGACGGCTTCACCGACCGCCATGCGGCCCGAGGCCGGTGCGTCGATCACGGCGAGCGGCGTGCGCTCAGCCATCGTCATCGCCTCGCCGCGAACACCCGCGTAGTCCATCGTCGTGATTGCAACGTCGGCAACCGGCACCTGCCACGGGCCGACCATCTGGTCGCGCGCGGTCGTGCCGCCCACCGAGCGGTCGCCAATCGTGATCAGGAACGACTTGCTCGCCACCGTCGGATGGCGCAGCACGCTAACCGCGACTTCCGACAACGCGACCCCGGTGACATCGACGGGCAGCAGCGTCGTCTCGACACGCCTGACGTCGCGGTGCATGCGCGGCGCCTTGCCGAGCAGCACTTCCATCGGCATGTCGACCGGCTGATGCGCGCTATCGTTTTTCTGGTCCTTCAGTTCGGTATCGATCAGCTTCAACTGGCGATCGGTCGTGGCTGTACCGATCACCGCGAACGGGCAGCGCTCGCGCTCGCAGATCGCCTCGAATTCAGGCAGATCGGCCGGCGCGATCGCCAGCACGTAACGCTCCTGCGCTTCGTTCGACCAGATCTCGCGCGGCGACAGGCCGCTCTCTTCGAGCTGGATCTTGCGCAGTTCGAAAATCGCGCCCTTGCCGGCGCCGTCCACCACTTCCGGGAACGCGTTCGACAGACCGCCCGCGCCGACGTCGTGAATGCTCAGGATCGGGTTCTTTTCGCCGAGCTGCCAGCAGGCGTTGATCACTTCCTGCGCGCGCCGCTCGATTTCCGGATTGCCGCGCTGGACCGAGTCGAAATCGAGCTCAGCGGTATTCGTGCCGGTGGCCATCGAGCTGGCCGCGCCGCCGCCCATGCCGATGCGCATGCCCGGACCGCCAATCTGGATCAGGAGCGAGCCTTCCGGCAGATCGTGCTTATGCGTGTGCTGGTCGGAGATGTTGCCGATACCGCCCGCGATCATGATCGGCTTGTGATAGCCGCGCACGCGGCCCGCGACGTTCTGCTCGTAAGTGCGGAAGTAGCCGCCCAGATTCGGCCGGCCAAATTCGTTGTTGAACGCGGCGCCGCCGAGCGGCCCGTCGATCATGATCTGCAGCGGCGAGGCGATACGGTCCGGGCGGCCATACACTTCCTGCTGGTCGGCAGGGTTGCGGTGACCGACTGGCTGCACGGCGTCACGGGCGTTTTCCCATGCTTGGCGTGCATCCGGCAGGTCGAGGTTCGACACCGTGAAGCCCGCGAGACCTGCCTTCGGACGCGCGCCGCGGCCCGTCGCGCCTTCGTCGCGGATTTCGCCGCCCGCGCCCGTCGCGGCGCCGGGGAACGGCGAAATCGCGGTCGGGTGGTTATGCGTCTCCACCTTCATCAGCGTGTGGGTCAGCTCGGTGTGGCGGCCGTAGTGCTCCGCCAGCTCGTCGGCCGGGCCGGGCTTGCGCGGGAACCAGCGCTCGGCCACCCCGCCCGCCATGATCGCGGAGTTGTCCGAGTACGCGACGATCGTGCCCTGCGGATTGAGCTTCTCGGTATTGCGGATCATGTTGAAGAGCGAGATGTCCTGCTTCTCGCCGTCGATGGTCCATTCCGCGTTGAAAATCTTGTGACGGCAGTGCTCGCTGTTGGCCTGCGCGAACATCATCAGTTCGACGTCGGTCGGGTTGCGGCCGAGCTTCGTGAAGGCATCGACCAGATAGTCGATCTCGTCGTCGGCGAGCGCGAGGCCCAGTTCCGTGTTGGCGGCTTCCAGCGCGCCGCGGCCATGGCCCAGCACGTCGACGGTTTGCAGCGGCTTGGCCGGCAGTTCGTCGAACAGGTGCATGGCATGGTCGCGCGAGGGCGCGACGCTCTCGGTCATGCGGTCGTGAAGCGCGGCGATCACGGCCGCGCGTGCCTCGTCGGACAGCGTTTTCTTGCCGCCCAGCAGGCCGCTCTTGAGCGTCACCGTGTATTCGACGCCGCGCTCGATGCGACGCACTTGCGTGAGCCCACAGTGATGGGCGATATCCGTTGCCTTGCTGGCCCACGGCGACACCGTGCCGAAGCGGGGCACCACGAGGAACGTCTCAGTGGTGCCGCGCTCCTTCGTGTCTTCGAACGGGTCGCCGTAGTGCATCAGCGCTTCGATCTTCGCGCTGTCTTCCACGGTGAGCGGCGTCTGCGCGTTGACGAAGTGCAGGTACTGACCGCGCACGCCGCTGATGTTGGCGTCGATGCGGGTCAGCGTATCGAGCAGCCGGGTTTGACGGAAATCGGAAAGGGCCGAAGCGCCGGGGAAACACGAAAAGTGGGCCATGGACTTGACGTTGCGTCTATGAGTCGCGCATGCAGGCGACGTGAGGCGAAAGGAAGTCCGGGATTATACCCCGGGAAGGCCCGCCAACGGCCGTGCCCGTCGTGTTTGCCGATGCTCGCGGCGCGCCGCCGGTGCATTTCGGGACGGGCCGCCGCTTGGGCGTCCACCCCGTTTGACTGCTATCATTCGGCGTTTCATCAGATCGGCGCAGCAGCCCTCCCGCATGCGCCGCATGCCACGCACACGGGGAACGCCGTTTGGTTCGCGTTCCGCCGGCAAATCGAATCAATCATGGATGTCATCGTCATTGGCGGCGGGATTGTGGGCGTCGCCACCGCTTATCAACTGCGCGCAGCAGGCCACCGGGTGTGCGTTGTCGAGCGCTACGCGACCGTTGCTCAAGGCGCGACGTACGGCCACGGCGGCACCGTTCTGCCCACGCCGCTCGACGTCTGGTTCGGGCCGACCTTCCTGCATAGCCGCCAGGCCACGAAAAGCGGCGTGATTCGCAAGACCGGCTTTAATGGCGCGGCCCGCCTGTTCGAGCGCCAGTTAGCCGGGCTGCAGGAGCCGGAGGCCTTCAGCCGGCAATACGGGTTGCTGCGTCCGCTGATTGAAGCGTCGCGCGATGCGATGGCCGATGTCGAAGGCCGTCTCGGACTCGAATTCGAGCAGTCGAGCGGCGTGCTGTACCTCACGCGCTCCGCCCAGGAATGGGCGCAGACCCAACCCGCCCTCGAATTGCTGCGGCAGTTCGAAGTGCCGCACCACGTGCTCACGCCCACCGAATGTGCGGCGTTCGAGCATTCGGTCCCAACCGATCCGGAGTTCGCGGGCGGCGTGCTGTTCGACCAGGAGCGCACCGCCAACTGCCCGCTCTTCACCAAGCTCATCAAACAGACGCTCGACGTACAGGGCGGCGTCACGTTCATGGTGAACCGCGAGGTCGAGGCGATCCGGCTCGACGGTCAGCGCGCCGCTGTCGAACTTGCGCCGCGCCTGGGTGAAGTCACCTCGACGCGCGAAGTCGACGTCATCAGCGCCGACGCGATCGTGGTGGCGGCAGGCACGGGCTCGCTGCCGCTGCTCGAACGGCTGGGACTGCGCGTGCCGCTGCATCCGCTGCGGCTGCACACGCTGTCGGCGCCGATTGCCCACGAGGAATGTGCGCCGCACGTGGCGATCGTCGATGCGGTCAAACGCATTACGATCACCCGGATGAATCACCGGCTGCGCATTGCCGGCGGCGCCGTGCTGCAAGGCGCCGGCCAGGCCGACAAGCCGCTCTCCGAAGCGGTGACCAAAGACGCGCTCGCGTTGCTGGGCCAGGCCACGCACGACTGGATTCCGGGCGCGGCGAAGATTTCGGCGGCGTTGTCGTGGGATGGACTGAAGCTGCTGTCGCCCGACGGTCTGCCGCTCGTCGGCAATGCGCTGCATCCGCGGCTCTTCGTCAACACCGGGCATGGCCCGGCGGGCTGGGGACTGGCTTGCGGGGCAGCGAAGGTGGTGGCCGACCTGATCAGCGGTGTGACGCCGGATCTGCCGGTGGATACGCTCGCGGCGCTGCGGCCGGAGCGGTTTCGGCACTGAGACGACGCAACGCCGCGGTGGCGCACGAGCGGGCCAAACCAGACCGAACAATCCCACGGCGCATGCACATTCGCACTAACATGGCAGTTCCACGCCCGCCCGGGCTCCGCTCGATGCTGCCATGACCGAAGCCACCCCTGCCACCCCTGCCGTTACGCCCGACATTCCCACACTCGTGAACCCGCACGACCGCCCGCTCGCGCTGTTGAGTGTCGCCGATCTGCGCGCGCTCGAAACCGAGGCCGCCGCTGCGTTGCCGCCGCATACGCTGATGGCGCGTGCCGGTCAGGCCGCCGCGCGCTTTCTGCGCGAACAGCTCGCGCAGGATGAAGCAGCAGGAGCGGCCGATCCCGCGCAGCCGCTCTGGCTCGTCGCAGGGCCCGGCAACAACGGCGGCGACGCGCTGGTGGCCGCCGCCGAATTGCAGCGCGCGGGAATCGCCGTCGAAGTCTGCATGCCCGTGGAAGTCAAACCGGACGACGCCCGCTGGGCCCTCGCTCAGGCGCGCGCCGCCGGCGTGCCGATCTCGGCTTCGGCGCCTGCGTCGTTCGAGCGCTATGGCTGGCTGGTCGACGGCATGTTCGGGATCGGCCTCGCGCGGCCGCTCGATGGCGTCTTCGCGACGCTCGCGCAACAGTTGTCGCAACGCGCGAGGCGCGAGGGCCACGTGCTGGCGCTCGACGTACCGAGCGGCCTTGACAGCGACACCGGCAACGTGGTCGGCTCCGGCGCGGGCGTGTGCGCCACGCACACGGTCACATTCATCGGCGCGAAGCCGGGCCTTTTCATGGCGTCGGGACGCGATCTGGCCGGCGCGGTGACGGTTGCGCCGATCGGTGTCGACAGCAGCGCGCGTGCAGGCGTGCAACTCAACGCGCCGGCCCTGTTCGCTCCGTATCTGCCGGCACGCGATTTTTCGACCCACAAGGGGACCTTCGGCAGCCTCGCGGTGGTGGGCGGCGACACCGGCATGTGCGGCGCGCCGATTCTGGCCGCCCGCGCGGCACTGCATACCGGGGCTGGGAAAATCCATGTTGCGTTACTCGGCTCAGGCGCCCCGCCCTATGATCCGCCGCATCCCGAGTTGATGCTGCATGCAATCGACGACCTTCCGCTCGACAAGATGGACGCGCTCGCGATCGGCTGCGGCATGGGCAACCGGGAACGCGCGACGCAGGTCCTGAACGATGTGCTGCCGCTCGACGTCCCCAAATTGCTGGACGCGGACGCCCTGAACCTGATCGCGGGGGATGCGTCGCTCGCCGGTAAAGTCGCGGCGCGCGGCGCGCAAGGCGACCCGTGCGTGCTCACGCCCCACCCGCTCGAAGCAGCAAGACTGCTCGCCTGCGACGCGCCTGCCATCCAGCGCGACCGGCTTGCCGCCGCCCGCGCGCTCGCGGCGCGCTTTGCCAGCGTGATCGTGCTGAAGGGCACCGGCACCGTGATCGCGGCGCCGGACGGGCGTATTGCGATCAATCCGACCGGGAATGCGGCGCTCGCCACGGGCGGCACTGGCGACGTGCTCGGCGGCATCATTGGCGCGTTGCTGGCGCAGCGCCTGCCTGCCTACGAGGCGGCGCTGGCGGGCGTTTATCTGCACGGCCTCGCCGCCGACACGCTGACAGCTGACGGCAACGGCCCGGCGGGCCTGACTGCGGGTGAGCTCGCGCCGATGGTGCGCAAGCTGCTGAACCGGTTGTTCTATCCGGCGCGCGAGTGATAACCGCGCACGCATCGCCCGCCCAGCCCCATTATCTGGGACATCGCCCCAAGACCCTGCCCGCTGCCCGCCAAGGCCGCTATACTGGATGACTGCGCCAGCCGGCCGGGAACCGTTGCGAACCCGAGGCCCGGCGGCGCGCCAGAGCATCCCCCGGTTGCGCCTTGCGCACTGCCTTTCATTCGTGCCCCTTCGTTAGACGGACGATCATGACGTTGAACTCGCTCCCTGCCTGGTCCTCGCTGCAAGCCCATTACGAACAGATTCGCAATGCGCACATGCGCGACTGGTTCACCCCCGCGAACGATCCCGCCCCCACCCGCGCCGAACGCTTCGCGTTCGCAGGCGGCGGTCTCGCGGCCGATTTCTCGAAGAATCGCATCACCGACG
>DASZIR010000105.1:0-46147 GCA_035948995.1 Paraburkholderia sp. | reverse complement strand
TATTCATGCTTGATCTGCCCGAAAACTTCGGCAAAGAGCCGCAGCTGGTCGAGCGGCAGCGGCGCGGTTGCGCTGCTGGCGGGTTGCTGGGCCGAGGCGGAAAGTTGCAGTGTTGCAAAAACGCCGGTAGCAAGGCCCGCGGCAATCAGGCCGATATTTTTCAGGTTCTTTCGCATAGAGTCTGTTGCGGTCGGAAGCGCGTGGCAGCGTCAAAGAGATGGGGACGGACAAGTATAACTGCACACCTGCTCAGGCAGTGCATAGCGCTGTCAATCGAGGTTCGACAGCGCTGGCCGTGCCAGGTTCTTGGGATCGGCGCCGCGGTCCGGAAGCAGGGTGCCTTAAGGGGTTGTCCCTGGGGAGCCGGCAGCCAGGTTGGGCGCATTGGGCCTTGCGCTGTGTATCCTGGCCCGTTTCTGCCGGGACACACAGCGCGTTTCCTGCAGTTTTGTGTTGTGCTTTACGGGCCAAATCGGCAACCCGGATGAGCGGCGCAGACCGGCGTCTCAGGCGGCTTCAGCCCGCCTTGCCCTGCCTGGCGACCGCTGCCTGGGCCTGGGCGATCGCCTCCTGGTCTCCCAGATAGTAGTGCTTGATGGGCTGCAGGTTCTCGTCCAGTTCATAGACGAGCGGCACGCCGTTCGGGATGTTCAGGCCGACGATGTCGTCGTCGGAGATGTTGTCGAGGTATTTGACCAGCGCGCGGATCGAGTTGCCGTGCGCGGCGATCAGCACCCGGCGGCCCGACCTGATGGCCGGCGCGATCGATTCGTTCCAGATCGGCAGCACGCGTGCGACGGTGTCTTTCAGGCATTCGGTGAGCGGCAACTGCTCGTGCGGCACCTTGGCGTAGCGCGGGTCGTTGTAGGCGGTGCGCTCGTCGGACGGATCGAGGGCGGGCGGCGGCGTATCGTAGCTGCGGCGCCAGACCAGCACCTGCTCGTCGCCGTATTTCGCGGCCGTTTCCGCCTTGTTCAGACCCGACAGCGCGCCGTAATGGCGTTCGTTGAGGCGCCACGAATGGAGCACCGGCAGGTACATCAGGTCCATCTGGTCCTGCACGTGCCAAAGGGTGCGGATCGCGCGCTTCAGCACGGACGTGTAGGCGATGTCGAACGTATAGCCGGATTCCTTCAGCAGGACGCCGGCCTGTTGCGCTTCGCGGTTACCCTGTTCGGTCAGGTCGACGTCGACCCAGCCGGTGAAGCGGTTTTCCTTGTTCCACGTCGATTCGCCGTGGCGGATGAGCACGAGTTTGTACATAAGAAGGCCGGTCGGTAGTAAGGAAGCGGTAAAGCGCGGCGAGCACGGCCAAATGGGCCGTCGCCATCGCGTCAGGCGGTTATTTTATAATGCCCGGATTGCCCCTTTCCGATTTCTCTCTTTTTCGGCGGATTTTCCGTGAAGTTCTTCACCGATTACACAAACCTTGTACTCATTGCGATCGTCCTCATCTCCGGTGGGTTGCTCCTGTGGCCGACGATCAGCCGACGGGGCCGCGGCGGGTTGTCCGCAGCCGAAGCCACCCAGCTGATCAACCGGCGCAATGCCGTGGTGATCGACCTGCGGCCGTCGGCGGAGTTCGCGAAGGGGCATCTGCCCTCCGCGCGGCATCTCGAATTTGCCGAGCTGCAGGCGAAGGTCGGCCAGCTCGTGAAGAACAAGAGCAACCCGGTGCTGCTGGTATGCCAGAACGGCCAGCAGTCGAACAAGGCGGTGCGCGTCGTGCAGGATGCGGGCTACGCCGAAGTCCACGTACTTGAAGGCGGCCTGAACGCCTGGCAGCAGGCCGGCATGCCGGTTGTGAAACAAGGAGCAGCGAAGTGAACAAGGTAATCATGTACAGCACCCAGGTGTGTCCGTATTGTCAGATGGCCGAACGTCTTTTAAAGTCGCGCGGCGTCGAAAACGTCGAGAAGGTGCTGATCGACAGGGATCCGGCCCGGCGTGAAGAGATGATGAGCCGGACGGGCCGTCGCACGGTGCCGCAGGTGTTCATCGGCGAGACGCATGTGGGCGGCTATGATGACCTTTCCGCGCTTGATCGCGCGGGCGGCCTGATGCCGCTGCTCGAAGCGGCCTGAGCTTGCCGGGGCCGCGTGGGGCTGCCTCAGGTGACGCTCAGGTGACGCTCGCGTGACGTTGTGCTGCCGGTAGCTGCAGATAGCTCTGCCTGAACCCGCAGCGAACAACGGGCAACGGGCGGCGAGCAGGCAGAACAGCACCAAAACAAGCCGGTGCGTCGATGCCCACGGTGGGCGGCGCGCATCGCATCGATCTGGCGGGCCATGGCAGCATGGGCCGCCGCAATGAACATATTCAGGGAAACATCCAATCATGTCCGACGAGAATAACCAGCCGTTCTTCAACATCCAGCGCATTTACCTGAAGGACATGTCGCTCGAGCAGCCGAATTCGCCGGCCATCTTCCTCGAACAGGAAATGCCGTCGGTCGAAGTCGAGGTGGACGTGAAGGCCGAGCGCCTCGCCGACACCGTGTTCGAGATCCTCGTCACGGGCACCGTCACCGCCAAGGTGTCGGACAAGGTGGCGTTCCTGATCGAAGCCAAGCAGGCCGGTATTTTCGATATCCGCAATATTCCGGCTGAACAGATCGATCCGCTGGTCGGCATCGCTTGCCCGACGATCCTGTTCCCGTACCTGCGCTCGAACATCGCGGACGCGATCACCCGCGCCGGCTTCCCGCCCATCCACCTGGCCGAAATCAACTTCCAGGCGCTGTACGAACAGCGTCTGGCGCAGCTCGGCTCGCAGGACGGCGCGACGCAAAGCGGCGTCACGCATTAAGGCGTGCGCGCAGTGCCGGGTATGAAAGTCGCCGTTCTCGGCGCTGGTGCCTGGGGCACCGCACTCGCGGGCCATCTGGCTGTGCGGCACGATACGGTGCTGTGGGCGCGCGAGCCGGCGCTGGTCGCCGAGCTTGCCGCGTCCCGCGAAAACGCCCGCTATCTGGCGGGCGTTGCCTTGCCGGCCGCGCTTCGCTATGAAGCGGACCTGAACGCGGCGCTCGGCCACGCGCTTGCCGACGACGCGTTGTGCGTGGTCGCCACGCCGGTGGCGGGCTTGCGCGGGCTGTTCCAGGCCATGCGGGACGCCGGTAAGGTGCCGGCCCATGTGGTCTGGCTGTGCAAGGGGTTCGAGGCCGATACCCAGTTGATGCCGCATCAGGTGGTCGCAGCGGAGCTGGCCGGGCACGGCAGCAACGGCGTGTTGTCCGGCCCCAGTTTCGCGCGCGAGGTGGGGCAGGGCTTGCCGGTTGCGCTGACCATTGCGAGTGCGTCGGCCGCGTGCCGCGAGCGAACCGTCGCGGCGCTCCATCACGGCGCGATGCGCATCTATACCGGCGACGACGTCGTCGGCGTGGAAGTGGGCGGGGCGGTGAAGAATGTGCTCGCCATCGCGACCGGCATTGCCGATGGTCTTGGGCTTGGCCTGAACGCGCGGGCGGCGCTGATCACCCGCGGCCTCGCTGAAATGTCGCGTCTTGGCGTGATGCTGGGCGGGCGGGCCGAAACCTTTACCGGCCTCACCGGTCTCGGCGATCTGATTTTGACCGCCACGGGCGATTTGTCGCGCAATCGCACGGTGGGCATGCAGCTCGCCGCCGGGCGCACGCTCGACGATATCCTCGGCGCGCTCGGTCACGTCGCCGAAGGCGTGCGCTGTGCGCAGGCGGTGCTGGCCATCGCACGCGCCCACTCGATCGACATGCCGATCACCCAGGCCGTCTGCGCCGTGCTGTTCGACGGCGTCGCTCCGCGCGATGCCGTCAACGCGCTGCTGCGGCGGGACGCCAAAGCCGAATAAACCGCTGTTTGGCGCAGTGCGGGGCCATTGCGGCCCCGTTTTGCGCTGAACGGTTGTCCTCCTTCCGCTGTCCACGTCTTATCGACGTTTCGGATTGCGAGGTTCCCCATGCTCACACTCGGTCATTGCTCGCTCGAAGCGCGCGTCGTCGACATTACGACGCTGGCGTTTGATGCCATCGTGAATGCAGCGAATACGTCGCTGCTGGGCGGCGGCGGTGTAGATGGGGCGATTCATCGCGCGGCAGGCCCCGCGCTGCTACGCGAATGCGAGACGCTGGGTGGCTGCGCGACGGGCGACGCGAAAATCACCGCCGGCTGCCAATTGCCCGCAAAGCACGTCATCCATGCGGTCGGGCCGGTCTGGCACGGCGGCGGACGCGGCGAGGCGGAGTTGCTTGCCTCGTGCTACCGGCGCTCCCTCGAACTCGCAGAGCAGTCCGGCTGTAAAACCATTGCCTTTCCCGCGATCAGTTGCGGTGTCTACCGGTTCCCTGCGGATGCCGCCGTGGGGATTGCCGTCGGTACGGTCATCGGGACCTTGCCGCGTGTGCCGTCCATCGCGCGCGTGCTGTTCGCCTGCTTCGATGATGCGATGTTCGCGCGCTATGAGGCCGAGCTGGCGACCCGCCGTCAGGCGCCACCTTCAAAGCCGGCCTGACGCCACGCTTCGAACACGACCACCGCGACGGTATTCGACAGATTCAGGCTGCGGTTGCCGGGCCGCATGGGCAGCCGCACGCGCTGTTCATTGGCAAACTGATCGAGCACGGCATCAGGCAGGCCGCGCGTCTCCGCGCCGAACACGAACCAGTCGCCGGCCAGAAACGCATGGGCGTGGAAAGCGCCTGAGCCGCGCGTCGTGAACGCGAACATCCGCGCCGGATCGGGCGACTCCCTGGCTACGAACGCCGCCCAGTCGGCATGCACATGCATCTGCGCGTACTCGTGATAGTCGAGCCCGGCGCGCCGCATCTTGGCGTCGTCCAGTGGGAAGCCAAGCGGCTCGATCAGATGCAGGCGGGCGCCGGTATTGGCGCACAGCCGGATGATGTTGCCGGTGTTCGGCGGAATTTCGGGTTCGACGAGAACGACGTTAAACATGATGTAGGCCAGTGGAAACTAGTTTTTCGGCGTGCGCAGCGCGACGAAGTTCGTCACGCGCCGTGCGCCGGCTGCCTTCAGCACGCGCGCACGCGCTTCGGGTGTCGCGCCGGTGGTCAAGACATCGTCGACGATCGCCACGTGCAGGCCGTGCACCGGGGCTGTGACCTCGAACGCACGGCCGACGTTCAGCCGCCGGGCGTCGTGATCGAGACGCGATTGCGGCGCAGTCTCGATCACGCGTTTTATCAGCGTGGCGTCGCCACGCACATGCAGCGCTTTGGCGAGCGGCTTCACAATCTGCCACGTCTGGTTGTAGCCGCGTTCGACGAGGCGCTTCGCTTCGAGCGGGACGGGCGCAATCACGTCGGGCGGTTGCGAAGGCTCGGGCCCATCCCCGGCGAGGCGGGCGAGCCGTTGCGCGAACTCCTGCGCCAGCATCCGCCGCGCGCGAAACGTCAGGCCGACTGCGAGCGCATCGAGCGGCGCACGATAGTCGGCGAGTGCGAGGGGGGCGTCGAACGGCGGCGGGGTGGCGATGCAGTCTGCGCAGCGGCAGGACGGGTTCGCGCTGCGGCGCGAGTTCGGCAACGCAACCGCGCAGACCGTACAACGCAAGCGGGTTTCGTTCGGGTACGCCTCGTCGCAACCGGCGCAGAGTGTGCTCTGCGACAAATTGCCGCACAGTGCGCACAGATTGGGCAACGCGGCGTGAGCGAGGCGCGGCCACACTGAACCGATCCGGGTTGCAAAGTGTGCAAGCCGGCTACCGGAGGGAAAACCAGATGCCTGAAATCGCATGAATGGGCCGCCCGCTAAAGGCCTCCTGCGCTGAACGCAGGGGAGCGAGCGAGTATACTTCGCACTCTTCGTCCGTGTGGCCCCCATGTCCTCATCTCCCGCAAAATCCGGCCGTCCGGCCTATGATTCCCGGCGTCTTCGGCGGATTTTCGATCGCCGCGCGGCGACCTTCGATGACGTTGCGTTCCTGCCGCGCGAGATCGCGCAGCGCATGCGCGAGCGTCTCGACTACATCAAGGTCAGTCCGGCAAGCGTGCTGGACGCGGGTTGCGGCGCAGGCGACGACCTGCCCGGCTTGCGTGAGCGCTTCCCCGAGGCGCCCGTATTCGGCACGGATCTATCGCATGCGATGCTCACGCGTGCCTTGCGGCATGACGCCGGCGATACCAGCTGGCGCCGCTTTCTGCCGGCATCGATCGGCAAGGCGCTCGGCGCGCGCGGTCCGCGCTTCGCACAGGCCGACTTCTCGGCCCTGCCGTTTGCGGCAGGCGCGTTCGAATTCATCTGGTCAAATCTCGCGTTGCACTGGCACTCGCGACCGGATCTCGTCTTCCCCGAATGGCAGCGCGTGCTGAAGGTGGGCGGCCTGCTGATGTTCAGCACGCTCGGCCCCGACAGCCTCAAGGAGTTGCGCGGCGCCTACGCCGAAGTCGAGGCGGCGCACGGCGTGGCTTCCCGCAAGCACGTGATCGACTTCGTCGACATGCACGACCTGGGCGATATGCTGGTCGAGAGCGGCTTCGAGATCCCGGTGATGGACCAGGAAGTACTCACCATTACGTATAAGTCGCCGCAGTCGCTGCTCGCGGATGTGCGCCGCTGGGGCGCTTACCCGTTCGAGCGCGAGTTGGGTTCAAACCCCGCTTCGATTCCCGCCGCACGGCGCCTCTACAAGGCGCTGCTGGCGGCGCTGGAGGCTCGCCGGCGCGCGGACGGCACGCTTGCCCTGACCTTCGAAGTAATCTATGGGCACGCATGGAAAGCGGTGCCGCGCATGACCGCTGAAGGTTACGGAATCGTGCGTCTCGAGGACATTGGACGCGGCCCGTCGAAGAATCGTTGAAGCGGTAAAGAGGACATCTGTTATGTCTGAAATTACCGTGGCAAAAGTGCCTTGCAGGGTGCGTCAAAACGGCGCAGAGGCTTGTCGCATCTGGCTTGCAAGCCGATAGGGCGTTGCTTGTGGATGCCATAGAACGCGCCTATAATGCGTCAGTTTGTCGCTCGGAGTTCCCACATCTGGGGCGGCGGGCCCGAGGCGCTGGGCTGCAGGACAAGGTAACAGGCAGCGGCAAGGGGCAATTCGCAGGAGGCAGCGATGGTGTCATCTGATCTGCTGGCGGATTCGGAACCGGTCCTGAAAGACTGGATGATGAAACGCAACTGTTCGGTGTCCCCGAAGCAGTTCGTGTGCTTCTATGTATCGCTTGCGGTGGTCTCGCTGGTAATTGCGTTCATGCTGGTTCTGATCGGCGCCTGGCTGGTGTTGCCGTTCACTGGCATTGAATTGCTGGCGGTAGGTATCGCTTTTGCAATATACGCGCGTCATGCTGTCGATTACGAACGCGTCAGGCTGTTCCCGAACCGGCTCGTGATCGAGCAGGTGAGTGCGGAGCAACTCACGCAGTTCGAATTCAATCCGCGCTGGGTGCGGATTGAAGCGGGTGCAACGCCGCGTGACCAGATCAAACTGGTCTCGCGCGGTGAGACGATCATGATCGGGCAACACCTCGCGCAGTATCGGCGCGCGCAGTTCGCAGGCGAACTGCGCATGTGGCTCAGGCGTTGCTAGACGCTCTGATGCGCGCGTCGTTCCAGGGGGAGCGCGAGACAGCCTTCCAGCGGGGTCGAGGGTTTGAATGGAAATTTTGGGTAAGGAAGCTATGAAAACAATCAAGCGAGCCCTCATGGGCGGGCTGGCGCTTAGCGGGCTGCTCTTTGCAGGCGCGGCGCTGGCAGTGGGTGATAGTCCGGGCGGCCCCGCCGTCAACGAGATCAATCTCCAGCCGCCTGCAACCGCGATCGCTGAGGAGCTCTACCACCTCCACACGTTCATGCTGATCCTCTGTACGGTGATCTTCGTGGGCGTGTTCGGCGTGATGTTCTATTCGATCTTTGCGCACCGCAAGTCGAAGGGCCACAAGGCCGCCCATTTCCACGAAAGCACCACCGTTGAAATCATCTGGACGATCGTACCGTTCGTCATCGTCGTGCTGATGGCGCTGCCCGCCACCAAGACCGTCGTCGCGATGAAGGACACCACCAACTCGGACCTCACCATCAAGGTGACCGGTTACCAGTGGAAGTGGGGCTACGACTATGTGAAGGGCCCGGGCGAAGGCATCAGCTTCCTGTCCACGCTTAGCACGCCGCGCGCTGAGGTCAACGGCGACATGCCGAAGACCGACACCTATCTGCAGGAAGTCGACAACCCGCTCGTGGTGCCGGTCGACAGGAAGATCCGCATTATTACCACCGCGAACGACGTGGTTCACTCCTGGTACGTGCCGGCCTTCGGCGTGAAGCAGGATGCGATTCCGGGCTTCGTGCGCGACACCTGGTTCAAGGCTGACAAGACGGGCACGTTCCGCGGCTTCTGTACGGAGCTGTGCGGCAAGGAGCACGCGTTCATGCCGGTTGTCGTCGAGGTGCTCTCGGCTGACGACTACGCGAAGTGGGTCGACGACCAGAAGAAGAAAATGGCCGCCGGCGCGGACGATCCGAACAAGACCTACACGATGGCCGAGCTGATGGACCGCGGCGGCAAGGTCTACGCGTCGAACTGCGCGGTCTGCCACCAGCCGACCGGCAAGGGCGCAGGCGCGTTCCCGGCACTGGACGGCAGCAAGATCGCCAACGGCCCGATCGCCCAGCACGTGAGCCTCGTATTGAAGGGCAAGAATGCGATGCCTTCGTGGGCGCCGACGCTCTCCGACGTCGAAATCGCTTCGGTGATCACGTACGAACGTAATTCGTGGGGCAACCACACCGGCGACATTCTCCAGCCGAAACAGGTTGCGGACGCACGCAACGGCACGATGCCGGAAGGCGGCGATCACCTGGCTGACGCGGCAGCGGGCGCCAGCGGCGCAGCGGCCGCGAGCGGCGCCGAAGCCGCATCGTCTGCAGCACCGGCTGCGGGCGGTTCGGACAGCGCAGCGTCGCAGCCGCAGGCCGCTCTGCCGGCCAACGTCTACTTCGAAACCGGCAAGAGCACGCTGCCGGCGGACGCCAAGGCAGCCGTCGATGCCGCCGCGGATTACGCGAAGGCGCATCCGGACGCGAAGTTCACGCTGTCGGGCTTTACCGACGCGACCGGCTCAGCCGAGGTCAATGCGAAGCTCGCGAAGAGCCGCGCGGAGGCCGTGCGCGACGCGCTGAAGGCAGCCGGCATCGCCGAAGATCACATCATTTTGAAGAAGCCGGAAACGGTCACGGGCGGCAGCGATGCAAAAGAAGCCCGGCGTGTTCAGATTAGTCCGGCAGCCTGACGTGTTCATGGTCAGCACCGCAGTATTCGCTTTAGGAGATTGTCATGTCTAGTGTTGGACACGATGTAGTCGCGGGCCACGAGCACGTGCACGGCGACCATGCCCATGAGACGCCGCATGGCTGGCGCCGCTGGCTGTACGCCACCAACCACAAGGATATCGGTACGCTGTACCTGATCTTCTCGTTCACCATGTTCCTGTCAGGGGGCGTGATGGCGCTGATGATCCGTGCCGAGCTGTTCGAACCCGGTCTGCAGATCATGCGCCCCGAGTTCTTCAACCAGTTGACCACCATGCACGGCCTGATCATGGTGTTCGGCGCGATCATGCCGGCATTCGTCGGTTTCGCGAACTGGATGGTGCCGCTACAGATCGGCGCATCGGACATGGCGTTTGCGCGGATGAACAACTTCAGCTTCTGGCTCCTGCCGGTCGCTGCCGTGCTGCTGGTCGGCTCGTTCTTCGCGCCGGGCGGGGCAACCGCCGCGGGCTGGACGCTGTACGCGCCGCTGTCGACGCAGATGGGCCCGGGCATGGACTTCGCGATTTTCGCAGTCCACTTGATGGGTGCCTCCTCGATCATGGGCGGTATCAACATCGTCGTGACGATCCTGAACATGCGCGCGCCGGGCATGACGCTGATGAAGATGCCGATGTTCGCGTGGACGTGGCTCATCACCGCTTATCTGCTGATCGCCGTGATGCCGGTTCTGGCCGGTGCAATCACGATGCTGCTGTTCGACCGCCACTTCGGCACGTCGTTCTTCAATGCAGCCGGCGGCGGCGACCCGGTGATGTACCAGCATATCTTCTGGTTCTTCGGCCACCCCGAGGTGTACATCATGATCTTGCCGGCGTTCGGGATCGTGTCGCAGGTGATTCCGGCGTTCTCGCGCAAGCCGCTGTTTGGCTATAGCTCGATGGTGTACGCAACGTCGTCGATCGCGATCCTGTCGTTCATGGTCTGGGCGCACCACATGTTCGCGACCGGCATGCCGGTCACAGGCCAGCTGTTCTTCATGTATGCAACGATGCTGATCGCCGTGCCGACAGGCGTGAAGGTGTTCAACTGGGTTGCGACGATGTGGCGCGGTTCGCTGACGTTCGAAACCCCGATGCTGTTCGCCGTGGGCTTCCTGTTCGTGTTCACGTTCGGCGGTTTGACGGGCCTGATGCTGGCCATGGCGCCGCTCGACATCCAGTATCACGGTACTTACTTCGTGGTCGCGCACTTCCACTACGTGCTGGTGGCGGGTTCGCTGTTCGGGCTCTTCTCCGGCTGGTACTACTGGTCGCCGAAGTGGACAGGCTGGATGTACAACGAGACGCGCGGCAAGATCCACTTCTGGGCGTCGATGATCTTCTTTAACCTCGCGTTCCTGCCGATGCACTTCGTGGGTCTCGCCGGCATGCCGCGTCGTTACGCTGACTATCCGGCGCAGTTCACCGACTGGAACCAGGTCATTACGATCGGCGCGTTCGGCTTCGGCCTCGCCCAGGTGTACTTCCTGTTTGCAGTCGCACTGCCGGCTTACCGTGGCGGTGGCGACCTCGAAAAGGCGGGCGACAAACCGTGGGATGGCGCAACGGGCCTCGAATGGACCGTGCCGAGCCCGGCTCCGTTCCATACGTTCGAAAATCCGCCGACGGTCGAGTAAGCGATATTTGATCGCGGTTGTCCCGGTTCAGGCGCGAGCCGGACCGGGCACCGCAAAGCCGCACCGCTGTTGAGCGGCGCCCTCTGTCAGTGAAGTATCGAGAAACGCCAGCATGACCCGGAATCCACAACAAAGACGGTCGCTCGAGGAGATTCGCGCGGGCAACGTGCGGCTCGGTCTGATCATGCTTGCCGTCGCCGCCACGTTTTTTGTGGGCATCTTCGTCAAGCGGGCTTTTTTCTCCTGAGCGCTTGCTACACCTGCTGCTGCACCTGTTGCTGCACTGTTTTGCCCGAGCTGGTTTGATGGTTTGTTAAGGAAGTTCGATGTCGACGCAACCGCCGGTCGAGGCCGACCGCTCGTTTAACCGGTCGATGCTGATCAAGCTCGTCGTCGTGGCGGTTCTGATGTTCGGCTTCGGGTTTGCGCTGGTGCCGATGTATCGCGCAATCTGCCAGATTACCGGCATCAACAATCTCGTGCAGCGCGACGCGACGGTACGGGAAGCGAAGAATACGCAGGTCGACCTGAGCCGCACGATTTCGGTCGAGTTCGATGCGAACGCGCGCGGCCCGCTGGGTTTCAAGCCGGAGCAACATAGCCTCGACGTGCATCCTGGCGAAGTGACGACGGTGATGTACACGGTAAGCAACGAACAGGGGCGCACGATTCACGCGCAGGCCATTCCGAGCTACGCGCCGAAACAGGCCACCGAGTACTTCAGGAAGATCGAATGTTTTTGCTTCACGCAACAGACGCTGGCTGCGAACGAGACGAAGCGGTTGCCGGTGGTGTTTGTCGTCGACCCGAAATTGCCGAAGGATGTGAAAACGATCACGTTGTCGTACACCTTCTTCGAACTGAATGCGCCTGCGCCGGTGACGGGCGGGACGGCGGGACCGGCAGGCAATGGTGCGGCAACGGCAGCCAGGCCTGCCTGACGGGACGCACCGCGGGCAAAGGAAGATGACAGTAATGAGCGACAACGGCGGTGGTGGCGGGAGCGGTGGCAGGAAAGGCAGCTTCGGCCAGTCGATGAAAGCCGTGTTGTGGGCGTTTTTCGGTGTGCGCAAACGGCGCGACCTGGAGGCGGATGCAACCCAGCTCAATCCGCTGCACGTGCTGGCCGCTGCGCTGATAGGGGCGGCCATCTTTATCTGCGTGCTGATTCTCGTCGTGCGCGCAGTGGTGGGATAAGGCTGGTGAGTTGAAGCGGCAGCACTGGGCCAAATGCGGTCCCGAGATGAGAGTGAAGCGGTGCGGTATCGACGCGCCGCCGAAGATACAGCCGGACTAAACCGGACCAAGCGGAACAACTGGACTGAAGTGGAGAATCAAGAATGAGCGGTCAAAACGAGAGCCCGTACTATTTCGTACCGCATCCGTCGCGGCATCCGATCAACGCGGCCATCGGGCTGCTGGTCATGCTGTCATCGCTTGCGGCGTGGATCAACGGCGAAAGCTGGGCGCCTATCACGGTACTCGCTGGCCTGCTGTGGCTGCTCTACACGTTGTGGCACTGGTTCGGTGATGCGATTTCCGAGTCCGAAGGCGGCATGTACGGCAAGAAAGTCGACAAGTCGTACCGCTGGAGCATGAGCTGGTTCATCTTCTCGGAAGTCATGTTCTTCGGCGCGTTTTTCGGCGCGCTGTTCTATGCCCGTGAAATCGCGATGCATCAGCTGGGCAGCCTCGACTACAAGCTGATCTGGCCGGATTTCTCGGCGGTCTGGCCGAACACCGGTCCGGCGACGCTGGTGTCGCAGTTCAAGTCGATGCAGCCGTGGCCGGTGCCGACCATCAACACCGCGCTGCTGCTGTCCTCGGGTGCGACGCTGACCGTCGCCCACCATGCGCTGCGTGAAAACCATCGCAACAAGACGATCGCGTGGCTGGCTGCGACGGTCTTGCTTGGCCTGTGCTTCCTGTTCCTGCAGGGTTTCGAGTATTACCACGCGTACAACGAACTGAACCTGACGCTGGCCTCGGGCGTCTATGGCTCGACCTTCTTCCTGCTGACCGGCTTCCACGGTTTCCACGTGTTCCTCGGCGGCACGATGCTGACGGTGGTGCTGGTGCGGGTGATCCGCGGTCACTTCACTGCTGAGCATCACTTCGCCTTTGAAGGCGCCGCCTGGTACTGGCACTTTGTGGACGTCGTGTGGCTCGGGCTGTACGTCGTCGTGTACTGGCTGTAAGGGGTTCTCGCCTGCGCGCCGTACCGGTGACCGGCTACGCGCAGGCGCTTGAGTTGCCGGCTTCGCTGCAGGCAGTGAGGCCCGCGAGTAATATGCAGGACTGATGCAGCGCCGCCCTCGACCCTGTCAGGGCGGCGTTTTGCTTATGAGCCGGGAGGTTGGCGCACTGCGCTGCGCGATGAGGCCAGCAGGTGGTACCGGGCGGGCCGGAGGCAGGCTACTACGCTGGCATGACGACGCGGGGCGGGTAACCCGGGCGAATCCCGCGGAGGGCAGCCAGAAGGCACGCTGGAGGCACCCGGCGGCTGGACCGCCGTCGGCACCAGGCGTGAGCGCCAGCCGCGCAGCGCGGCAGGTAGCTGCGGCCTAGCGGCCGTAAGGGATACCGGTCGACTGGATCCAGCCCATCCAGTGCGCGAACAGGATGAACAGGAACAGCGAGATCGACAGGCCCACGCGCGTGGCGAGCGACCAGACCATGCGTTTCGTCGTACCTCGGTCGTGCATCATGAAATACAGCGCCGAGGCCATGCTGGCGATGATCAGGGCGAAGGCGATGGGAACAAGAATGTGCATGAAATCAGCTGAAATTCAGGAGCGCATAGGCAATATGGCTATTATCGCACCGTGCGTTGCGCCGCGTGTACCGGTGGGGCAGGCACGATGAAGATCCGCTGGTTGCCTGCGTTGCTGATCCTGATCGTCGTGGCGGTGACCGTGCGGCTCGGTTTCTGGCAGCGCGATCGCGCGCATCAGAAAGAGGCGCTGCAGGCACACATCACGCAGTATGAAAACGCGCCGGCCCAGTCGATCGGCAGTGCGCCGATTGCGCTGAAAGATATCGAGTTTCACCGGGTGCGCGCACGGGGCAGCTTCGTGGCGGACAAGGTGGTGTACCTCGATAATCGCCCGTATAACGACCAGCCGGGCTTTTACGTCGTGATGCCCTTTAAACTCGCGGACGGCGGCTACGTGCTGGTCAATCGCGGCTGGTTGCCGCGCAACGTGAACAACCGCACCACGATCGAACCGTATGCGACGCCCTCGGGTCAGATCGAAATTGAAGGTATCGCGCGCGCCGACGCGACCCGCGCGTTCGAGCTGGGGCAGGGCGGGTCCGCTGCGCATCAGCTGATTCGCCAGAATCTGGACGTGAGCAGCTACGCCGCGGAGACCGGCCTTCCGCTGCAGCCGTTCGTGATCGAGCAGTTGAGCGACGACGGCGATAAGCTCGTGCGCGACTGGCCGGCGCCGACCACTGACGTAGAACGCAACTACGGCTACATGTTCCAGTGGTGGGCCATGGCGGTCGCGGCGCTGGGTTTCGGTTTATATGCCGCGCGCCGCGCAGCAAAGAAAGAGCACGCGCCCAGCGCGTAACGCATCGCGCGCGGCCGCGCAGCCTGAGCGCTGCGGCCGCGCCATCATTGAAAGAGGTTCTGTAGTGTCGACGCAATCTCCCCGTTCGCCGCAGTCCGGCAAATCCGCTGGACCGGCGGCCATGCCTCAGCAGCCCCGCGGCAAAGGATCGTGGCGACGCGGCCGCTGGATGATGCTGCTGATCGCGCTTATCTGCGCCGCGCCGGTCATCGGTTCGTACTTCACCTATTACGTGATCAGGCCGAGCGGCGGCACGACCAGCTACGGTACGCTGGTCGAGCCGCAGCGGCCGATTCCCGATGCGCTCGTCGTCACGGGCGAAGACGGCAAGCCGGTGCAGCTCACGTCGCTGCGCGGCCGCTGGCTGCTGGTGTCCGTCGACAGCAGCGCGTGCGACAAGGCCTGCGTGACCAAGCTGTATTTCATGCGTCAGGTGCGTGCAACGCAGGGGCCCGAGCGCGAGCGCGTGGTCGAGGTCTGGCTGCGCACCGATGCGTCGAACGTGGCTGACGTGATCCAGAAGGCCTATCCGGACACGAGGAAGCTGGTCGCCGACCCGGCCGCGCTCGCCGCCTGGCTGCCTGTGGATGCCGGCACGACGCTCACCGATCACATCTTCGTGGTCGATCCGAACGGCAATCTGATGATGCGTTTCCCGAAAGACCCGAACCCGAGCAAGATCAAGGGCGACATCACGAAGCTGCTGAAGTGGTCGAGCATCGGCTGATGCGGCGTTTTATCGCACCGCTCATGACGCCGCCAGTTGGGCCGTTTGCTGCACCATTGGCACGACTGGCGACCCTGGCACCACTGGGCGCTACGCTATCGCGAGAAGGCTAGAGAGATGTTCGTACTGCAACTGGGCCTGATTGGCTTGTGTATTGCGTTGTTGCCGCTGTCCTACGTGTGGGTCAAGGCCGACGACGACAAATTCCGCAAGCTGGTCTGGGTCACCACCTTCATGACGCTGGACCTCGTGATGTTCGGAGGCTTCACCCGCCTGACCGACTCCGGTCTGGGCTGCCCTGACTGGCCTGGCTGTTATGGCACCTCGTCGCCGTTTATCGCGCATGCGGCGATTGCCGCGGCTCATCAGGCCATGCCCACCGGGCCCGTGAGCATGACGAAGGCCTGGATCGAAATGATCCACCGTTATTTCGCCATGGCGATCGGCGTGCTGATCGTCGCGCAGACGGTGATCGCGTGGACCGCGCGCATCAAGCGGCGTCCACTGCACGTGTCGCCGTGGTGGCCCACTGCCTTGTTGCTGTTGATCCTCGTGCAGGGCGCGTTCGGCGCGTGGACGGTAACGATGAAGCTGCAACCGGTAATCGTGACGACGCACCTTTTACTGGGCCTTGCACTGCTCGGCACGCTCGGCTGGCTGGCGGCCCGTCAGACGCCGCTGCCCGCGTATGAACCGGAGGCCGCGCACTGGCGCGCCGCCGCGCTTGCCGGACTGGCGCTGCTGATCGTGCAGATCGCTCTGGGCGGCTGGGTCAGCACGAATTATGCGGTGCTCGCGTGTACCGACTTCCCCACCTGCAACGGCCAATGGATCCCGCCGATGGATTTCGCGCACGGCTTTCACCTGTGGCGCGCGCTCGGCATGACCGGCGACGGTGAAATGATCACCCAGGATGCACTGGTGGCCATCCACTGGACCCATCGGACCTTTGCGATCCTGGTGGTGGCCTATCTGCTCTGGTTTGCGCTGAAGGTGCGCCGCTTCGAATCGCTGCGGCGGCCCGCCAACGGCGTGTTGCTGGTGGTGCTGATCCAGTTCGTCACGGGTCTGTCGAACATTGTCCTGCAATGGCCGCTGTCCATTGCAGTCGCCCATAACGGTGGCGCCGCGATCCTGCTGCTGCTGCTCGTTATGCTAAACTTTCGAATCGCTTATAGCCGTCCCGGCCGCGCCGCGTTGCCTGCGCGCGATGCCGCGCCAGCGTGACCCATCATGGACAGCACAACTCTTTCCCAGACTCCCGGTAGCCGGATCTCCCAATACATCGCGCTGACCAAGCCGCGCGTCACGCAACTCGCCGTGTTCTGCGCGGTCATCGGTATGTTCCTCTCCACGCCCGGCATGGTGCCGTGGACTGTCCTGATCGGCGGTACCGTCGGCATCTGGCTGCTGGCCGGTGCGGCGTTCGCCATCAACTGCCTCGTCGAAAAGAAAATCGATGCGAAGATGCGCCGCACGTCATGGCGTCCATCCGCACGCGGCGAAATCACCTCCGTACAAATCCTGCTGTTTTCCGCTGTGCTCGGTGGCCTCGGCATGTGGACGCTCTATACGTTCGCCAATCCGCTGACCATGTGGCTCACGCTCGCCACCTTCGTCGGCTACGCGGTCATCTATACGCTGCTGCTCAAGCCGGCTACGCCGCAGAACATCGTGATCGGCGGTGCGTCGGGTGCGATGCCGCCGGCGCTCGGCTGGGCCGCGGTCACCGGTCACGTACCCGGTGACGCATGGATTCTCGTGCTGATCATCTTCGTGTGGACGCCGCCGCATTTCTGGGCGCTCGCGCTCTACCGCCGCAAGGACTACGAAAACGCCGGCCTGCCCATGCTGCCCAACACGCACGGCGAGCAGTACACGCGGCTGCATATCTTCCTGTACACCGTGATCCTGTTCGCGGTCACGATGATGCCGTTCATCTCCGGCATGAGCGGCATCGTGTATCTGGTCGCGGCGGCGCTGCTCGGCGCCGTGTTCCTCGGCTACGCGTGGAAGATTTATCGGGAATATTCCGACACGCTCGCGCGCAAGACCTTCCGTTACTCGATCATTTACCTGTCGCTGCTGTTTGCGGCGCTGTTGATCGACCACTATGCACGTGTCCTGATCGGCGCGTAAAACCATGCTCAAAAACCGGCTAGCGCGCGTGACGCGCGCCGCCTTGATGGCCTGCGCGCTTGGCGGCGCGGTACTGGCTGCAGGTTGCGGCAAACCAGCACCGTCGTTCCAGAACCTCGACATCACCGGCAACACGCAGTTCGGCACGGACTTCGCGCTGCCCGACACCAGTGGCAAGATCCGCACGCTCGCGGATTACAGGGGCAAGGTGGTCGTGCTGTTCTTCGGCTATACGCATTGCCCGGACGTGTGTCCGACGACGATGGCCGAGCTTTCCCAGGCGCTGCAGCAGCTTGGCCAGGCGGATGCGAAACGCGTCCAGGTCCTGTTCGTCACCGTCGATCCCGAGCGTGATACGTCAGCGTTGATGGCGCAGTATGTGCCGGCGTTCGATCCTTCGTTTGTCGGCTTGCGCCCCGCCGATCAGGCGCAGCTCACCAAGGTGACCAAGGACTTCCGCGTCTACTACGCGAAGGTGCCGGGCAAGACGCCCGACAGCTACACCATGGACCACACGGCCGCCAGCTATGTCTTCGATCCCGACGGCAAGCTGCGTCTCTTCGCCCGCGACGAGCAGGGCGCCGCGCCTTGGGTGCACGACATCAAGCTGCTGCTCGATTGAGGCGTGGCCCCGGGCGCTTGCTGAGCAAGCGCGGGGCCTTCCGGTGTTCCTTCGCAGTGCCGCTCATCCCTGCCTTGACGACTCACGCCGGCGTCGGAAGATTCAGCCCTGGTGCGAGCCGCGTCGCCTTGAATTGCGTGATGTCATAACGTGCCACGTGTTGCTGCGCGAACGGATCGCTGGCGAGAATGGCGTCGAGCTTGTCGCGTTCGATGTCGATCGCAAGAATGACCCCTCCGTCGCGCGGCACCTTCGGGCCGGCGGCCACGAACACCCCGGCCTCGAACTGTTGCCCGAGAAACTCGCGATGCGCCTCGAGCGCGTCGTCGATGCGCTCGAGCGGCGCGATGTAGGTGAGATTGATGACGTACATGGGGGCCTCGTTTAAGGGTGTTGGCTGCAAGTGGGTGCGGCCATACCCGTCAAATTATCGTTCAGGTCGGTTATGAGCGTGCGAGTGCCCTGCGCTTCGTCAACGCTCCGTCACGCCAGCGCGTTGGCGGCAACGCCTGGGTGTGCCGCTAGGGGCGTTGCGCCACGGCACGCGGCCGACGCCCCTCAGGTCACGCATGCATACCGATATGAGATCCCGATATTTCACTTCTGGTTCTCGGTATGAGACCATTTGCGGTCCAGTTGGCGGCATGCATCGCACACCTATCAACGTCGCCAGCTTTTCATCCGAATCTGACACCGATCAGAAACAGCGAGAATTACATGCAGCGCAGAAATTTCCTCAAAGCCCTCTCCGCAGTTGTCGCCACCGCAGCCCTCGTGACCAGTTTCGGCGCGCACGCCGACGATAAGCTCATCAAGGTCGGCACGATCAGCGGCCCCGACGCGCAAATCTGGGCAGTCGTCCAGAAAGTGGCGCAGGGCGAAGGCCTGAACGTGAAGGTTGTCGAATTTAACGACTACGTGCAGCCGAACGCCGCACTCGACGCGGGCGATCTGGACGCCAACAGCTTCCAGCATCAGCCCTACCTCGATAGCCAGGTCAAACAGCGCGGCTACAAGATCGTCAGCGCCGGTCTTACCTACATCTCGCCGCTCGGCATCTACTCGAAGAAGCTGAAGTCACTGAAGGATCTGCCGCAGGGCGCGAAGGTCGCCGTGCCGAACGATCCGTCCAACGAGAACCGTGCCCTGCTGTTGCTGCAGGCTCAAGGTGTCATCAGGCTGAAGGCCGGTGCCGGCGCGAATGGCAACAGTGCGACGCCGCTCGACATCGCCGGCAATCCGAAGAAGGTGAAGCTGGTCGAGCTGGATGCGGCGCAACTGCCGCGCTCGTTGTCCGACGTCGACGCGGCGGCGATCAACACCAACTACGCACTTGCCGGTGGCTTGCAGCCGACCAAAGATGCGATCGCGCTCGAGGACATTCATAGCCCGTACGCGAACCTGATCGCCGTGCGTACGCAGGACAAGGACAAGCCGTGGGTGAAGAAACTGGTGGCGGCTTACCAGTCAGAAGACGTGCGCCAGTTCATCAAGACCCAGTTCAACGGTTCGGTGGTGCCGTCGTTCTAAGTGCATGGCTAGCCGCCGGGCCGGTTCGATGGCTGTGACAGAAAGCGCACTGGGAAAGAAACCATGGCGCTTTTTTTTTCGCCGGGCCGGACAGCGCAGCGAAGCGTGCGGCAGCAAAAATACGGCGTGTCGCGATAGCCACGCCGCAGATGCCGGATAATTCGCCACGCCTGTTCGACGAGGATTGCCACATGGCTTCAACGCCTTCCCTGGTGCGTCTCAGCGCACCACGCATTTTCCTGATTTTCCTGAAGCTGGGGCTGACCTGTTTCGGCGGGCCGGTCGCCCATATCGGCTTCTTTCGTGACGAGTTCGTCAAACGACGGGCATGGCTAAGCGACGACGCGTTCGCCGATATCGTTGCGCTGTGCCAGTTCATGCCGGGGCCATCGAGCAGCCAGGTCGGCATCGCCCTCGGTTTGCGGCAGAGCGGTCCTGCGGGGGCGATCGCCGCGTGGCTCGGCTTCACGTTGCCGTCCGCGGTGTTGATGTGCGCCTTTGGTCTTGCGATGACGCATTACGGTGCCGGCGCGATCTCCGCGGGTTGGCTGCATGGCCTGGGGCTAGTGGCGGTGGCGGTCGTCGCGCAGGCCCTCTGGAGCATGGTTCGCTCACTGTGTCCCGATCTGCCTCGGCTGGCGATTGCCGCAGTGGCGGCCATCATGATGCTGTCCGTTGCGACTCCGCTCATGCAGATCGCCGCCCTGCTGTTCGGTGCACTCGCCGGCTGGCTGTTGCGTCATCGTTTGCCCGTGCCGGCCAGCGCGGTGGAGCGGATCCGCAGCGGCACGGTCGCGCATTCGGCGTTTGCGCTGCTGCTCTTCGCCGGCTTGCTGTTTGGCTTGCCGGCGCTGGCGAGCCTGACTGGCAACTATGCAGTGCATCTCTTCAGCAGCTTTTTCCGCGTGGGCTCGCTCGTGTTTGGTGGTGGTCACGTCGTCTTGCCGTTGCTCGAATCGGTGGTAGTGCCGTCCGGCTGGGTCCGGCCCGATGCGTTCATCGCCGGCTACGGTCTCGCGCAGGCGGTGCCGGGGCCGCTCTTCACCTTTGCGGCCTTCCTCGGCAGCGTGTCCAGCCAGCAGCCGGCGGGCGTGGTCGGTGCCGCGGTCGCCGTGGTGGCGATCTTTCTGCCCTCGTTTCTGCTGGTCACCGGTGTGCTGCCGGTATGGGACCGCTTGCGCGCGGTGCGTTGGATCCGCTACGCGTTGATGGGTATCAACGCGGCTGTCGTGGGGTTGCTCGCCGCGGCGTTCTACTCTCCGTTGTGCGTCCACATGCTTCGCAGCACGACCGACGTTGCCTTTGCGACGGTCGCGCTGGTCCTGCTGGCTGGGTTACGCGCGCCACCATGGCTGGTCGTGGCGATGGCGGCGCTGCTGGGAACGATCATCTTCTGACTGACCCGCAACCGCGGAATACTGACCTGTCATCCCGAGCGCACCTACAGATCGCGCTCCCAGCGTTCAACTGTCAGGTCGTGTCCAAAGCGCCGTTCCGGGGCCGCTCCGGCGCAAACAAAACCGGTGCGCTCGCAGAGCCGCCGCGACTGCTCGAGCGCCGTGGCGGTGGAGAGCGTGAGCTTCGCGTAGCCCGCGCGTCGCGCAAACCGTACGCATTCTTCGACCAGTTGCGTGCCGATGCCGAGCCGGCGCATGTCGGGTTCGATATAGAGCAGCCTGATCCGTGCAACCGTGCTCGACACGCCGACGACCAGTGCCGAACCGACAATCGCGCTGTCCTGGTCGGCGATCCAGCAGGTCTCGCGCAGCGGGTCGTGGTGCTGGGTGAAATCGGCGATGACCCGCGCGAGCAGGCCTTCGA
The DNA here is from genome assembly GCA_035948995.1 of Paraburkholderia sp. Classification (GTDB taxonomy): domain Bacteria; phylum Pseudomonadota; class Gammaproteobacteria; order Burkholderiales; family Burkholderiaceae; genus Paraburkholderia. Next base: position 24,849 of record DASZIR010000105.1, on the reverse strand, counting down.
ACGAGTGATCCCAATCGTGTTCGCTTGCGAACAGCAGCGCCTGTCGATAGACAAGCCAGCCATATTCGCCCGCGCGCGGCGTCCGCAACGTAATGATGCCGCGCCGCGGCCGGTCGCTGAGCAGCCGTTCGACGACCTTCATCGCGCCGATCAACTGTTCCTGCGAGGCGGATTCGAGCCGCTCGAGCACCGAGAGCACTTCCTCGATGGCTGCGGCGTCGAGCGGTTCGTAAGCCAGGCGGCCTTGCTCGGTGAGTGCAATCAGCGATTGACGCGCGTCGGTTTCGGACGGGCGCCGGGTGATCAGGTTGCGGCGCTCGAAGCTGGTCAGCAGGCGGCTCAGATAGCCGCTATCGAGTCCCAGATTGCGCGCGAGGACGGTGGCGGTTTGCGCTCGCCCGCGTGCCAGTTCATGCAGGACACGGACCTCGGTCAACGAGAACGCGCTCTTTTGCAGATGCTCGTGCAACGCACCGATGTGTTGCGTATAGAAGCGGTTGAAGTGGCGGACGGCCTCAGCGCGCCGCAGCGCTGCGGAATCGGTCAACGTACGGCTCTCCCAGGATGGTGCGGGTTTCACGGATCAATCTATTGGATGCCATCCTATATAAAAAATGGCGTGGCTGTCTTCGAAGTATGCATACGAAATATTGGTATTACAAACCTATAGGGGACAGGGCATTTTATCCGTGCGTTAGCGAACCAGTGGTCCGCTCCAAAGCGCGAAATCATCCCGGATACGGGTAAATACCGATCACCGAAAGTGCCTGAAAACATCCCCAGGATTGCCATGAATTCCTTATCCATCAAGGCTTTGATGGAAATTTGACTGGCACGGGACCACTCGATTGACTGGTATTATGTTGGTTATATAATGGGCTCTCGTTTCGCAGGTCGTGTTTTTCCTTCCGATCCACTTGAGTCCCATGGAAACACGCTGGTCCGCCCTGATGCCTGACGCTCGCAACGTCACGCCCCTTTACCTGCAACTCGCCCGCAACCTCGCGACGGCGATTCATTGCGGCGCCTGGTCGGCGGGTGAAGCCTTGCCGTCGGAGCGCACGCTGTCGGATGCCATCGGCGTGTCGCGCATCACCGCGCGCAAGGCGATCGAGTTGCTGGTGGAGCAGGGGCTGATCCGGCGCGCCCGCGGTGCGGGCAGTTTCATTACGCCGCGCGTCGAAGATCCGCTGTCGCGCCTCACGGGCTTCACGAAAAAGATGCAGCAGCGCGGCTTTCGTCCCGACTCGGTCTGGCTGGAGCGTGATATCCGCGCCGCGAATCGCGACGAACTGGTGCACCTGGGGCTGTCGCCCGGCGCAGCGGTGGCGAGCCTGCGGCGCCTGCGGCGCGCGGACGGCATCGTGATGGCCGTCGAGCATTCGGCGCTGCCGGCCACGGTCGTGCCGGACCCGCAAGCAATCGGCGTGTCGCTGTACAGCTATCTCGAGCAGCGCGGCATGGCAGTGGTGCGCGCGCTGCAACACTTTCGGGCCGTCAATGCGACGAGCGAGATTGCGTCGTTGATGGACATCGAGCCTCGCTCGGCGCTGCTGGTGATTACGCGCATCGGCTATAGCGCGGACCAGCGCGCGATTGAATTGACGGACACCTACTGCCGGGACGATTACTACGATTTTGTCGCCGAACTGCGCCAGTAGCGGCGCCGCTTTCGCGCCGCGCTGAAGAGCGCGAATCAGTTATGTATCGCACTACGTATTATCAGAGAGACTCATGCTGACCGGAAACATACTCACCACCGATGGGTGGATTTACGGCACGCTCGAATACGAAAACGGCCGCATCACGTCGCTCACAGGTGAACGTGTGGACCCGTCGACGAACGACGCGCCCTACATCCTGCCGGGCTTTATCGATCTGCACGTGCACGGCGGCGGCGGCGCCGACGTCATGGAAGCGGGCGATGCAATCGAAACCATCACCCGCACGCACGCCCGCTTCGGCACCACGAGCCTGCTCGCCACCACCATGACCGCGCCGCGCGAGGAATTGATGAACGTGGTGGCCAATCTCGGCGACGTCGCGCGTGTGCGCACACCAGGCGGCTCGCGCGTGCTCGGCGTTCACCTGGAAGGCCCCTATATCAACCCGGGCAAGCTCGGCGCGCAGCCTGATGCCGCCGTGTCCGCGGTGCTCGACGAGGTGCTGAAGTACCTGTCGATCGCGCCGATCCGCGTGGTGACGATCGCGCCGGAAATCTCCGGCCACATGGACATCATTTCCGAAATCGCGGCGCGCGGCGTGCGCGTGCAGCTCGGCCACTCGCTCGGCACCTATGACGATGCGGTCGCCGCGCTCAAGCACGGTGCGTGCGGCTTTACGCATCTGTTCAACGCGATGTCGCCGATGCATCACCGCAACCCGGGCATGGTCGGCGCGGCGCTCGCGCACGCGGAATTTGCCGAGATCATCCCCGACCTGCTGCACGTTCACCCTGGCGCGATCCGTGCGGCGATGCGTGCGATTCCGCGCGTGTACGTCGTCACCGACAGCACCTCGGCCACCGGCATGCCGGACGGCGAATACCGCCTCGGCAGCCAGCATGTCACGAAGTGTCTCGGCGGCGTGCGGCTCGCCGACGGCACGCTCGCCGGCAGCACCCTGACGATGGATCAGGCGCTGCGCAATCTTGTCTCGCTCGGCCTGCCTATGGCCGATGTTTCAAACCGTCTGTCGCGCTACGCCGCCGACTATCTCGGCATCGAGGACCGCGGCCGCATCGCACGTGGTGCGTGGGCCGACGTTGTCGTGTTCGATCGTGAACTGGCGCTGACCGCGACTTACGTCGAAGGAGAATCAATTGTCGAATATGCTTAACGAAGCGCTGGCGTCTGCCGAAGTGGTCGCCGCGCAGCTTGCGGATACGTCACGCGTTCAGGCGCTGGCGCAGAAGCTCGCCGAACAGCCGCGCCATGTTGCGCTAACGGTCGCACGCGGTAGTTCGGACCACGCAGCGAGTTACTTCGCCAGCCTGACGATGAGCCGTATCGGCGTGCCGGTCGCCTCGTTGCCGATGTCGGTCGCGACGCTGCAGCAGGCGCCGCTGAAGGTGCGCGACCAGTTGGCCCTGGCGTTCTCGCAGTCCGGCAAGAGCCCGGACCTGGTGGACACGATGGCCGCGCTGCGCGATGCCGGCGCGCTGAGCGTCGCAGCCGTGAACGCGCCGCAATCGCCGCTTGCCGATGCCTGCGAATGGCATCTGCCGCTCGTCGCCGGTCCTGAGTTGAGCGTGGCGGCCACCAAGAGCTATATCGCCATGCTGTCGATTTCCGCGCAGCTGGTCGCGCACTGGCAGCGCGACGACGCGTTGCTCGGCGCACTGCGCGGCTTGCCCGATGCTTTGCACCAGGCGGGCACGCTCGACTGGACGAAGGCCGTCGACGAATTGCGCGGCGTCGAACGCATGATCGTGATTGGCCGCGGTCTGGGTCTCGCGATTGCGCAGGAAGCCGCGCTCAAGCTCAAGGAAACCTCGGGCATCCAGGCCGAGGCATTTTCGAGCGCGGAAGTACGCCACGGTCCGATGGAGCTGATCGACCGCGACTACCCGCTGCTTGTATTCGCGCCGCGTGGCCCGGAGCAACCTGGCCTGATCCAGCTCGCGCGCGACATGCAGGCGCGCGGCGCGCGCGTGCTGCTCGCCGCCCCGGTCGACGTGCCCGAAGCCACCTTGCCGCTCGCCACGACGGCCCATGCGGCGCTCGATCCGATCGCCGCGATTCTTTCCTTTTATGTGATGGCCGCCGGCCTTGCTGCCGCACGCGGACGCAACCCCGATGCGCCGCGCCATCTGAATAAAGTCACCGAAACTCACTGATCGAGAAAGCAGATGCGACGTGTCGAGGAGTCACGCTTGATGAGCCATTCCCAAGGCCATATTGTTTTGCTCGCCCCAATGACCGGCCCCGTCGTGCCGCTCGCCAATGTGCCCGACCCTGTGTTTTCGGGCGGCATGTTCGGCGACGGCATTGGTGTGGATCCGCTGGTGGGCAAACTCGTCGCGCCGTGCGACGGGGTTATCACACATCTGGCGCGCACCGGCCACGCCGTGACCCTCGCGACGGCCGAAGGTGTGGAAATCCTGCTGCACATCGGCATCGACACGGTCGAGCTGAACGGCCGGGGTTTTACGCCGAAAGTTGCCCAGGGCGCGCACGTGCATACCGGCGACGTGCTGATCGAATTCGATCAGGACGTGGTTGCGTGTAATGCACCGAGTCTCGTCTCGGTGATCGCGATTGCCAATTCGGATGCGTTCGAAATCGTCGAGCGCGCTGAGGGTGGCATGCTGAAGGCCGGCGAAACACCGTTGCTCGTGCTGCGCGCACGCGGCGGCGCCGCGGCTGAAGCGTCGCGGCAGGCCACCAATATCACTGAAGAAGCGCGCCAGACGGTCACGCTCGCCCACGCGGGCGGCCTGCATGCGCGACCGGCCGCGCGCGCTCGTGAAGCGGCGCGCGGTCTCGATGCCCGCATCGAAGTGCGGTACGAAGGGCGCAAGGCGCCTATCGGGAGCGTTGTCGGTCTGCTCGGCCTCGGTGCGGGCGAGGGCGCGACGGTCGAGATTCTCGGCGTCGGCCCGCAGGCGGCCGCCGCGGTTGATGCGGTCGCGCGTGAACTGTTGCGCGAGGCGCATGGCGAAGTCGAAGAGAAGCCGGCCCGGCAAGGCTCGCCGGCGCCGCAGCCGGTGGCGCAAGCAAACGGCGCGCCGCTCGCGCCGAATACGCTCGCCGGCGTGTGTGCGGCGCCGGGTATCGCGGTTGGCAAGCTGGTGCGTTGGGACGACGCGGACATCGATCCGCCCGAAACGGCGAGCGGCACGTCGGCGGCGGAAAGCCGTTTGCTCGACAAGGCCCTGGCTACCGTCGACGCAGAACTCAACACGACGGTGCGCGACGCGTCACAACGCGGCGCACACGGAGAAGCGGGCATTTTCGCCGTCCACCGTGTGCTGCTCGAAGATCCGACGCTGCTCGACGCAGCGCGCGACCTGATCAGCCTCGGCAAGAGCGCTGGCTTCGCATGGCGCGAGTCGATCCACGCACAGATCGCCGTGCTGACGAAAATCGACGACGCGCTGCTCGCCGAACGCGCCGCCGATCTGCGCGATCTGGAAAAGCGCGTGCTGCGCGCGCTGGGCTACTCGAATGCCGCGGCTCGCACGCTGCCGGACGAAGCGGTGCTGGTGGCGGAAGAATTCACGCCTTCCGATCTGTCGTCGCTCGACCGCACACGTGTCACGGCACTGGTGATGGCGCGCGGCGGCGCTACCTCACACGCGGCGATTCTCGCGCGGCAGGGCGGCATTCCCGCGCTGGTGGCGGTCGGCGATGCGCTGCACGCGATTCCCGAAGGCACGCAGGTGGTGGTCGATGCGACGGCCGGGCGAATTGAGTTCGCGCCGACCGAACTCGACGTCGAACGTGCGCGTCACGAACGCACCCGCCTTGCCGGCGTGCGCGAAGCGAACCGCCGCACGTCGCAGCAGGCGGCGGCGACCTCGGACGGCCGCGCGATCGAAGTGGCCGCGAACATCGCCACCCTTGAGGACGCGAAAACCGCCGTCGAGAACGGCGCCGATGCTGTCGGCCTGCTGCGTACCGAACTGCTCTTCATCCATCGCGCGTCTGCCCCGACTACGGAGGAGCACCGTCAAAGCTACCAGTCGATCGTCGACGCGCTGAACGGCCGTACCGCGATCATCCGCACGCTGGACGTCGGCGCGGACAAGGAAGTCGATTATCTGACGCTGCCGCCCGAGCCGAACCCGGCGCTCGGCCTGCGTGGCATCCGTCTTGCGCAGGTGCGCCCGGATCTGCTTGACGACCAGTTGCGCGGCCTGCTGGCGGTGCAGCCGGTGGGCGCCGTGCGCATCCTGCTGCCGATGGTGACCGACTCCGGCGAAATCGTGCGGCTGCGCAAGCGCATCGACGGATTCGCCCGTGAGTTGGGCCGCACCGAGCCGATCGAAGTCGGCGTGATGATCGAGGTGCCGTCGGCGGCGCTGCTCGCCGATCAGCTTTCGCAACACGCGGACTTCCTGTCGATCGGCACCAACGATCTGACCCAATACACGCTGGCGATGGACCGCTGCCAGGCCGACCTCGCGGCGCAAGCCGATGGTCTGCATCCGGCGGTGCTGCGGCTGATCGCCGCCACGGTGCAGGGCGCGAGCAAGCATGGCAAATGGGTGGGCGTGTGCGGTGCGCTGGCGGGCGATCCGCTGGCCGTGCCGCTGCTCGTCGGCCTGGGCGTGACCGAGCTGTCGGTGGACCCGGTGTCGGTGCCGGGCATCAAGGCGCGGGTGCGCAACCTCGATTATCAACTGTGCCGTCAGCGCGCCCAGGATGCTCTGGCGCTGGAATCGGCACAGGCGGTAAGAGCAGTGAGCCGCGAAACCTGGCCGCTGGACTGAACCTCACACAGTCCGCGACGGAATTCGCTCAACAACCACGTAAAGCAACGACTCAACGAAGAGACAAAGGATTGGAGGTGTCAATGGATGGGAATCCGTTTCTGAAGATTCAGCGCCTGGGCCGCGCGCTGATGCTGCCGATTGCGGTGCTGCCGGTCGCAGGCCTTCTGCTGCGACTCGGCCAGCCCGATGTGTTCAACATCAAGATGATCGCCGATGCCGGCGGTGCGATTTTCGACAACCTGCCGCTGCTGTTCGCAATCGGCGTGGCGGTCGGCTTCGCGAAGGACAACAACGGCGTGGCGGCGCTCGCGGGTGCGATCGGTTATCTGATCGAAATCGCGGTGATGAAGGACATCAACGACAAGCTCAACATGGGCGTGTTGTCGGGGATCGTGGCCGGTATCGTCGCCGGGCTGCTGTACAACAGGTACAAGGACATCAAGCTGCCCGACTACCTCGCGTTCTTCGGAGGGAAACGCTTCGTGCCGATTGTCACGGGGGTCACCTGTCTGGCGATCGGCATCGTGCTCGGCTACGTCTGGCAGCCGGTGCAGGCGGCGATCGATCTGGCCGGCCACTGGCTGACCACCGCAGGCGCGATCGGCGCATTCGTGTTCGGTGTGTTGAACCGGCTGTTGCTGGTGACGGGTCTGCACCACATCCTGAACTCGCTGACGTGGTTCGTGTTCGGCAGCTTTACACCGCCGGGCGGTGCCGCAGTGACGGGCGACCTGCATCGCTTCTTCGCGGGCGACCCGACCGCGGGCACCTTCATGACGGGCTTCTTCCCGGTCATGATGTTCGGCCTGCCGGCAGCCTGCCTTGCGATGTTCCATGAGGCTCCGAAGGAGCGCCGCGCGATGGTCGGCGGCCTGCTGTTCTCGATGGCGCTCACCTCGTTCCTGACGGGCGTGACCGAGCCGATCGAATTCAGCTTCATGTTCCTCGCACCGGTGCTGTACGTGATTCACGCGTTGCTGACGGGGCTCGCGCTTGCGATCTGTTCGGCGCTCGGGATTCATCTCGGCTTTACGTTCTCGGCGGGTGCGATCGACTATGTGCTGAACTATGGCCTGTCGACCAGGGGCTGGTGGGCGTTGCCGATCGGCGTGGTGTATGCCGTCGTGTACTACGGCCTGTTCCGCTTCTTCATCCGCAGGTTCAATATGGCGACGCCGGGCCGCGAACCCGCTGGCGATGACGAGCAGGTCGAGTCGTTCGATAAGGGCGGTTTTGTGGCGCCGGCGGCTGCCGCCGCGGTGCCGCGTGCAGCGCGCTATATCGCAGCACTGGGCGGCGCGGCCAATCTGTCGCTCGTCGATGCGTGCACGACGCGTCTGCGTCTGTCGGTGGTGGATACGAACAAGGTCTCGGAAGCCGGTCTGAAGACGATCGGCGCGCGGGGTGTGTTAAAGCGCGGTGCGACCAACGTGCAGGTGATCATCGGACCGGAGGCAGACATCATCGCCGATGAGATCCGTACGACGATCGCGCAAGGCGGTGGGGCTGAAGCAAAGGCGGTGGTGGCAGCGGCGGCGCCCGCGGCAACTGCGGCAACTGCGGCAACATCGTCGGCTGCCGCAGGGCACGACGGCCCGCTCGATCCTGATCCGGCACGGTGGCTTGCGGTGTTCGGCGGTGCGACGAACATTGTTGCGCTGGACGCGGTGGCGTCGACCCGTCTGCGCGTCGTGGTGAGCGATCCTGCGGCGGTCGATCGTCCGCGCCTGGCTTCCCTCGACGTGGCGTGGGTGTCACCGGAGACGTTCCACATCGTCGTCGGCGAGGCGGCGCAGCGTTACGCACAGCAGTTGTTGGCACGTCTGCCGGCGGCGGATGCAACGGGCGGGACGGCGGCTCAGCCGGCGTGACAGCGGTGAAGCGGGGACGGCCCTGATCGTTCCCGGTTCACGGTGAAGTTGCATGAAAAAGAGCGGCGCCTTTGGGGCGCCGCTCTTGCGTTTACGGCTCGATGCGCAGGTTGCTATGTCAAGTTGACCGGGCGGGATGCCGAAGCGCGGCCGCTCACGCAGCCCGTCAGTCCGTCCTGCGCTTCGCCGCCTGCGCAGGGCCTCGCGTTTCGAGCCACATCACGTTGATGATGCCGAACGCGAGTGCGACGCCAATGCCGAGAATCCAGCTGAAGTACCACATCATGTGCTCCTGTGATTCCGTTTCCAGTTACGTCCGCGACGACATGCGCCGGGCGGTTCAATACATCGTGTGCCGGTTCTCTTCGAGCGCGGCGGCGGTCACCTTGCCACGCATCACGCGGTACACCCAGCTCGTATAGATCAACACGACCGGCATGAACACGATGACGGCGACCAGCATGATCTGCAGCGTCATCTGGCTCGACGTCGAGTCCCATACGGTCAGGCTGCTGCGTCCGTCAAGCGAGGACGGCATGATGAACGGGAACATCGAGAACCCTGCGGTCAGGATCACACCGACGGTCATCAGACCGGTCGCAATAAACGCGCTCTTTTCGAAGCGCGAACTGGCGAGCAGCACCGCCAACACGCCACCGGCCACGCCGATGACGGGCGCCGCGATCATCCACGGATAGCTGGAGTAGTTGTTAAGCCACAGGCCGGGCGCCCCGATCACGCTTTTCAGCAGCGGATTGGCGACCGCATCGGGCGGCGCGGCGTCGATGATCTGATAGCCACCGATCAAGGTCGCGACCAGCACGCCAGCGATCAGGAACAACGCAACTCCGGCCAGCGACGCGATGCGCAGCGCCACCGACGCGCGACGGGCAATCACACCGTCCGTTTTCATCTTCACGAAAGCGGCGCCATGCGCGGCCAGCATCGACACGCTGACGAGCCCGCACAACACGGCGAACGGATTCAGTAGCGCGAAGAAGCTGCCGTGATAGGTGACGCGAAGGTCGGTATCGAACGAAAACGGCACGCCTTGCAGCAGGTTACCGAACGCGACACCGAACACGAGTGCCGGCACGAAGCCGCCGACGAACAGCGCCCAGTCCCACGCATTGCGCCAGCGCGGGTCTTCGCGTTTGCTGCGGTAGTCGAAACCCACCGGCCGGAAGAACAGCGAGAACAGCACCAGCAGCATGGCGAAATAGAAGCCGGAGAACGACGCCGCGTAGACGAGCGGCCACGCCGCGAACATCGCGCCGGCGGCGGTGATGAGCCAGACCTGGTTGCCTTCCCACGTCGCTCCGACCGTATTCACGACGATCCGCCGCTCCGCATCGGTCTTGCCGATGAACGGCAGCAGGATGGCGGTACCCATGTCGAAACCGTCGGTGAGCGAAAAGCCGATCAGCAGCACGCCGATCAGGACCCACCAGATCAGCTTGAGGGTTGCGTAGTCCATGATGATTTTTCCCTTAAGACAGCGTGGTGACGGATCATGCGGCCGTGTTGGTGGTGAGGGACTGATCAACAGGTTTTTCCTCGTGGTAGTAGCGTCCCGTATGCAAGGACGACGGTCCGAGGCGCGCGTACTTGAACATCAGCATGATTTCGATCACGAAGAGCGCTGTGTAGAACACCACGAAACCGCCGATACTCAGATACAGGTCGGTCGCGGTGTGGCTGGATGCAGACAGCGAGGTCGGCAGGATCCCGGCGATGGTCCACGGTTGACGGCCCAGCTCAGCGACGACCCAGCCGAATTCGGCCGCCAGCCATGGCAGTGGAATCGCCCACACCGCCCAACGCAGGAACCAGCGGCGCTTGTCGAGCAGCAGCGAGCGTTGCGCACAGAACCAGAACGCGAGCACGAAGGTCGCAAGGAACAGGATGCCGAGGCCGACCATCATCCGGAACGAGAAGAACACCGGCGCCACCGGCGGAATGGTTTTTTTCGCTGCCTGGGCGATTTGATCCGGCGTCGCGTCGGTGACGTTGGCCGTGAACTGCTTGAGCATCAGGCCGTAGCCGAGGTCTTCCTTGTGGGCGTCGAAGGTGGCCTTGGCTTCGTCCGTGGTATTGCCTTGCTTCAGCTGTTGCAGCGCGCCGTAAGCGATCATGCCGTTCTTGATGTGCCCTTCGTTTTGCGCGATCAGATCCTTCAGGCCGAGCACCGGCTCGTCGATTGAACGTGTTGCGATGATGCCGAGGGCGTAGGGAATGCGAATCGCGTAGTCGGTTCGCTCCTCCTTCTGGTTCGGGATGCCAAAGATCGTGAAAGGCGCAGGAGGCGGGGCCGTTTCCCATTCGGATTCGATCGCCGCGAGCTTCACTTGCTGGACTTCGCCGGTACGGTAACCGGATTCGTCACCGAGCACGATCACGCAGATCGTCGACGCCAGGCCGAAACCCGCGGCGATCGCAAACGAGCGCAGCGCAAATTCCGTGTCGCGCCGCTTGAGCAGGTACCACGACGACACGCCGAGCACGAACATCGACGCGGTCACGTAGCCCGCTGAAACGGTATGCACGAACTTCACCTGGGCAACGGGGTTGAACAGAACAGCGAAGATGCTCGTCAGTTCCATCCGCATGGTTTCGTAGTTGAACTCGGCGCCGACCGGATTGTTCATCCAGCCGTTGGCCACCAGAATCCACAACGCGGAAAGGTTCGAGCCGAGCGCAACGAGGAAGGTCACGATCAGATGCTGCACACGCGACAAACGGTTCCAGCCGAAGAAAAACAGGCCCACGAAAGTGGATTCCAGGAAGAACGCCATCAGTCCTTCGACGGCGAGCGGCACGCCGAATATGTCGCCGACGTAGTGCGAGTAGTACGACCAGTTGGTGCCGAACTGGAACTCCAGCGTGAGACCGGTGGTGACACCCATTGCGAAGTTGATGCCGAACAGCTTGCCCCAGAACTGGGTCATGTCCTTGTAGATCTGCTTGCCGGTCATCACGTAGACCGACTCCATGATGACGAGCAGCCACGACAGGCCAAGCGTAAGCGGTACAAACAGAAAGTGATAAAGCGCCGTCACGGCAAACTGGAGGCGCGAGAGGTCAACGACTTCGCTAACGGGCATGTTGATCACCTTGAGACGGATGCGGTGCAGGCACCGAAAGCAGTGCTTGCGCGACGAGTGCGGGGGGCATGGACATGTTCTCCGCCTGGGGATGATTGAAGAAGGCGTATTTGAGGACCATCAGCAGTGCAAATTTGATGGCAAGGACGATGGCGATGTCTCGGCCGAAAGTCGGGCCGCGCACCCAGCCGGCGAGTCTCGCGCGCAGGGTGGGGCGGGGAGGATTCCTGTCGTGGAGCGTTATGGTCATGATCGGTCGACGGACGACTTCACACCGGTTTTCCCGGCCGGATTCAAGCCGCTTGCGCGGCCTGGCGAGTACATAACGATATTAGGATAAGGGCCGGCAGCGGAGGAGTTCGCGACTGTGGCATTGGGTCGCGCAAGCTTGCCGCCGATCCAAGTATTGCAATCAAAATTGCGCTACGTCAAGGAAACGGGGTGCGAGTCGGGGTGCGAGTCACGAAGCAGGACAGAAAAAAGCCCTGCCGTCTTGCGAGGGCAGGGCTGATCCAGGCAAATCCAGGATGCGGACCGGACTAGCCGGTCTGCGTCATGCGTAGTCGTTCAAGGCGTTGCGCATCTTCTTCATGGCGCTTGCTTCGATCTGGCGAATCCGTTCGGCCGAGACGCCGAATTCGTCCGCGAGATCGTGCAGCGTCGAACCGCCCGAGCCGTCGTCTTCGACGTGCAGCCAGCGAGCCTCGATGATGCGGCGGCTGCGTGCGTCGAGCGATTCGAGCGCGCTGGCGATACCGTCGCTTTGCAGCCTGTCGCGCTGGCGTGCCGCGAGTACGGCCGTCGGTTCGCTATGCGAATCGGCCAGATAGGCGATCGGCGCGAACGATTCTTCACCGTCCTCAACCTGGCCCTCCAGGGCGATATCGCCGCCGGACAGACGCGTTTCCATCTCGGCCACTTCCTCGCGCTTGACGTTCAGTTCCCTGGCGAGACCGTCGATCTCTTCGGGCGTGAACGCCTGCAAGCCCTGCTTGTGGCTGCGCAGGTTGAAAAACAGCTTGCGCTGCGCCTTGGTCGTGGCGACCTTCACCATGCGCCAGTTGCGCAGGATGTACTCGTGAATCTCGGCCTTGATCCAGTGCATGGCGTACGACACGAGGCGTACGTTCTGCGCCGGGTCGAAGCGCTTCACGGCCTTCATCAGACCGATGTTGCCTTCCTGGATCAGGTCGGCGTGCGGCAGGCCATAACCGAGATAATTACGCGCGATCGACACCACCAGCCGCAGGTGCGACAGGACCAGTCGGCGCGCAGACTCCAGATTGCCCTGCTCGCGAAATTCAGTGGCAAACTGGCGCTCTTCCGCCGGCGTCAGCATCGGAATCCGGTTCACGGCCTGGATGTAGGCGTCGATATTGCCCAGCTGGCCGGGCAGCAGCGAAGAATGCGAGAGCGCCAGTGCACCTGCCGAAGCGGCCTTAGCCGACGACGGGCTCAGAGTACTCGGAAGGGTCATTGCGTTGCTCACGTAGAAAACTCCTTTGGAATCAGGCAAAAGCTCAGTCAGAAATCGACTCCAGCGTGGATGTTAGCACTCTGAATAACTGAGTGCTAATACTTAGAGCGCATGTGGGTATCCTGGTTCCCGTTTGGCTATCGAATTTTGCTTTTCAATAGCATCATACGCTTCCTGCAATATTGCGTGGATAAGCGTAGGATTTCCTTGGGAGGGGGCATCCATGCGTCGGGAACCACCGGAGTTTTTGCCTTTGGCAGTAACCGTTTGGCGGATTTCCGCTTTCTTCGCATGATCTATTGCTCTTGCGGCCCCCAATAAAAGGGGCACATCTTCGGCGTGGGATCAACGTTCAACCGGGTAAGCGGGTGTGCGATGAACAAGAAGAAGAATTTTTGGCGCCGCCTGGCGCCTGGCGGTGCGCTTGTTGCGGCCCTTTTCGGTCCTTCAGGAGCGGCCCGCGCAGACGAGTTTGGTGTGCAGTTGGCCCTCGGTGTGGCTGACCCTCATTTGAAAAGGGTCGAGCTCGGCTTCGTCTGGGATCCGAATCTGACGTGGTGGCAGATCGGTGACTGGCATTTTTCGCTCGTCGGCGAGGCCCATGCGGCGTGGTGGCACACGGACGAGGGTAACGTCCACGAAAATATCGGCGAATTCGGCATCACACCGGTGATTCGCTTCATCAAGGAGTCGGGGGCGATCCGGCCGTTCATCGAGGTGGGTGGCGGCGTGCGGGTGCTGACGAGCCCGACGATTTCGACGGGGTTCACGGTCTCGACGGCGTTCCAGTTCGCTGACATGGCGGGCGTCGGTGTGCAGTTCGGCAGCCATCAGCAGTATCTGGCGGGCTACCGGTTTGAGCACGTGTCGAACGGCGGTATCAAAGAGCCGAATCCTGGTATAAATTTCAGCCAGCTATATTTGCAATATAACTTCTGACGACCGTGGCCACTGTCGGCCCGTCGACGCAAAGGGGCTGAGCAATGGCGGCAAAAGTGATCGAAGCAATTCGTGGACTGGAGCGCGACCGCTTTCGCGCGATGGTCGACGGCAACGGGCCGTTGCTCGACACGCTGCTCTCCGACAGCGTGAGCTATGTCCATACGAATGGCAAACGTGAAACGAAGCAGCAGTTCATTGACGGGATCACGGCGGGGCGCCGCCGCTACCGGCAGATCGAGATCCAGTCTCAGGACGTGCTCCCGGTGGGGCGTGAGACCTGTGTCGTCACTGGCCGCGCGCTGATCGAAATGGAGGCGAACAACGGCGCGTTGCTGTTCCCGATTGCCTATACCGCGATCCATGCGCAGGAAGACGGCCAGTGGCGGCTGGTCGCATGGCAGGCGACCCGTTGCGCGATCGAGTGAGGCCTTGGGGGCCGGTATCGCCAGTCCGCCTTGTGAGCGGCCTGGATACGCTGGCGGCATGTTGCGCCGCCTGCGTTCGGGTTGTCGCCTGCCTTCTGCGCTGTCCATGCCGTGCATTTGCCCTGCAACGGTCCTGTAGTTACTGCTAACCCTCGCTTCCCATTCAGGCCGCTACCCGGCGGTCAGTCTCTTTCCACTCTGCCCGGTTGACCGCGCTGACAACCGCGTCGGCGACGGCCGCCGCTTCATTTTCGCTTACCCCGACGCCGTACCGGACGGCCTGTTCGCCGACACGACAGCCGACGAACACGGCCGTGCGCCCATCGGCGGCACGCACGCTTTCCACTGACGTGAGTTCGACGCGCTGCCCCGCTGCTGCGGAAATCGCGTGCGCGACCCGCTGCGCATGCTGCTCGGGCTGTTCGTGCGGCTGGCCCTGCGTGTGCTTCGGTGCGGCGATGCCGACATCGCGGTTTTCCCAGCGCACGGTCGAAGCGCTGACGCGCCGCGCGGGCCCAGCGGTGTCGAAGTATTCACGGGCGAACAACGCGCAGATCGCCTCGCCGCTCATTTCCTCACCGCTGCGATCCGCGGCGGCCTGGACCGAGTGACTGAACTCGATCTGCACGCGGCGCGGCGGCGTGAAGCCCATGCCGCGCTCGAGCAGGTAAGTCGAGCCGCCCTTGCCCGACTGGCTGTTCACGCGGATCACAGCGTCGTAGCTGCGCCCCACGTCGGCCGGGTCGACCGGCAGATATGGCACTTCCCACACGGCGTCCGGCGCCTGCTGCGCGAAACCCTTGCGAATCGCGTCCTGATGCGAGCCGGAGAACGCGGTGTACACGAGGTCGCCGGCATACGGGTGACGTGGATGCACCGGAAGCTGGTTGCAGCGCTCGACCACCCGGCGCACGGCGTCGATGTCGGAGAAGTCGAGCCCCGGGTCGATGCCCTGGGTATAGAGGTTCATCGCGAGCGTGACGAGGTCGACGTTGCCGGTGCGTTCACCGTTGCCGAAAAGACAGCCTTCGATGCGATCCGCGCCTGCCATCAACGCGAGTTCGGCGGCGGCAACTGCGGTGCCGCGGTCGTTATGCGGATGGACCGACAGCACGATGCTGTCGCGATAGCCGAGGTTGCGGTCCATCCACTCGATCTGGTCGGCGTACACGTTCGGCGTCGCGACCTCGACGGTGGCGGGCAGGTTGACGATCATCTTGTGATCGCGCGTGGGCCGCCACGTCTGCGCGACCGCGTCGCACACCTCGCGCGCGAAGGTCAGCTCGGTCATGCTGAAGGTTTCCGGCGAGTACTGGTAGATCCAGTGCGTCTGCGGCCGTTCGTGCGCGTACTGCTTGATGAGCCGCGTGCCTTCGACCGCGAGCGCCTTCACCTCGTCTTTCGACTGGTTGAAGACGATCTTGCGGAACGACGGCGCAATCGCGTTGTACAGGTGAACGATCGCGCGCGGCACGCCTTCGAGCGCCTCGAAAGTGCGCGCAATCAGTTCTTCGCGCGACTGCACCAGCACTTCGATCGTCACATCGTCGGGGATGCGCTTTTCGTCGATCAGCTTGCGCACGAAATCGAAGTCGGTCTGCGAGGCCGACGGAAAGCCGACTTCGATTTCCTTGAAGCCAATCGCGACCAGCGTCTCGAAGAATTCGAGCTTCTGCGCGATGCTCATCGGCTCGATCAGCGACTGGTTGCCGTCGCGCAGATCGGTGCTCATCCAGATGGGAGCTTGCTGGATCGTGCGGCTGGGCCATTTTCGGCCGGTCAGGCGGACGGCGGGGAAGGGGCGGTATTTTTCAGCAGGGTTGCGCAACATGGTGAGCCTCGTTCGTTTTGTCGAATGCAAAGGGATGTGGCCTCGAGCGGCTGGCGGGCTGCCACAGGTGCACGGCCCGCCAGCCGGGGGCTAGCGGGAGCAACGAACGGGCGCGTACAAAGAACGTCATGGCGATGATGACGCCGGTAACGATCGTGAATGATGCCCATGCAACGTGCATTTGACCCTCGGGATTCGTCCGAACGGTAAACGGACGAATGCAGACGACTTACAGGTTGTAAAAAGAACTACGGTTGGGGTGAAACAGGAACTGCGGGAATTGCCTTGAGGACCGCATCTGAACCGCGCAAGCGGCCAACGTGCGGCGCTACGCCTGGCTTACGCTAGACGTAGCGATAGGGGCCGCGCTAGGCGGCCGGAGATAATTCGGAGGGTGTTCGGAAGGTAACGCATTGGCCCAATGTATGCGAGCGCACCGGGTTGTGTCAACCGCGGGTTTGCACAATGCGCCGTTGCGCGGCGGCGCGTGTGCCTCGCCATCGCCGCGTGAGGCCCGTCACAGCGGGGTTTTGGCGATATTCACGATGACCTCGATTTGCCGCTCGATCGCGCCGGGCACGGGCGCCTCGCCGCGCAGCACGGCATCGATCCATGCGGCTGTCGTGGCTGCATCGCGCGCTTCCGGCAGTTCGACCTCGGGCGCGTCGGCCGACGAGCGCTCGGCGGCCACCCGCGTTTCGCAGATGCCATCGTGCAGCCAGTCGATCTGCACCTGACGTCGTGTATCGGCGACCGCTTCACCTTCCGTGCCGCGCGCGAGTAACGCACCGCCGGCGGCCGCATCCGGATGGGTGCTGAACAGCTGGGTCAGACTCTCGCGATACGGCGGATGCGTGTAGTTCACGAGCCGCAGGCCCGGCGGCGCGAACGGCTGGAGAATCTTGACCAGCGTGTGCGTGGAATTGCGCACACCCATGCGCCGGCGCAAGGCGAGCAGGCGCGCGAGTTTCGGCGCGAGGGCGGCGATGGGCGCGAAGGCGAGACGCCGCGCGGCAAGGCTGTCTTCAATCTCCGCGTGCGTTTGCGCGTAGGCGATCTGCAGGTGCGTGAAGATTTCGGCGCTGGTCACGCGGCCCGGGTCTTCGGTGACGCCGTGTACCAGCACCGGCACGCCCTCGCGCGCCAGCAGCAAGGCGAGCAGCGGCACCAGATTGGGCTGCTTGCGTGCGCCGTTATAGCTCGGAATCGAAACCGGGCGATAGGCGCCGTGCGCGATGTGGATCGGCTCGAAGGACGCGTGGGCGGCGGCCAGCATCGCGGCGAGTTCATCGGCGGTTTCCCCCTTCACGCGGTACGCGAGCAGTACCGCGCCGAGCTCCAGATCGGACACGCGACCATCGAGCATCGCGCTGTACAGCGCATGTGTGTCTTCGGGCGTCAACGCGCGGGCGCCGTTCGGCCCGCGGCCAATCTCCTTGATGAAGCGGGCGCACGGAAAGACGGGGGAGGCGGTGTCGGTCGATTCGGTCATCGGGCTAAGTGTGGTGTGGTGGCGCGACCCTTCGGGCGGCCACGGTATTCAAAGGGCAACAACGGTATAGGTACTCAGTATCGCATCTGCGGAAATCTCGCAAGGCGGCACCATGACGGCGGCGGGGGCTTCGGGCTGCTTCAGGTGGCCTGGACGCTGATCGTTGCAGCGGCTACCCGGCCGCCCGGCTGCCCGGCTGTTCCAGCGCCGGCTTTGCGCACCGCCGGCTTGTCCGCTGCGTCTTTGGGCAGCGCCGGGGTGTACCGCGCGGCGCGCGTGCCTGCCGTCGTGGCGCGCGCGCTGTCCACCCCCGCGTTACACTCAACGCTTTGTCGCCGCTCTCGCGGCGCTCATTAACGATGGAGAACGGGATGAGTTACGTGTTTGCTCCCGCACCGGTGGTCGCGGTGCCGGTCGTCGGGTCCAGCGATCAGTTCGCGGTGCGTCGCATCTACTGTGTGGGCCGCAATTACGAGGCGCACGCGCGCGAGATGGGGCACGATCCCGATCGCGAACCGCCGTTCTTCTTCAGCAAGCCCGCCGACGCGGTCGTCTATGTGGCGCCCGGTGCGACCGGCGAATTCCCGTATCCGGCGCAATCGAAGAACGTGCACTTCGAAATGGAACTGGTTGCGGCAATCGGCAAGTCCGGCAAGAACATCCCGGTTGAGAAAGCACTCGAGCACGTCTACGGTTACGCGCTCGGACTCGACATGACGCGTCGCGACCTGCAGGCCGAAGCGAAGAAACTCGGCCGCCCGTGGGACACCGCAAAGGGCTTCGATCATTCCGCACCGCTCGGCCCGATCCATCCGGTGTCGACGGTGGGACAGGTGGATACGGGGGCAATCTGGCTGACGGTGAACGGTGAGGAAAAGCAGCGCTCGGACGTGTCGCAACTGATCTGGTCAGTTCCGGAGACCGTGGCCTACCTGTCGACGCTGTTCGAACTGCATCCCGGCGACCTGATCTTCACGGGCACGCCTGAAGGCGTGGGCGCGGTCGTGCAGGGCGACCTGATGACGGGCGGTGTGGACGGACTCGGCGAGTTCAGCGTGCGGGTCGTGTGACGGTGCAGTTGGGAAGAGACATTCAAATATGAAGCTTTATAGCTATTTCCGGAGCTCGGCGTCGTATCGCGTGCGCATTGCGCTAAATCTGAAGAACCTGCCGTACGACTACGCGCCGGTGCACATGCTGCGCGACGGCGGCGAGCAGCTCAAGCCGGAATATCGCAAGCTGAACCCGGACGCGGTCGTGCCGACTTGCGTCGACGATGACCGCGTGTTGCAGCAGTCACTCGCGATCATCGAGTATCTGGAAGAAACGCATCCCGAACCGCCGTTGCTGCCGGCGGCGCCGGCCGATCGCGCCTATGTGCGATCGGTGGCGCTGCAGATTGCGTGCGAGATTCATCCGCTGAACAACCTGCGCGTGCTGCGGTATCTGAAACACACGCTCGGCATCAGCGAGGAGGCCAAGGACGCGTGGTACCGGCACTGGATCGAGTCCGGCTTTGCGACGCTCGAGGAACATCTGGCGGGCGATGCGCGCACCGGCAAGTTCTGCTTCGGCGATACCCCGACCATGGCCGACGCGTGTCTTGTGCCGCAAGTGTTCAACGCGCAGCGCTTCAAGATCGACGTGATGCAGTTCCCGACGATCCAGCGCATCCACGATCACGCGTCCCGGCTCGATGCATTCGCGCGCGCCGCGCCGGGTGTGCAGCCGGATGCGGAATGACGGAGCGCCCTGCGTGAGCGGTTTGCGTGGTTGACAAGAGAAAGGGCACCCGTGGGGCAAACCGGTCGCTTGATCTGTTGAAACGGCCCATCTGATTCGTCAAAACAGCTCCTGTTTGTCAATGACTTACAGGGGCTTTTTCATGTCCGTTCTTTCCGCCGGCGGCGAGATGCCCGACCCTGGCGCGGAAGCAAATTTAGCGTACCGGCGTTGCTGCTCAGGTTGGCGCGACGCAGATTTGCCACGAAGCAGGCACTGGAGCGTCGGGACGTTATTGCCGGTTGCCCCAACCCTGTATTGGGTGCCTCGCTGTCCGACACTCTTGCCAGCGGTGCGGCATCCGTACCAGGGTTCCGACAGCAGGTATGTAGAAGACGCCGGCCATGCGTCTCAGCCGAGCGACGGATGTCATCGAATTCGACGAACTCGTGAGCGTCCGCCAGGCGTCTCCGCAAATTCCCACGCGGCCGCCGCAGCCTTGTAGATGCCGCCATCGCGGCGACCGACCGCGAGCACGACAATGTCCAGCGGATTCTCGGAATCGCAGCAGTGACGACAAAGGGGAAATCGGGTGTTGGTGAATTTCGATGACTCTCGCCTATAAGCGGAATTTATTGCTACATTTCGAGTCAGGTTAACGGATTTCGAGTCAGCACCATGTCGGCGATTGGATACGAGCACCTCATCAGGCGCTTTTCCCTGGACGTTCGGCCTCTTCAGACGCCTGCCACCACGAGCGCGTCCGTGAATCGGCGTGTCGATGCGCCCAATCAGATGCTGTTTCCGAAAAACGTTGCCATCGAGGATTCTCCGGTCGGGCATCTTGAGTTCGCCCTGCGGCACGAAGGAGTGAACCTTGAAGTTATCGACGCGGTGTTCGAGCACATCTCGGCCGAAGAGCTCGTCAGCGCTCTGGAATCCGCGCCCAACCGGGCCACTATCCGGCGGGCCTGCTTCCTCTGGGAATGGCTCACCGGACACACGCTTTCATTTACCGCGACGCTGAACGCGGGATACGTCGACCTGTTTCCCCCGGATATCTACGTCACGGCGACGAAGCCGACAAGCAACCAGAAGTTTCGCGTTCGCAATAACGCATTAGGCAACGCAGACTTCTGCCCCGTCGTTCGGCGCGCCGCCGTGGCCGGGTCGCCGAGCCTCGCGGAACTGATGGAACAGGCGAAGCGTACGCTCGAGACTCTGACGGACCCGGTTCTCTACGAGCGGGCGGTCAATTATCTCTATCTGTCGGAAACCCGAAGTAGCTACGCTATCGAGCGCGAGACGCCGAGCTCCGACAAACAGGAACGGTTCGTACAGTTGCTTCGCCGGGTCGGCGAGACGGCAGCCGTCAGCGAAGAATGGCTTGTCAGTCTGCAAAACGCAATCGTGCGGGATGTTTATAGCCAGGAGGCATCCTACAGAGCCACGCAGAACTGGCTCGAAGACGGCCTCGGCCGTGTCACCTTTTTCCCGCCGCCGCCGAAGGACCTGCGCCGCGCAATGAGTGGGTGGGAAGCGTTCGTGAACGACGCCACTCGATGCGAGCATTCGCTCGTAAAAACCGCATGCGCCGCGTTTGGCTTCGTGTACCTGCATCCGTTTCTCGACGGGAATGGTCGGTTGCACCGCTTCCTCATCCAGCACGTGCTCGCACCCTCGTCGCCCCTGACCGGCGGCGCGTTGGTGCCAGTCTCGGCCGTCATCCTGAAAAACATTCCCGAGTACCAGGGCGTATTGAATGGCTTCTCCCGACCGGTCACGCAGCTCTGGCGGTACCAGCGAGCAGATGTGACGCCCGTCGTGGTCCACTCGCCCGGTGGCCGTGCGTATCGGTTCATTGACGCGACGGCGGAGGTCGGGTTTCTTCACCGGATGATTCGACGGGCGGTCGAAGATGAGATACCGAAAGAGCTCGCGTGGCTGAGCGGCTACGACAAGGCGTATCAGCAGCTGGATGCCGAGCTCGACCTCCCTAACAAGGATTTGTCAGCGCTCATCCGGATGATTCAGGCGAACAAGGGGGTCCTGCCGGAGAACAGGCGCAAGCAGTATGTCCACGTGCCGAAGCAAATTCTCGACCGTATCGAACAGGTCGTCCGTGAGGCTTTCAATCAGGCTGGCACCAATGCAGGAGATGCCGAGACAGGCGCCGGCGGCGTGAAGTAGCTGGATTTCGAGTTTCTGCCCGATATTGCGCTAAAAATGAACCGATTTCGAAACTGCCAAGGCTATTTCGAGGCGGGCCGCCCGTTCTGGCTGTTTTTCGAGGTCGCGCGACAGGTCTTTTCTGCCCAGCAAGAAAGAAAAGCCCCTGCAAGTCATCAACAGAGGCTATTTTGACGAATCAGATGGGCCGTTTCAACAGGTTAAGCGACCGGCTTGCCCGTAGGGTGCCTTTCTCGCTGGTGTGGTCCTGCGCTTCGGCTCAGCGCACCTAGCCGCCCAATAGCGCGTCGGAAAACTCTTCCGCGCTGAATGGCTGCAAATCCTCGACCTTCTCGCCGACGCCGATGAAGTACACGGGCACCGGCCGTTGCCGCGCAATCGCCGCGAGAATGCCGCCCTTGGCGGTGCCGTCGAGCTTGGTGACGATCAGGCCAGTGAGACCCAGTGCATCGTCGAAGGCCTTCACTTGCGTGAGCGCGTTCTGACCGGTGTTCGCGTCGATCACCAGCAGTACTTCGTGCGGCGCGCTGTCCATCGCCTTGCCGATCACACGCTTCACCTTGCGCAACTCTTCCATCAGGTGCAACTGGGTGGGCAGACGGCCGGCGGTGTCGGCCATCAACACGTCGATCCTGCGTGCGCGCGCGGCGCCCACTGCATCGAAGATCACCGCGGCTGGGTCGCCGCTTTCCTGCGACACGACGGTTACGTTGTTTCGTTCGCCCCAGATTGCGAGCTGTTCGCGCGCGGCAGCGCGGAACGTATCGCCGGCGGCCAGCAGCACCGACTGGTCGAAGCTTTGCAGGTGCTTCGCGAGCTTGCCGATGCTGGTGGTTTTGCCCGCGCCGTTCACCCCGGCGATCATCATCACGAGCGGTTGGGCGCGCCCGAGCATCAACGACTTTTCGAGCGGCTTGAGCAGGTCGATCAGCAGCGTGCGCAGGGCGGTCTTCACCTGCTGCGGATCCGTTAGCCGCTCGGCGCGCACCTTTTCGCGCAGCGATTCGAGCAGGAATTCGGTTGCGTCGACGCCCGCATCGGACATCAGCAGGGCGGTTTCGAGTTCCTCATACAGGTCTTCGTCGATTTTGGTGCCGACGAAGATGCCCGTCAGGCTCGAACTGGTCTTTGACAGGCCGCTCTTCAGCCGCGTGAGCCAGGACTGCCTGGCGGTGGCTTCGGGCACGGGCGGCGGCACGATCTCGACGGCTTCGAGCGCGCTGTCGTCGGACTGCGGTTCGACGCGCGCGGACGCGGCCTGTGCGCCGTTGGCGCCGGCCGTCTGCCGTGCAGACGGTGCAGCCGGCGACGCTGGGGCGGCCCCCGCCTGCCGCGCGGCACCGCGGGGCGCCTCGACAGGTACTACAGGCGTTACAGGTGCAAGAGACGCGACGGAATCCGGCGCCGTCTGCGGGTCTTCTGGCGCTGCGTCGGGCGCTTTCGAACCCTTGAGTCGTTTGAAAAAGCTGAACATGATCTGGCTTGGTGAGAGCGAGCGCCGGTGCGCGCAGCCGGTCGGGTCCGGTGGCAGCGGCAGGCAGCGTGGCAATGCGGGATGCAAGGCGCTGGAAGCCGGTCATTTTATCAGGCGCGCCTGACCACGTCGTGTCACCCGGCCGGCCAGGGTGAGTGGCATGCTCCCCGTGTGGTAACGTTGGCGCTCCAACCCGCGTGCGAGCAAGCGCCTGCGGGCACATTGTTCAACTGTTCGAATCTGCATGCCCCGTTCTTCTCCGTCCCGCGCACACAGCGCCCCATCCGGCCGCGGCAAGCCGCACGCCATCCGCATCATCGGCGGCGACTGGAAGCGCACGCCGCTGCCTGTGCTGGACCTCGATGGTCTGCGTCCCACGCCGGATCGCGTGCGTGAAACGCTGTTTAACTGGCTCGGTCAGCGCCTCGACGGCCAGCGCTGTCTCGATCTGTTCGCCGGCAGCGGCGCGCTGGGCTTCGAGGCGGCTTCGCGCGGCGCGTCGCGGGTCCTGATGGTCGAGCGCAATGCGCGGGCCGCGGGGCAGTTACGGGCCAACCAGGCACGCCTCGCGCCCAATACGATCGAAATTGCCGAAGCCGACGCGCTGCGCCTTGCAGCAAGCCTCGCGCCCGGCTCGTTCGACGTCGTTTTCCTCGATCCGCCGTTCGGCTCGGACCTGCTCGGCCGTGTACTGGAACTGGCGGTGCGGCTCGTGAGCGCCGAGGGTTTCCTCTATGTGGAAGCGGGCGATGCGCTCGAGATCGCACAGACAGCCGTGCTGGCGGGCTGGAGCATGGTGCGGCAGGGCAAGGCCGGCGCGGTCCACTTCCATTTGCTGCAGCGCGAAAATGAGGAATAATGCGCGTTCTAAAACAAGCGCCGGACGGCCAGCCGTCACGCGCGCGATAGGCGGCAAACGCGTCCTTGGGGCGTGCTTGACGTGCCCATTTGTCTGAAGAGAGGAGAAGTCCCATGGTAGTCGCCGTGTACCCGGGTACCTTTGACCCGCTGACGCGCGGTCACGAAGACCTCGTTCGGCGCGCGTCGAGCATTTTCGACACGCTGGTGGTGGGCGTCGCCGACAGCCGCAACAAGAAGCCCTTCTTTACCCTCGAGGAACGCCTCGATATCGCCCACGAAGTGCTCGGTCATTATCCGAACGTGCAGGTCATGAGCTTCAAGGGGCTATTGAAAGATTTCGTGCGCACCAACAACGCGCGGGTCATCGTGCGCGGCCTGCGTGCCGTGTCTGACTTCGAATATGAGTTCCAGATGGCCGGCATGAACCGCTATCTGCTGCCCGACGTCGAAACCATGTTCATGACGCCGTCCGATCAATACCAGTTCATCTCCGGCACGATCGTGCGTGAGATTGCGCAACTGGGCGGCGACGTCAGCAAGTTCGTATTTCCGTCCGTCGAGAAGTGGCTGAAGGACAAGGTCGCCTTGCTCGGGCAGGACGACGGCCCGGCGAGCCAGCCCTAACCGGCGTAAACTGTCGGTTTGATGGCATGACAGCGGGCTTCGGGCCCGCACGAAGTGAGAGAAGTATGGCCTTGATGATTACCGACGAGTGCATCAATTGCGACGTGTGCGAGCCTGAGTGCCCGAACGACGCGATTTCGATGGGCCCGGAAATCTATGTGATCGACCCGAAGAAATGCACCGAGTGCGTCGGTCATTTCGACGAGCCGCAGTGTATTCAGGTGTGCCCGGTCGAATGTATTCCGCGCGATCCGCAGCACCTGGAGACGCCGGAGGGCTTGATGGCGAAGTACCACGCGCTGCAGGCCGCGAAGGGCGCTTGAGGGGGCTTGGGCACGGGGTGTTCCGCTGCCCCGCCTCGTCCGCTCCACTCGCCAAATGCGCGTGAAGCCTCGGG
>DASZIR010000104.1:0-23693 GCA_035948995.1 Paraburkholderia sp. | reverse complement strand
GGCGAAGGTGGCCTGCGGCAGGTTAGCCAGCGCAGCCAGCATCTGGCCGGTCTGGTTCGAATCGTCGTCGATGGCCTGCTTGCCCAGAATGACCAGTTGCGGCTGTTCCCTGTCGACCAGCGCCTTGAGCAGCTTGGCCACCGCCAGCGGCTGCAGGTCTTCCGGGGATTCAATCAGGATCGCGCGGTCCGCGCCGATTGCCAGCGCCGTGCGCAGCGTTTCCTGCGCCTGCGTCACGCCGCACGACACGGCAATCACTTCCGTCGCCACCCCCGCTTCCCTCAGACGCACCGCCTCTTCCACGGCGATCTCGTCGAACGGGTTCATCGACATCTTCACATTCGCAATGTCGACGCCCGTGCCGTCCGACTTCACCCGGACTTTCACGTTGTAATCGACCACTCTCTTGACTGGCACCAGGATTTTCATGCACACGCTCCAAAGTTACGAATACGTCAACCCAACGGACATTATAGCGACTGCCCCCTTGCGGCAGCCGTGTCGCGGGGTGGATTACAGCGAGGATAGCGCTCCTCAGCGGCGTGACGGCAATATCGAACGGTCGTTCTATTTTAATCCCGAAAAAACCCGGGCGGCAACCCCGGGTTAAGACCTACAACTCTCATTCATGAGTTGCCATCGATCAGGGGGCGATGCTTACCAGCCGGCAATCACCGCACCGCCGTATTTGTTGTCGATGTACTGCTTGACTTCCGGCGAGTGGTACGCCGCGATCAGTTTCGCGACCCACGGCTTGTTGCGGTCCGCTTCGCGGATCGCAATGATGTTCACGTACGGCCCGTTCGGATCTTCGATCGCAATCGCGTCCTGCTTCGGCTTGAGGCCGGCTTCCATCGCGAAGTTGGTGTTGATCGCGGCGGCATCCACGTCCCCGAGCGAGCGCGGAATCTGTGCGGCGTCGAGTTCGATGATCTTCAGCTTCTTCGGGTTGTCGACGATATCGAGCGGCGTGGCCTTCAGGCCAGCATCGGCGCGCAGCTTGATCAGGCCCTGCTTCTGCAGCAGCAACAGGGCGCGACCGCCATTCGTCGGGTCATTCGGCACTGCAATCTTCGCACCCGGTTGCAGCCCGGAGAGCGACTTCACCTTCTTCGAATAGATGCCCATCGGGAAGGTCACGGTGTCCGCGACCCTGATCAGCTTGTAGCCGCGATCCTTCACCTGCGCCTGCAGGTAAGGGTCGTGCTGATAGCTGTTGGCGTCGAGATCGCCGCTGGCGAGCGCCGCGTTCGGCTGCACGTAGTCGGCGAATTCGACGATCGTGATGTTCAGACCGTTCTTCGCGGCCACGCCCTTCACGACTTCCATTAACTGCGCGTGCGGACCACCCGTCACGCCGACCTTGATCGTGTCTTCCGCGTAAGCCGCGTTCGTGGCGGCAAGGAGGGTTGTGGCGCCGAGCACGGCAGCCAGTTTCAGGATAAAACGGCGTTGCATGACTGATCTTTTCCGATTCTGTTCAAACGGGTTCCGATAACCCTGGTTTTATGTGTGGCTCATTTATGGCTTAAGCGACGCACGAGCCAATCCCCAAACGACTGCACCAACTGCACAAACACGATCAGGACCGCCACCACCGCCCACATCACGTCCGGCTCGTAGCGCTGGTAGCCGTAGCGGATACCGAGGTCGCCGAGGCCGCCGCCACCGATCGCACCGGCCATCGCCGAGTAACCGACCAGCGACACGAAGGTGATCGTCAGACCAGCGACTACGCCCGGCCACGATTCAGGCAACAGCACCTTGAAGACGATCTGGCTGGTGGTCGCGCCCATCGCCTGGGCCGCCTCGATCAGGCCGCGGTCCACTTCACGCAACGCCGTCTCGACGAGGCGCGCGATGAACGGGGCGGCCGCGATCGTCAGCGGAACCACGGCCGCGGCGGTGCCGATCGAAGAGCCCACAACCAGCCGCGTGAACGGAATCACGGCGACCAGCAAAATGATAAAGGGGGTTGAGCGCACCGCGTTGATCACGACACCCATCACGCGATTCAGCGCGACATTCTGCAATACGCCCTGACGGTCCGTCAGATACAGCAGCACGCCAAGGGGCAAGCCGACCAGAGCGCCCACCGCGCCGGAAATGCCCACCATGATGAGCGTCTCCCAGAACGACTGGACGAACATATCGAACATCTCACTCAACATACGACATCTCCTCCACCACCACACCCTGTTCGCGCAGATACGTCAGCGCCTGCGCCACCTTCGCCGGCTCGCCGCCCGCGAGCACCAAGAGCGAGCCAAACGCCTGCCCCTGGATCTCGTCGATCTGGCCATGCAGGATGTTGAGGTCGAGTTCGTAGCGGCGAATCGTTTCGGAGAGGATCGGCTGATCGACACCCGAGCCGGTGAACGCGAGCCGCAGCAGATGGCCGCTGCCTGTCTTCAGGCGTTCGGCGACGCGCGCCTTCATCGCCGGCGGCAGTTCCTGAGCGATCACGTCGCCGATCAGCGCGCGCGTGACTTCGTGATGCGGTTGCAGGAACACGTCGATGACCTTGCCGTGTTCGACGACGCGGCCCGCATCCAGCACCGCGACGCGGTCGCAGACCTGCTTGATCACATCCATCTGGTGCGTGATCAGAACGATGGTCAGGCCGAGTTCGCGATTGATGCGCTTGAGCAGATCAAGAATCGAGCGGGTGGTTTCCGGGTCGAGCGCGGAAGTCGCCTCATCGGAGAGCAACACCTTCGGTTTGCTCGCCAGCGCCCGGGCAATTCCGACGCGCTGTTTCTGACCGCCGCTGATCTGCGCCGGATAGCGGTCCTTCTGTGCCGACAGGCCGACGAGTTCGAGCAGCGGCACCACGTTCGCCTCGATCTCGTCGCGCTTCATGCCGGCCAGCTCGAGCGGCAGCGCGACATTCTCGTACACCGTGCGCGACGACAGCAGGTTGAAATGCTGGAAGATCATGCCGATCTCGCGCCGGGCTTCGCGCAACTGCGCGGCGGACAGCGTCGTGAGATCGCGTCCGTTGACGACGATGTTGCCTTCCGTGGGACGCGTGAGCAGATTGATCGTGCGCACCAGCGTGCTCTTGCCCGCGCCGCTGCGGCCGATGATGCCGAACACCTCGCCCGCCGGAATCGACAGGTTGACGTTGTGCAACGCCTCGACCCAGCCCCGGGGCCCGGCGAAACGCTGGGAAATGTTACGAATTTCGATCATGAAAAAAACGAAACGGCGGTCGGCCAGCAAGCGTTGTGCGCTCCCGACCCGCGGCCGCCGGTGCTTTTATTAGGATTTGAGCCGGGATTCTACCGTAGCATCGACATTCCCTTTAATAATCAATTCCGATCTTTTCATAACTACAGGGAATTAGAGGCCGGACCCGCACGCTGCACTCGCGCGCGTCACACGGGTGCGACTATGATCGGGCGGATTAAAACCACGACGACGGCGCCATGGAGACGACCCAGCACAACAACCGTATTCGCCCGGCTCACGCACCGGCCACGGGCGTCCCGACGCTGGACGGCGGCGCGAGCATCTCGACGGTCACGACGCGCGACGGCGTAGAACTGCCGCTATACCGCTGGCCGGCCAGCGGTGCGCGACGGGCAACTGTCGCGCTCCTCCACGGCCTCGCGGAGCATGCCGGACGCTATGCGGCACTTGCCGAGCGCCTGAACGCAGCCGGCATTGAACTGATTGCCGTCGACCTGCGCGGCCACGGACGCGCGCCGGGCACGCGCACCCGGATCGAGCGCTTCGACGACTATCTGCTCGACGCGGAGGCGCTGCTCGGTGTCGCCGCAAAAAACGATACATCGTGCCGCGACGTGCCCTTGTTCCTGCTGGGCCACAGCATGGGCGGCGCCATTGCTGCGCTGTATGCCATAGAACGGCTCGCAGGCAGCGGCTACCTGCTGGCCGGTCTGATCCTGTCGAGTCCCGCGCTCGTGCCCGGCCGCGACGTGCCGCGCTGGATGTTGACGATGAGCCAGATCATCAGCCGCGTCTGGCCCGGCTTCCCGGCGATGAAGATCGATGCGGCGCTGCTCTCGCGTAACCCGGCGGTGGTCGAAGCGAATCGCAACGATCCACTGGTGCATCACGGTTCGGTTCCGGCTCGCACCGGCGCGGAAATTCTGCTGGCAATGGAGCGCATCGAACGCGGCCGTGCAGGCTTGCGGGTGCCCTTACTCGTGTATCACGGCACCGCCGACAAGCTCACGGAGCCCGACGGCAGCCGCGCGTTCGGCCAGCATGCCGGGTCGCCCGACAAGACGCTCGCGCTCCATGAAGCGGGTTATCACGAGACGATGAACGATCTCGACCGCGAGCAGGTGATTGGCGAACTGATTGCGTGGATTCAGGCACGGGCGGGTTGAGCAGGCGTGCCCCTGGCACTCAGCGGCGGTGCGCTGGTGTCTGCTGCGTTAAGGGTGGGCAGGAAGGCTGGCAGGTTCGCGTCCATGAGCCGCCCTCGGGTTGCCCGACTCGGACCGCTCAGATTCCGGCCAGTGCGCGAACATGCGCGACCACGCTGCGACCGAGCGCCGACAGGTTATAGCCGCCCTCCAGACAACTGACGATACGCCCATGCGCATAGCGATTGGCGATCTCGCGAACCTGGCCGGTCAGCCACGCGTAATCGGCTTCGACGAGTCCCATGTTGCCGAGATCGTCCTCACGATGCGCGTCGAAGCCGGCCGAGACGAAGATCATCTCGGGCTTGAACGCATGCAGGCGCGGCAGCCACATCAGGTCCACCGCTTCGCGTACCTCCATACCCTTCGAGCGGGCCGGCATCGGCACGTTGACCATGTTGGGCGCCTGGTTCTCGGCACCGGAAAACGGATAGAAAGGATGCTGGAAGAAGCTGCACATCAAGACCCTCGGGTCGCCCGAGAAGGCAGCTTCGGTGCCGTTGCCGTGATGAACGTCGAAGTCGACGATCGCGACACGTTGCAGGCCATGCACTTCGAGCGCGTGACGCGCGGCGACCGCGACGTTGTTGAAGAAACAGAAGCCCATGGCACGCGCCGGCTCCGCATGGTGACCGGGAGGCCGGATGCTGCAGAACGCATTGTCGTAACGACCTTCCATCACTGCATCGGTCGCGGCCACCGCGGCGCCTGCCGCGCGTAACGCAGCTTGCCACGTGTGCGGATTCATCGACGTGTCCGGATCGATCTCGGCGTAGCCCTCGTCCGGCGAACGGCTGCGGATGTAGTCGAGGTGCGCCTGGGTATGCACGCGCAGTAGCGCGGCTTCGTCGGCAAGCGGCGGCGACTCGCGCTCGATCAGCGCGTCGATACGGCTTGCGATCAGTTGATCTTCGATCGCCTGCAGGCGTGCCGGACATTCCGGATGCCATTGCCCCATCTCGTGAAGCAGACAGTCTGCGTGGGAATAAAAGGCTGTTGCCATGACTCTTCTCTTCGGCGCGTCGCGCAAGCGGGCGCGGCGTGTCTCCGTCCAAAGGCGCGCCCGCACGGCGCGCCCAACACCATCAAGTTACCACACCATGCGTGCGCAACGCGCCGTGGCAACGCTTCTGCACAGTTTTGCAGATGGGCTCGGGTATACTGCCCCGTAACCTTTTGTCTCCCTCTGCATCCTTCGCACTGCGCTCCCAGTTCACTATGACCGTCAAGCTTGCCCTGTCCGCACGAAACCGGCTACGCGCCAGGACCGTGGTCTCCGCACTGTCCGTCGCATGGTGCGTAGTCGCGGCAGCCAGTCCGGCTGAGGCACAGACCAGCGCCCCCAAAGCGCCGCTGCTGGTGACGCAAGCCCAGCCGCAACAGCCGGTGCCGCAAGGGCAGACCTTCGAAGAAGAGATCATCCCGCAGCGTTACGCGAACAACGCTGACGTCGACGTCTTCATCAACGACATGGTCGCGCGCTACGATTTCGATCCGGCCGCGCTGCATGCGCTGTTCAGTCGTGTGAGCTACTCGGCGACCGCCGTCAAGCTGGTCACGCCCTCGCCTACGCCGTCGGTCAAGAACTGGCACGTGTATCAATCACGCTTTCTCGACCCGATCCGGATCAACGCGGGCGTGCGCTTCTGGCGTAACAACCAGGCCACGCTGCAACGCGCCTATGAGGAATTCGGCGTGCCGCCGGAAGTGATTGTCGGCATTATCGGTGTGGAGACCATCTACGGGCGCTACATGGGCAACTTCCGGGTGCTCGACGCGCTGACCACGCTCGCCTTCGATTACCCGAACACGCCTAATCGCGCAGACCGCCAGGCCACCTTCCGCAAGAATCTCGAAGACTATCTGGTGTGGACGCGCGACTCGCAGCTCGACCCGACCACGGTGCTCGGCTCGTACACCGGCGCAATCGGGATTCCGCAATTCCTGCCGAGCAGCATCGTGCAGTACGCGATCTCCTATGACGGCAACAAGCAGATCGACCTGCGCACCAGCCAGGCCGACGCGATCGGCAGCGTGGCGAATTATCTGAGGCAGAACGGGTGGGAAAACGGCCGGCCGGTAGTGTGGGACATCGGTTCGGACGCCGGCAGCATCGGCATCGCCCAGGCTGCCGCCGACGGTCAGCCGGAGCCGCACTGGCCGCTCGAGCAACTGCTGCGCGCCGGTCTGCTGGTCAACCAGCCGGGCCTCGATATGGCGTCGGAAGCGGGAACGCCCGTCACGATCGTAGACCTGCCTTCCCCGGGACTGCCCACCGAATACAAGCTGGGACTAAAGAATTTCTACGTGCTGACGCGCTACAACCGCAGCTTCTTCTACGCGCTCGCGGTCTATCAGCTCGGCGAGAAGGTCAAGGCGCAGATGGTGGCCTCAGATGGCCTGGACAGCAATGATGCACCAGAGAGCGGACCGGCGGGATCGGCGCCTGCGCCTGCTCCCATGTCAACGCCTGCTCCGATGGCGCCCATGCCGGCTCCGGCGCCCGCGCCGGATACGCAGTAAGTGCCACGCACCGGGTTCGAGTTACCCAGACAGAAGCGCCGGTCACCACCGGCGCTTTTTCGTTTGGCAAAGTGTCAGGCCGCTAGCGCCTGAGCAGAATTACGCAGGGAATACGCCCGTCGACAGATACCGGTCGCCGCGATCGCACACGATGAATACGATGGTCGCGTTCTCGACCTGCCGTGCAATGCGCAGCGCCACTTCGCATGCGCCCCCCGAAGAAATGCCGCAGAAAATCCCTTCGACCGCCGCCATTCTGCGCGCCATCGCCTCCGACGCCGCCTGGCTCACGTTCTCGACACGATCGACGCGGCTACGGTCGAAAATCTTCGGCAGATACGCTTCCGGCCACTTGCGGATGCCGGGAATGCGCGAACCTTCTTCCGGCTGTGCCCCGATAATCTCGATAGCCTGATTCTGTTCCTTCAGATACTGCGACACGCCCATGATCGTGCCGGTCGTGCCCATTGCCGAGACGAAGTGCGTGATGCGGCCCTCGGTCTCCTGCCAGATTTCCGGGCCGGTCGCCTCGTAGTGAGCGAGCGGGTTGTCCGGGTTCGCAAACTGGTCGAGGATGATGCCCTTGCCGTCGCGTTGCATCTGTTCCGCAAGATCGCGTGCGTATTCCATGCCGCCCGTGACCGGCGTGAGCAGGATTTGCGCGCCGTAAGCGGTCATGCTCTGACGGCGCTCGATCGACAGATCTTCCGGCATGATCAGCACCATCTTGTAGCCACGGATAGCCGCCGCCATGGCAAGCGCGATGCCGGTGTTGCCGCTCGTCGCCTCGATCAGCGTATCGCCCGGCCTGATGCGGCCGCGCGCTTCAGCCTTCTTGATCATCGACAGCGCCGGGCGATCCTTCACCGAACCCGCCGGGTTGTTCCCCTCGAGCTTGCCGAGAATCACGTTGTTGCGGCTGCGGATCTCGTCGTCGGGAAGGCGGACGAGCTGTATGAGCGGCGTATTGCCGATCGTGTCTTCAATTGTTTTGTATGCCATATCGGGGTGCGGTACTGTCGATGCGGAGTCTGCGATCCAACGATTCTAAACCACCGTGCCCGGGCCTGCCGTGCGGCCCTTCTGCTGGCATGGATGCAGCGGCAGCGCGGGTCGCGGCGCGACAGGGCATTCGGTGCACCGTGCAACGTAAAACGCAACGCAACAAGCTCGCGGCTGGGTACCGCGGGAGCCAGTCATCCGAATGATGGCCGAAGGAGCGATCTGTGCCGGCTCCACCAGAAACGACGCGTTCAATGCGGCGGCGCGTGCCCAACCACAGCGCCGCCGCTGTGGGCTATTTTTTCACCACCACGGCCGCACCGCTCTTTTGCTTGCCGGACCGACAGCGAGACCTTCCGCCTGCAGGCGCTCGACGGTATGCCCGCCCATGCCCTTGACGCGTTTGCTGAGGTCGGTGGGGTCCCTGAGCGGACCGTGAGCGTCACGCTCTTCGAGAATCGCCCTGGCTTTGGCCGGACCGATGCCCTTGATGCCGCGCAACGCAGCTTCATTGGCCGTATTGATGTCCACCGCCGCGCAGGCGTGACCGAACGCGGCGAGCATTGCCGCGGTAACCATGATTTTTCGCAACATATGGAATCTGCCCCGTACAACCTGCCGGCGACAATCACCGGCGAGGAGATTCCAGTTTAGAGAGGTCTGCGAATGATCTATAGCTGGCCGAACAGCCAACGCACGTAGCGGTCGACACCTTCCTGCACGCTCAGGAACGGTGCGTCGTAACCGGCCGCACGCAGCTTCGTGAGGTCGGCCTGCGTGAAGCACTGATACTTGCCGCGCAGCGCGTCAGGAAACGGGATGTACTCGATCAGTCCGCGCTGCACCTGCTCGGCCAGCGACAATGCCGGCTCGCTGTTCAACGCACG
The DNA here is from genome assembly GCA_035948995.1 of Paraburkholderia sp. GTDB lineage: Bacteria > Pseudomonadota > Gammaproteobacteria > Burkholderiales > Burkholderiaceae > Paraburkholderia. The sequence continues at coordinate 14,881 of DASZIR010000104.1, read as the reverse complement.
CAAGGTGTTGACCACCGTGGTCGCAATGTCGTTGAACGGCTGCGCACGGCCGCTGCCGAGATTGAAGATGCCCGACTTCTCCGGATGATCGAAGAAGTGCAGGTTGACCTTGGTCACGTCTTCCACGGAAACGAAATCGCGCGTCTGCTCGCCCGCAGCATAGCCGTTGTATTCGCCGAACAGCTTGACCTTGCCTTCGGCGCGGAACTGGTTGAAGTTGTGAAACGCGACCGACGCCATCCGGCCCTTGTGCGTCTCGCGCTGGCCGTACACGTTGAAGTAGCGAAAGCCTGCAATCTGGCTTTTCGCGGTGGGCAGCACGCGGCGAATCACCTGATCGAACAGGAACTTCGAATAGCCGTAGACGTTGAGCGGCTGCTCCACTTCACGCTCTTCCACGAAGCGGCTCGAGCCGCCATAAGTCGCTGCCGAAGACGCATACAGAAACTGCGTGCCCTGCGCGAGACAGGCATCGAGCACCGCGCGGCTGTAGCGGAAGTTGTTGTCCATCATGTAGCGGCCGTCGGTTTCCATCGTGTCCGAACAGGCGCCTTCGTGAAACACCGCGCGCACCTTGCCGAAATCGCCGCGCGCAAAGCGTTCAACGAATTCGGTCTTGTCGAGATAGTCGTCGATCTCGCAATCCACCAGGTTCTTGAACTTGTCGGCACGCGTCAGATTGTCGACGGCGATGATGCGCTGTTCACCGCGCCCGTTGAGCGCCTTCACGAGATTGCTGCCGATAAAGCCGGCCGCGCCGGTGACGATGAGGGTCATGGTCGTCCTGCGGAAATGAGGTTCAACTGGTGCAGGCCGCTCGCGCCGCAAGCAGGCGCGACGCGGCATGCAGCATTAATGAAAGAGTTCGTCGTAGTCGACCGTGGCGGTGCCGAGCTTGCCGACCACGATGCCGGCCGCGCGGTTCGCGAGGGCGACGGCATCGACGAGCGACAGACCCGCGCCGAGCATCACGGCGAGCGTGGCGATCACGGTGTCGCCCGCACCCGACACATCATACACTTCGCGTGCAACGGCCGAAGCGTGCAGGATGCCGTCGTCCGAGAAGAGCGTCATGCCCTCTTCGGAACGCGTCAGCAGCAGCGCCTCGAATTCGAGCTCGGCGCGCAGCTTCGTCACGCGCGCAATCAGATCGTCTTCCGATTTCCATTGCCCGACCACCTCGCGCAACTCGGCGCGATTCGGCGTGATCAGCGTCGCGCCGCGGTAACGCTCCCAATCGTCGCCCTTCGGATCGACCAGCACCGGTTTGCCGGCCGCGTGCGCCTTTGCGATCATTTTCGTGACGTGCGTCAGGCCGCCCTTGGCGTAATCGGACATCAGGATCACATCGTGCGCCGGCAGCAGCTCGTCAAAGCGGGCGAGGCTCGCGAGCAGCACCTCGTGCGTCGGCGTGTTCTCGAAGTCGACCCGCAGCAACTGCTGCTGGCGCGACAGCACGCGCAGCTTGATCGTGGTCAGCAAGGCCGGATCGCGCTCGAGATGCGGCGCCACGCCGCTATCGGCGAGCAACTGGATAATGCGCTCGCCAGGCTCGTCATGCCCAACCACACACAGGAGCCCTGCCTGCGCGCCAAGCGCGACCGCATTGCGCGCCACGTTCGCCGCGCCGCCAAGACGATCTTCCTGCTTCTGCACGTGCACCACGGGCACCGGCGCTTCCGGCGAAATGCGATTGACGTCGCCGAACCAGTAGCGGTCGAGCATCACATCGCCGACCACCAGCACCCGCGAGCGGGCGAGCCGTTCACGCGGCACAATGCCGACTTCGGGGGCCGAGACAGTTGCTTCAGACATGGGCTCAGGCGTCGATTGGGAGTTCGGAAGGTTGGGCATAGGGACGTCCAATCGAGTGGTAATCGATGCCCAGTTCGGTCATCGCTTCCGGTTCGTAGAGGTTGCGGCCGTCGAAGATCAGCGGGGACTTCAGCACCGATTTCAGATGCACGAAATCCGGGCTCTTGAACTCCTTCCATTCGGTGACGATCACGAGCGCGTCAGCGCCCGTAAGCGTTTCGTCCTGCGTGCTCGTGAAGTGCAGGCGCGCGAACTGCTCAGGCGCGTCGTGCAGATCGAGCGCGAACACGCGGCGCGCCTCGGTGACGGCAACCGGATCGTACGCACGCACGTTGGCGCCGCGCGCCAGCAGTTCGGCGATCACGCGCCGGCTCGGCGCTTCGCGCATGTCGTCGGTGTTCGGCTTGAACGCGAGGCCCCACACCGCAAACGTGAGGCCGCCCAGATCGTCGCCGAGCGTGCGCGTGATCTTGCGCACGAGGACTTCCTTCTGCTCGTTGTTGACCGCCTCGACGGCTTCCAGAATGCGCAGGTTGTGGCCGCTTTCACCGGCGGTACGCACCAACGCCTGCACGTCCTTCGGGAAGCACGAACCGCCGTAGCCGCAGCCGGCATACAGGAAGTGATAGCCGATGCGCGGGTCCGAACCGATGCCGCGGCGCACTGCCTCGATATCGGCGCCGACGCGGTCCGCCAGGTTCGCCATCTCGTTCATGAACGAAATGCGCGTGGCAAGCATGGCGTTGGCCGCGTACTTCGTGAATTCTGCCGAGCGCACGTCCATGTAGAGCGTGCGTTCGTGATTGCGGTTAAACGGTGCGTACAGGCGCTTCATCAGATCGCGGGCGCGCAGGCCGGCTTCGTCCTCGTCGCTGCCCAGCACGATGCGGTCGGGGCGCATGAAGTCGTCGACCGCGGCGCCCTCTTTCAGGAACTCGGGGTTCGACACGACCGAGAAGCGGTGTTGTTCGCTCTCGCCCAGGCCGCGCCTCGCGAGTTCTTCCTCGACCACCGCGCGCACGCGCTGCGCCGTGCCGACCGGCACTGTCGACTTGTCGACGATCACCTTGAAGCCGTTCATCGTGCGGCCGATGTTGCGCGCCGCCTCGAGCACGTATTGCAGGTCAGCCGAGCCGTCTTCATCGGGCGGCGTGCCGACCGCGATGAACTGCACGTCGCCGTGGGCAACGCTCGCCTCGACGTCCGTCGAAAACGTAACACGCCGCGCCGCCCGGGTACGCGCGATGATTTCCTGCAAACCCGGCTCGTGAATCGGTACACCGCCGTTGTTGAGGATCTCGATCTTGCGCGGATCGACGTCCAGACAGAAAACGTCGTGGCCGATTTCGGCCAGGCACGCGCCAGTGACAAGGCCAACATAGCCCGTGCCGATAATGGTGATTTTCATACGCGTTCCGGTAGTGAGGTCCGGTGAAGGTTTCTGGTAGTGCTTCTGGCCGTTATCAGTCTGCGCAGCTCACGCCCGCCCGCAAACCGGCAGGCCGTCCTGGCGTGCGCGGCGCAGTGGCGCCTGCGTGGTCAGTTCGACGCCGTAATCGGCTCGACCCGGCGCGGCGCATAGGTTTCCCAGCCACTGCAACCCGGACACTGCCAGTAGAAAAGACGTGCCCGGAAACCGCAATTCTGGCACGTATACCGTGGCAGATTTTTGGTGCGCTGCCTGATCAGCGTGCGCATCAGTTCCAGCTCACTGCGCCGCGGCTCTTCCGCGGTGGCCTGCTGGGCTTCGAGCAGGCGCGTCATGCCGGCCAGATTGGGCGACTTCTGCATCTGCGAGCGCGCCAGCGTGTGCGCCGCGTCCTGGCCGCGCAAGGCGGCGACATACTGATAAGCGACGTCGAGCAGATCGTTTGAAGGATAGCGGTCAACCCAGCTCGTCAGCAAATCCGCGCCGTCTTCCGGGCACCCGAGCGCCTCGTAGGCCTTCATCAACTTCTCGGCCACCAGCGGCAAATACGCCGAATTCTGCTCCTCGACGCGTCGCCAATGGGTGATGGCGGCCTCTTGCGTGCCGCCTGCCGCGTCGACGTCGCCGAACAGGATGGTCGCGCGGACGTTGTGCGGATTGGCCTTCAACGCCAGATCCAGTTGCCGGCGCGCCTCGTCCGGCTTTTTCTGCTGGAGCGCTTCCTGCGCCAATTCGCAGTGGAACTGGGCGATTTCCCTGTCCAGCGACTCGGCGCCCATCGTTTCGAGGTGCCGCGCGGTGTCGATCGACTTGTTCCAGTCCTTCTCGATCTCGTAGATCGTCAGCAGCGCGCGCTGCGCGCCGAGCGCGTAATCGCCGACCTGGAGCGACCGGAACGTCTCCTCGGCGCGATCGAGCAAGCCCGCCTTCAGGAAGTCCTGGCCGAGTTCATAGAGTGCGTGGTCGCGCTCGTTGACCGGCAGGTCGGCGCGGCTCAGCAGGTTCTGATGCACGCGAATCGCGCGGTCGGTCTCGCCGCGCCGGCGGAACAGATTGCCGAGTGCGAAGTGCAATTCGATGGTTTCCGGATCGAGCTTGACGACCTCGATGAACGCATCGATCGCCTGGTCCGGTTGCTCGTTGAGCAGAAAATTGAGGCCGCGAAAGTAGGAACGCGGCAGATTGGCGCTTTCAGACAGCAGCGTCTTGAGGTCGTAACGCGCGGCCATCCAGCCGAACGCAAAGGCGACGGGTACGGCAAGCAGCCACCAGAAGTCTAGATCCATGCGAATGATCGGGAGTACAGAAACAAAAGCCGCGAGCCTGGGACGCGTGGCATGAGAAAGCTTAGACCAGCGGTGGCAGCGGCGGTTGTTCCACCACCGCCGGCGTCTCGCGTGCCACCCGCAGTTCACGCTTCAGACGGCCATTTTCGAGCCGCAGCCGGAACACCGCCGGCAGCGCCGACACCAGCCCGGCCAGCAACCCGACCACGAAGAACGCGAGGCCGATAAGGATCAGCGGAGCGGACCATGCGTAGCCAGCGAGGAAATTCAGCGTAGCGGGTTGCGTATTGGAGAGCGCGAGCACCAGCAGCAGCACGAACACCAGAACGCGGATCAGCCAGACGATAAATTTCATGTATAGGTCTCTTGACGGCAGTTGCGGGGGTGACGCCGGCCGGATGACGCGCGTCGCGCCACGGTGTCGTCCGTGCCGAAGTGACCCGTATTGTAATGGAAGCCCCCGCGGCTGGGCAGCAACCCGCAATCTGGTTGCGCTTACGTGTGGCTTACCAGCCGGATGACGCCCCGCACGGCATGCGGCACGAAACGTCAGGGTTGCGGCGGCGGATGTCAGAACCGCCCGGGCAAGCCCGAAGCGCAGGCGAAAAAAAAGCGCCCGAAGGCGCTTTTTCTGGTCTTTGCCGTCTGGCTTTGGCCGCTGACGCTATGTACACCGCGCTGCTCACTGCGCAGCGAAGCTGCTTACAGATCGTCGTCCGGCTCTTCGGCCTTCAACGGCTCGCCCGCGCGACGATCTACCCGCTCGCGCAACTCCTTGCCAGGCTTGAAGTGCGGTACGTACTTCTCAGGTACCAACACCTTTTCGCCCGATTTCGGATTACGCCCGACACGGGAGGGACGACGGTTAAGGCCGAAGCTGCCGAAGCCGCGAATCTCGATGCGATGGCCGTTGGCTAACGCCTCCGACATCGCATCAAGCATCGTCTTCACCGCGAAATCCGCATCTTTGAGTACAAGCTGCGGAAATCGCGTAGCCAGCTGGGCGACCAGTTCCGATTTGGTCATACGGCAGCAGACCCCTTAAGGCTTACTGGTTCTGGCCGTCAAGCTTGGCCTTCAGCAGCGCGCCGAGGTTCGTCGTGCCGGTAGCAGCCGAGCTCGAATCCGACGAAGCCAGGCCGCGGATCGCTTCCTGTTGCTCAGCCGAGTCCTTGGCCTTGATCGACAGGTTGATACCACGCGACTTGCGATCGATGTTGATGATCATCGCGTTGACCTTGTCGCCTTCCTTCAGCACATTGCGAGCATCTTCCACGCGGTCCTGGGCGATTTCCGAAGCGCGCAGGTAGCCTTCGACTTCTGCCGACAGCTGAACCACTGCACCCTTCGCGTCTACCGTCTTGACCACGCCGTCGACGATCGAACCCTTGTCGTTCATTGCAACGAAGTTGCTGAACGGGTCGCCTTCGAGCTGCTTGATACCCAGCGAAATGCGTTCCTTCTCGACGTCGATGCCGAGAACGATCGCTTCCACTTCGTCGCCCTTCTTGTACTTGCGAACCGCTTCTTCGCCCGTTTCGCTCCACGACAGGTCCGACAGGTGAACCAGACCGTCGATACCGCCCGGCAGACCGATGAACACGCCGAAGTCGGTGATCGACTTGATTGCGCCTTGCAGCTTGTCGCCCTTCTTGAAGTTGCGGCTGAAGTCATCCCACGGGTTCGGCTTGCATTGCTTCATGCCGAGGCTGATACGGCGGCGGTCTTCGTCGATTTCGAGAACCATGACTTCGACTTCGTCGCCCAGCTGCACAACCTTCGACGGTGCAACGTTCTTGTTCGTCCAGTCCATTTCCGACACGTGAACCAGGCCTTCGATGCCCGATTCCACTTCGACGAATGCGCCGTAGTCGGTGATGTTGGTGACCTTACCGAACAGGCGCGTGCCCGACGGGTAACGGCGGGAAATGCCTTCCCACGGATCGTCGCCCAGTTGCTTGATACCCAGCGAAACGCGGTTCTTCTCTTGGTCGAACTTGAGGATCTTCGCGGTGACTTCCTGGCCAACCGACAGCACTTCGCTCGGATGACGCACACGACGCCATGCGATGTCGGTGATGTGCAGCAGGCCGTCGATACCGCCGAGGTCCACGAATGCGCCGTAATCGGTGATGTTCTTCACCACGCCTTCCACGATCGCGCCTTCCTTCAGCGTTTCGAGCAGCTTTGCGCGCTCTTCGCCCTGGGTGGCTTCGATCACAGCACGGCGCGACAGCACGACGTTGTTACGCTTGCGGTCGAGCTTGATGACGCGGAATTCCAGCGTCTTGCCTTCGTACGGGGTCGTGTCCTTGACCGGACGCGTGTCAACCAGCGAACCCGGCAGGAATGCGCGGATGCCGTTGACCATGACGGTCATGCCGCCCTTGACCTTGCCCGTGATCGTGCCGGTCACGAGTTCGTTGTTGTCGAGCGCTTTTTCCAGCGACAGCCACGAAGCCAGACGCTTCGCCTTGTCGCGCGACAGGATGGTGTCGCCATAGCCGTTTTCCAGCGCGTCGATCGCGACGGAAACGAAGTCGCCCGCCTGCACTTCTACCTCGCCCGCGTCGTTCAGGAACTCTTCGAGCGGGATGTAGGCTTCGGACTTGAGACCAGCGTTGACGACCACGAAGTTGTGGTCAACACGCACGACTTCGGCGGAGATCACTTCGCCGGCGCGCATGTCTTGCTTGGTCAGCGACTCTTCGAACAGAGCCGCAAAAGATTCGGTATTCGGGGTAGAGGTTTGCAGGTCGGACATAAAAATCGAAATTTGCATGGTCTCGCGGTGCCCGGCTGGCCGGATGGCCAGCAATGACGGCTGGAGTGCGAATGCCACGCGGGGTTAAGGGGTTAATACACGCGCCGCGGCGAAACGCGGAGCACCTACACAACAACATACTGCGGTTTTGCTACTCTTTTACTGGTACTTACCCGCGCACACGTTCATGCGGTAGGCTGAAGCGCCTGGTACCACTGCACGACCTGATCGACCGCCTGGTCGATCGACAATGTGGAGGTATCGAGCAGCTTCGCATCCGCTGCAGGCTTGAGCGGCGCGGCTACGCGCTGACTGTCACGCTCGTCGCGCTCACGCAAATCCCGGAGCAAGTCATCTATATTAGCAGAAAATCCTTTTTGGATCAATTGCTTATAACGACGGGCGGCGCGCGCCTCGGCGCTGGCGGTCAGAAACACCTTGAGCGCGGCGTCCTGGAAGATCACTGTCCCCATATCGCGGCCGTCCGCGACCAGTCCCGGCTCCTTGCGAAACGCCCGCTGACGGGCCACCAGCGCGGCCCGCACGGGCGCGTGGACGGCAATCGCCGAGGCCCGCTTGCCGATCTCCTCGGCGCGAATGTCGCTCGACACGTCGACGCCATCGAGCTGCGCAAGCCCTTCACGGAACGTGATATGCAGGTCGTCGATCAGTTCCGCAAGGGCATCGGCATCGTCTGCGGCAATGTTGTAACGGACACTCGCCAGCGCGGCGAGCCGGTACAGCGCGCCGCTATCCAGCAGGTGAAAGCCGAGATTGGCGGCGACCAGGGCGGCCACGGTGCCTTTGCCGGAGGCGGTCGGGCCGTCGATCGTGATGACGGGCGTCTGGTGAAAGGGCCGGGTCGGTTTCATCGAAAAAGTCGCGCGTCAGGTCGGTTCGGTCGAATCAGGGAAGGGCCAGCGCCGTGAAGCGCTCGAAATAATCAGGGAAGGTCTTACCGACGCATTTCGGATCATTGATGCGCACCGGCACGCCACCGAGGCTCACCAGCGAGAAGCACATTGCCATCCGGTGGTCGTCATAGGTGTCGATCGCGGCATTCGGCGTCAGTTTCCCGGGGGGCGTTACCGCGATGTAGTCCTCGCCCTCCACCACCGTGGCGCCGACCTTGCGCAATTCGGTCGCCATCGCGGCCAGCCGGTCAGTTTCCTTCACGCGCCAGCTCGCGATGTTGCGCAGCGTCGTCGTGCCGTCGGCGAACAGCGCGGCGACGGCGATCGTCATCGCGGCATCCGGGATCAGGTTGCAATCCATGTCGATCGGTTCGAGCTTGCCGTGATCGTGGCCGACGCCGCGCACCTCGATCCAGTCGTCGCCCATCGTCACGTTCGCGCCCATCCGGATCAGGGCGTCGGCAAAGCCAACGTCACCCTGGATGCTGGCCCGCCCGACCCCTTCCACCCGCAGCGGACCGCCGCCGAGGGCACCTGCAGCGAGGAAATACGACGCCGACGACGCATCGCCTTCCACCATGATCCGGCCCGGCGACTGATAGCGCTGGCCGGACGGCACCGTGAACTGATGCCAGCCGTGGCGCTCGACCTTGATGCCGAAGCGCTCCATCAATCTGATCGTGATCTCGATGTAGGGCTTCGAGATCAGTTCGCCGTCGACCTGAACGACCGTCACGCCGCTGTCTGTGCGCAACAGCGGCAGCGTCATCAGCAACGAGGTCAGGAACTGGCTCGATACGTCGCCGCGCACGCGGATCGGCGCCTCGACGGCGATCTGCCCCGCGCGGATGCGCAGCGGCGGATAGCCTTCGTTCGCCTCATAGTCGATCCGGGCCCCGATTTGCCGCAGGCCGTCGACGAGGTCGCCGATCGGCCGCTCGTGCATGCGCGGCACGCCGTGTACGCGGTAGTCGCCACCGTTGACCGCGAGCGCCGCCGTCAGCGGACGCACGGCCGTGCCGGCGTTGCCGAGAAACAGGTCGGCGGTTTTTGCGGTGAACGCGCCGCGCGTGCCCATCACCACACACTCGTCGCCGTCGCGCTTTAACTTCACGCCGAGCTTGCCGAGCGCGTCGAGCATCACGCGCGTGTCGTCGGAGTCGAGCAGGTTGGTGATCGTGGTTTCGCCTTCAGCCAGCGCCGCGAGCAGCAGCACACGGTTCGAAATGCTCTTCGAGCCAGGCAGGCGAATCGTGCCGGATGCACGGGAAAACGGTCCGAGATCGAGGTATTCCATGATTGAGTCCAGGTTCCGGTTATTTCGCGGCGTCGCCGGTGGCGCTCGCCGCAGCAAGCTGCGCCTGCCATTCGGTACGGGCCACGCGCGAACGGGCAAACACCGCCTCGAGCGCTGCACCGTCCGCTGCATCGATCGCGGTGCGCAGACGCGCGAGCACAGCCGTGTAGGCGTCGAGTTCGTCGAGCAGCGCAGCGCGGTTGGCGACGCAGACGTCTCGCCACATTTCCGGGCTCGACGCGGCGATCCGCGTGAAGTCGCGGAAGCCGCCCGCCGCAAAGGAAAATTTCAGCGCCGCATCAGGCGAATTGAGAATCTGCTCGACCAGCGCAAAGGACAGCACATGCGGCAAATGGCTTACCGAGGCGAACACGCGGTCATGCTGCTCGGGCGTCATGTCATGCACGGCGGCACCCGTCGCGCGCCACATCGCCGCGACACGCCCCACCGCTGCGGGCGTATTTTCGGGCAACGCACACAGCACCACGTTGCGGCCCACATATAAATCAGGCAAAGCGGCATCCACACCGCTCGATTCACGCCCGGCAATCGGATGGCCGGGTACGAATTGCCCGATCCGCTCGCCCAGCGCGGCACGCGCTGCAGCGACGACGTCGGACTTGGTGCTGCCCGCGTCGGTGACGACGGTCGCGGCATCGAGAAACGGTGCAATACGTTCGAGCAACGGCTGCGTCTGCGCCACGGGCGCCGCGAGCAGCACGAGATCCGCACCGCTGAGCGCTGCGCGTAGCGCTTCGTCGTCGCCGAGCGCCGCCGTTGCATCGATTACGCCAAGTTCGAGCGCCCGCGCCGTCGACGCGGCGGTTCGCCCGACACCGATCACCGTACGCGCGCCCGCCACCTCACCGCGCTCGCGCAGCGCGCGCGCAAGCGATCCGCCGATCAGGCCGACACCAAAAATCACCAGCTTGTTAAAAGAAAACGCGGCCACGTCGGTCACAGAGAAAAGCGCGCCATCGCGTAAAACGCGGGCGCGCGGGTCAAAATCTAACGCTCGGTTGTGCCGCTCAGTGCCGCCACTCAGGCAGGCGCGAGCGTCTTTTCGAGCGCCGCGAGGAACGCTTCGTTTTCTTCCGGCAGGCCGATCGTGACACGCAGCCACTGCGGCAAACCGTAGTTGCCGACCGGGCGCACGATCACTCCCTGCGTGAGCAACGCGAGATTGACGCGGTTGCCGGCCTCATCGTCGTTGCCGACGCGCACCAGAACGAAGTTGCCGTACGACGGCACATATTCGAGGCCCAGCCTGTCGAACGCTTCGGTCAGACGACGATAGCCCTGGGCATTCAGCGCCGCGCTCTTTTCGAGGAAAGCCTTGTCGTTCAGCGCAGCGATTGCCGCGGCCTGGGCCAGCGTGTTGACATTGAACGGCTGACGCAGGCGGTTCAGCAGATCGGTCAGCTCCGGCTGGGCAATCGCGAAACCGACGCGCAGACCCGCGAGGCCGAATGCCTTCGAAAACGTGCGCGAGACCAGCAGGTTCGGGTAGCGGCGCACCCAGGCAATGGAGTCGTAGCGCTTTTCGGGCGGCAGATATTCCGTGTACGCCTCGTCGAGCACCACGACGACGTTACGCGGCACCTTGTCGAGAAATGCTTCGAGCGCCGGACCTTCAATGAAGGTGCCGGTCGGGTTGTTCGGGTTGGCCACGAACACAAGGCGGGTGTCGTCGGCGATCGCGGCCAGCATCGCGTCGGGGTCGTGGCCGTGCCTGACCGCCGGCACGACGATCGCGCGCGCGCCCAGGCCCTGGGTAGCGAGTGCATACACCGCGAACGAGTACTGCGAATAGACGATTGACTGGCCCTTCTCGACAAACGCGTGCGCCGCGATTTCGAGAATGTCGTTGCTGCCGTTGCCGAGCGTGACCCAGTCGGCCGGAACGTCATAGCGTGCGCTCAAGGCCGCTTTCAGTTCAAACGCGTTTGAGTCCGGATAGCGGCCCAGCTCGCTCGCGGCCTGCGCCATCGCGCGCTGTGCGGATTCCGGCATGCCCAGCGGATTCTCGTTCGACGCGAGTTTCACGATGTCCGCCTCGTTCAGGCCAAACTCGCGGGCCACTTCCGAAATCGGCTTGCCGGCGATATAAGGCGCAATCGCGCGCACATAGGAAGGACCGAAAGGCGTTGTCATGAGTATCTCCGGAGCGACTAATTGAGGTAATGAGTGAGGTTCTGGTTCTGCCGAGACCGGGCCAGCCTGTCAGCGTGCACGCGGATACGAGCCGAGAATCTTCATGAACTCGGCCTTCTCACCGAGCTCGGCGAGTGCCGCCGCGACGGGTGCGTCATCGCGATGACCTTCGACGTCGATGTAGAAGTAGTACTCCCACGTGCCGACGCGAGCCGGACGCGACTCGAAGCGCGTCATCGACACACCGTGGCGCGCCAGCGGCTCCAGCAACTTGAACACCGCGCCCGGCTCGTTGGCCACTGAGACAATCAGCGACGTCTGGTCGTGGCCGCTCGCGCCTGCCGGATCCTTGCCGATCATCACGAAGCGCGTGCGATTGTGCGGGTCGTCCTGGATCAGCGCGTGCGCGACCTGCAAGCCATAGTGGGTCGCCGCGCGGTCGCCGGCGATGGCCGCCACCGTCGGGTCGCTGGCGGCAAGCCGCGCGCCTTCCGCGTTGCTCGACACCGCCTGGCGCTCCAGATGCGGCGCGTTAGAAGAGAGCCAGCCCTGGCATTGCGCGAGCGCTTGCGGATGCGCGCACACGCGCGTCACGCCCGTCAGGTCGCCGTTGAGCGTGAGCAGATTGTGGTGGATCGGCAAGGCGAGTTCACCGCCGATCAACAGCTGTGTTTGCAGTAGCAGATCGAGCGTGCGCGACACCGCGCCTTCGGTTGAATTTTCAACCGGCACCACGCCGAATTCGGCGGCGCCGGCCTCGACTGAACGGAAGACTTCGTCGATGGACGGACACGGCAACCCTTCGATCGACTGACCGAAATACTCGTGCATCGCCTGTTCGCTGTAAGTGCCCACCGGCCCGAGATAGGCGGCCTTGATGGTCTTTTCCAGCGCACGGCTCGCCGCCATGATTTCGCGCCAGATCGCACTGATGTGGTCGTCGGCGAGCGGCCCACCGCTCATGTCCTGCAGGCGCGCGATCACCTGCTGCTCGCGCTCCGGCCGGAACACCGGCGCGTTGAAATGCTTCTTGACCTCACCCACTTCGAGCGCAACCGCGGCCCGCTGGTTGAGCAGCGCGATCAGCTGCGCGTCGATCGCATCAATGCGCTCGCGCAGGGGTTTGAGTCGGGTATTAAGTTCGTCGTCCATGCGTAAAAACGGCCCTGCCGGGAAACTGCGGGAAAGGATGCGCGCGCCTGAAATCTCAGGGGTTCAGGCGCTGCGCCGTTCGAATTCCGTCATGTACTCGACTAGCGCTTTGACGCCTTCGAGCGGCACCGCGTTGTAAATCGACGCCCGCATGCCGCCGACGGACTTGTGGCCCTTCAGCTGCGCCAGCCCGCGCGCTTTAGCGCCGGCCAGGAAATCTTCGTTGCGCGATTCGTCCGCGAGGAAGAACGGTACGTTCATCCGCGAGCGCGAACCGCGTTCAATCTTGTTCAGATAGAAACTGCTGGCATCGATCGTGTCGTAGAGGAGCTTCGACTTCTCGATGTTGCGCGCTTCCATGGCCGTGAGGCCACCCTGCTTCTTCAGCCACTTGAACACCAATCCGGCGATGTAGATCGCGTAAGTAGGCGGCGTGTTGTACATCGAATTGTTCGCGGCGACGGTTTTCCACTCGAACGCCGACGGGCAAACGGTCATCGCGCGGTCCAGCATGTCTTCGCGCACCACCACCACCGTGACGCCCGCCATGCCGATGTTCTTCTGCGCACCACCGAACAGTACGCCATATTTGGCGATGTCCATTGGGCGCGACAGGATGTGCGACGACGCGTCGGCCACCAGCGGAATATCACCGAGATCGGGGATTTCGAAGGTCTCGACGCCGTGAATCGTCTCATTCGTGCACAGATGCACGTAGGCCGGATCGTCGGACAATTGCCATTCGGCGCGCGCCGGCGCACGCGTGAAGCCGTCGGCCGTCTCGCCGCTTGCGGCGAGGTGCACGCTACCGTACTTCTGGGCTTCCTTGAACGACTTCTGCGACCATGAGCCGGTCACGACGAAGTCCGCCCGCGGCTTCGAGCCGAACAGATTCATCGGCACGATGGCGTTTTCACCAAGGCCACCGCCTTGCAGAAACAGGATGCGATGGCTCGCGGGCACGTCCAGCAGGTCGCGCAGGTCGACCAGCGCTTCCTCGTGGATCGACATGAATTCTTTGCCGCGATGGCTCATTTCCATCACGCCCATGCCGCTGCCGTGCCAGTCGAGCATCTCGGCGGCTGCTTCGCGCAGCACTTCTTCGGGCATGGCCGCAGGTCCGGCCGAGAAATTAAAGACGCGCATCGTAAGATCCCGGAAGCAGGCGCGGGGGAAAAACACCCAACAAATTCGCGCCCGAAAAGAAAATGGCCGTCTGCGCGTGTGCGCAAACGGCCATTATCGCATTGACACCGGTAACCCGCCAAACCGGGGCGCCGTGGGGCGCCCGTGGCTGGCCGACTACTGCGGCATCAGCAAAGCCTGATCGACCTGCTTACTTGGCCGGCTTGACCGAAGCGACTTCCTGGTCAGCCTGAGCGCGGGTTGCCTTGATCGATTGCGGCATGTACTTCTGCATCAGACCGTTCACGACGTCGCGGCCCACCTGGTCCTGAACCTGGATGAACTTGCGGCCCGTCGGGCTCTTGTAGAACGCCGTCAGATCCTTGATTTCCGACGTCGAGTAATACTTCGCGTAAGCGTCGTACTGAGCTTGCATCGCGTCCTGACGGAACGAATCCGTTGCGAAGACCTGGCCTGCCGAGTCAACCAGCTTCGGCACAGCGTTCTTCTGCAGCGTCGGGACGGAAGCCTGCTTCTGCTTGTCCGTCATTGTCTTGTTTTCGCTCAAAGCGTCCGACAGGATGGCCGGAACCAGTTGCTTGGCTTGCATTTGCGCGCTGTTACCAATTGCGCCGACGAGCTTTTGCGCGTCGATCGCGTCCAGCAGATCCTTGATGGCAGCCTGCTTGGCCGGATCAACCGGCGCTGCAGCAGCGGTGCTGTCAGCAGGAGCTGCCGTCTGATTCTGAAGTGCTTGCGCCATCGCGAAGGTCGGCACGAAAGCAGCCAGCAACATCAACTGTTTGAATCCTTTTTGCATCATTACTCCCCAAGAGAAATTAGTCGAACTGCTTGCTGCGTGGACTGCGCATCGGCCCGATGCGCCTGTCTACGTCCTCGCAGCGTTCACCCTGTACATGATTGCCGGTGCGAATCAGGCTGCTC
>DASZIR010000103.1:0-34823 GCA_035948995.1 Paraburkholderia sp. | reverse complement strand
AGCGACGCGGTGCGGTCAGGCGACATGGTGCGGGTGTTCCTTCGGCTCTGTATTGTTGCGGCCGTCGTGGGGAGGCGGCTTCGCCATTCTGGGTTCGAGCGCAACAAGCATGCCATACGGCTAAACCCTGGCCTTATCAAGCTGGATGAAAGGACGGGGTGCGCCGCCGCACCTCGCCTGTGCGCCTGAAGCACTATTCACGGGCGGCCTGCGCACGCAAGCAGTGCGATTGCGCTGCAGCGCAACATGGGCCAAGGCAGTCAATTTCGAGTAATGACGGGCTCAGCAAGCCATTCGCAGGGGTGGTCACTTGTCCAAAACGGACTTGAATGGCGGAAAAGGCAAAGAACGCGTCTGAATTCGTAAATTGGCGTTGCAGAGGAGGGGGAAGAATAGAGCCGTCGGTAGCCGGTGGCAGCAGGCCAGTCAAGGCATTCACGGTGTTTGCGGCCCGCCTTCCACCACTGCATTCCCTCACTCACGGACGCCCCATGTCGAACGCCAACCCATTCTTTTCGCAGACTCTCGCTGAGCGCGACGCGCCGGTGCGCAGCGCGGTCCTCAAAGAGCTCGAGCGGCAACAGTCGCAAGTCGAGCTGATCGCGTCGGAAAATATCGTGTCGCGCGCCGTGCTCGAAGCGCAAGGCTCGGTGCTGACGAACAAGTATGCGGAAGGCTATCCGGGCAAGCGTTACTACGGCGGTTGCGAATTCGCCGACCAGATCGAAGCGCTCGCCATCGAGCGCGTCAAGCAACTGTTTAACGCAGGCTACGCAAACGTTCAGCCGCATTCGGGCGCGCAGGCCAACGGCGCGGTGATGCTGGCGCTGACGAGGCCAGGCGATACGGTGCTCGGCATGTCGCTCGACGCGGGCGGCCACCTGACGCACGGCGCGAAGCCGGCGTTGTCCGGCAAGTGGTTTAATGCCGTCCAATACGGTGTCGATCGCGAAACACTGCGCATCGATTACGACCAGGTCGAGGCGCTGGCGCATGAACACAAGCCGGCGTTGATCATCGCGGGGTTCTCGGCCTATCCGCGTGTGCTCGATTTTGCCCGCTTCCGCGCGATCGCGGATAGCGTCGGTGCGAAGCTGATGGTGGATATGGCCCATATCGCCGGCGTGATTGCTGTGGGCCGCCACCCGAGTCCGCTTGAACATGCGCACGTCGTGACCTCCACGACGCACAAGACCCTGCGCGGCCCGCGCGGCGGCTTTGTGCTCACCAATGACGAAGACATCGCCAAGAAGATCAACTCCGCGGTTTTCCCGGGCCTGCAAGGCGGCCCGTTGATGCACGTGATCGCCGGCAAGGCGGTGGCGTTCGGAGAAGCGCTGCAGGACGGTTTCAAGGTGTATATCGACAGCGTGCTGGCCAACGCGCAGGCACTCGGTGAAGTGCTGAAGGCAGGTGGCGTGGACCTCGTCACGGGCGGCACCGACAACCACCTGCTGTTAGTGGACCTGCGCCCGAAGGGATTGAAGGGCACGCAGGTGGAACAGGCGCTGGAGCGTGCCGGTATCACCTGCAACAAGAACGGCATTCCGTTCGATACGGAAAAGCCCACGGTCACCTCCGGCATTCGCCTCGGTACGCCGGCCGGCACGACGCGTGGTTTCGGCGTCAATCAGTTCCGCGACATCGGCCGTCTGATTCTCGAAGTGTTCGAGGCATTGCGCGTGTCCCCTGAAGGCGACGCCGCAACCGAGCAACGCGTGCGCCGCGAGATCTTCGCGCTGTGCGAGCGCTTCCCGATCTACTGAGTCCATCTACACCGAACCACCTTCAATAGCCGCGCCCCCACACGCCAGCCCGATGGAGCAACCAGAATGAGCAATCTGCACGAGAACAGCATCATCATCGACGGTCTGAACATTTCCAAGTTCGACCGCTCGGTCTTCGAAGACATGCAAAAAGGCGGCATCACTGCCACGAACTGCACGGTGTCGGTGTGGGAAAGCTTTAACAAGACCGTCGACAACATCGCGTTGATGAAGCAGCAGATTCGCGAGAACAGCGAATTGCTGACTCTGGTGCGCACCACCGACGATATTCTGCGTGCGAAGAAGGAAAAGAAGACGGGCGTGATTCTCGGCTTCCAGAACGCCCATGCATTCGAGGACAACCTGGGCTACATCGAAGCGTTCGCCGACATGGGCGTGCGCGTCGTGCAGCTTTGCTACAACACGCAGAACCTGGTTGGCACGGGCTGCTATGAGCGCGATGGCGGCCTGTCGGGTTTCGGCCGCGAAGTGATCAGCGAAATGAACCGCGTCGGGATCATGGTCGACCTGTCGCATGTCGGCGGCAATACCTCGTCGGAGGCGATTGCGTTCTCGAAGAAGCCGGTTTGCTACTCGCACTGTCTGCCGTCGGGTCTGAAGGAACATCCGCGCAACAAGTCCGATGAACAACTGAAGGAAATCGCCGATGCGGGCGGTTTTGTCGGCGTGACGATGTTTGCGCCGTTCCTCAAGCGCGGCATTGACGCGACCGTAGAAGACTATGTCGAAGCGATCGACTATGTCGTGAACCTGATTGGCGAAGACACTGTGGGCATCGGCTCCGATTTCACCCAGGGCTATACCGTCGATTTCTTCGACTGGATTACGCACGACAAGGGCCGTTATCGCCGTTTGACGAACTTCGGCAAGGTCGTGAATCCCGAAGGCATTCGCACTATCGGCGAATTTCCGAACCTGAGCGCCGCGATGGAACGCGCGGGCTGGAGCGAGACGCGTATCCGCAAGATCATGGGCGAAAACTGGGTGCGTGTGTTCCGCGACGTCTGGGGCGCCTAAGCCAACGCGGGCCTGAACTGAACTCACGTTAAACGATGCATTGAACCGTCGACGGGTGCCTCGAGAGCACCTGCGATCGATACCGCTTACCCCACGGAGTTACTCGCGATGCAACCGCAACTGCCGATCGATGTCGATCCGAACACGGGCGTCTGGACCACCGACGCGCTGCCGATGCTGTACGTCCCGCGCCATTTCTTCACCAACAATCACACCGCAGTGGAAGAGGCACTGGGCCGCGATGCCTACGCGGAGATCCTCTACAAAGCGGGCTATAAGTCGGCTTACCACTGGTGCGACAAGGAAGCGAAGCAGCATGGCATTAGCGGCATGGCCGTGTTCGAGCACTACCTGAACCGCTTGTCGCAACGCGGCTGGGGCATCTTCAAGATCGTCGAAGCGGATCCGGTCAGCGCGCGTGCCAGCATCGAACTGCACCACTCGTCGTTCGTGCTGGCTCAACCGGGTAAGGAAGGCAAGCTGTGCTACATGTTCGCCGGCTGGTTTGCCGGTGCGATGGAATGGGTGAACGACACGACCGAAGCGGGCAAGCAAGCGCCGCGCTCGCAGTCGAAGGAAGTGCAGTGCGCAGCTGAACATCACGCCCATTGCGTGTTCGAAGTGTCGCCGCTCGCCAACCAGATCAAGCCTTAATCGAACACCGCCCGAGGTCGTCCGCGATGCGTTACCCCAATCTGTTCAAACCTTTGACGCTGAACCAGTTGACGCTGCGCAACCGCATTGTCAGTACGGCGCATGCCGAGGTCTATGCCGAACCGGGCGGACTGCCCGGCGACCGGTATATCCGTTACTACGAGGAGAAGGCGAAGGGTGGTGTGGGGCTTGCCGTATGCGGCGGCTCGAGTCCGGTGTCGATCGATAGTCCGCAAGGGTGGTGGAAATCGGTCAACCTCTCGACCGACAGGATCGTCGATCCGCTTGGCCGGCTCGCCGAAGCCATGCATCGGCACGGCGCGAAGATCATGATTCAGGCGACACACATGGGCCGCCGCTCGGCGTTTCATGGCGAGCACTGGCCGCATCTGATGACGCCGTCGGGCGTGCGCGAACCGGTGCACCGCGGCAACGCCAAGATTATCGAAGTCGAGGAGATTCGCCGCATCATTGCGGATTTCGCGGCAGCCGCGAAGCGTGTGCAACAGGCCGGCATGGACGGCATCGAGATTTCCGCTGCTCACCAGCATCTGATCGACCAGTTCTGGAGCCCCCGTACCAACTTCCGGACCGACGAGTGGGGCGGCAGCTTGCAGAACCGTCTGCGCTTTGGCGTCGAAGTGCTGAGCGCGGTGCGTGAAGCCGTGGGCCGCGATTTCTGCGTCGGCCTGCGCATGTGCGGCGACGAGTTTCACGAGGATGGACTCGACCACGAGCAATTGAAGGAAATCGCCCAGGCGATGGCCGAGACGGGTTTGATCGACTACATCGGCGTGATCGGCTCCGGTGCGGATACGCATAACACGCTTGCCAATTGCATGCCGCCGATGGCATTGCCGCCGGAACCGTTCGTGCATCTGGCCGCGGGCATCAAGTCCGTCATCAAGCTGCCGGTGATGCATGCGCAGAGTATCCGCGATGCGGGCCAGGCCGAACGCCTGCTCGCCAACGGCATGGTCGATCTGGTCGGCATGACGCGCGCGCAGATTGCCGATCCGCATATGGTGATCAAGATCCGCGATGGCCGCGAGGACGAGATCAAGCAATGCGTCGGTGCGAACTACTGCATCGACCGCCAGTACAACGGACTCGACGTGCTGTGCGTGCAGAACGCGGCAACTTCGCGCGAAGCGACGATGCCACATGTGATCGAAAAGACCCGCGGACCGCACCGCAAGGTGGTGGTGGTTGGCGCGGGACCCGCTGGACTGGAAGCCGCACGCGTGGCACGTTCGCGCGGCCACGACGTCGTGTTGTTCGAAAAGAACGAGGCGGTCGGCGGTCAGATCATGCTGGCCGCGAAGGCGCCGCAGCGCGAACAGATGGCAGGTATTGTCCGCTGGTTCGATATGGAAACGAAGCGTCTAGGCGTGGATCGGCGCATGGGTGTCGCCGCCGACGACAGGATGATTCTCGCCGAGAAGCCGGACATCATTGTGCTCGCCACCGGCGGCTCGAGCTTTACGCATCAGGTGCCTGCCTGGGGTGTCGACGAGGGCCTCGCGGTCAGTTCCTGGGACATTCTTGCGGGCCGGGTCGAGCCGGAGCAGAACGTGCTTGTCTATGACGGCGTCAGCACGCATGCCGGCGCAGGTGTGGCGGACTTCATCTCCAGCCGCGGCTCGAAAGTGGAAATCGTCACGCCGGATGTGAAGGTGGCGGATGACGTCGGCGGTACGACGTTCCCGATCTTTTACCGTCGTCTCTACGCACAAGGCGTGATTCACACGCCCAACTACTGGCTCGATCGCGTCTACGAAGAAGACGGCAAGAAAATTGCCGTGCTGCGCAACGAGTACACCGAGGAACAGGAAGAGCGCGTCGTCGATCAGGTGGTGATCGAAAACGGCAGCACGCCGAATGACGAGCTGTACTGGAAGCTAAAGCCGGAATCGGTGAACCGCGGCCAGGTCGACGTGCACAAGCTGTTTGCCGCTGAACCACAACCTTCCTTGTCGGAAGAGCTGGGCAATGGCCGCTTCCTGCTGTTCCGCGTCGGCGACTGCATCTCGATGCACAACATCCACGGCGCGATCTACGACGCGCTGCGCCTCTGCAAGGACTTTTAACGATGAGCCCGGCGTTTCTCATCACCGCATTGCTGTGGGTATCGGTCGCCGGCCTCGCGTTTGCGGTCGCGAAGCGTTCGTCGTACTGGCGGCTCGGGCGCGCGACGGCAGCGGGCGCGTTTGGATGGACCAATTTGCTGACCATCCCCAAGCGCTATTTCGTCGATCTGCATCATGTGGTCGCGCGCGATCCGTATATTGCAAAGACGCACGTTGCGACGGCCGGCGGCGCGATTGCGGCCTTTGCGCTCGTGTTTCTCAACTACGGTCTGGCGATTTACTCGCCTTGGCTCGACAGGCTGATCTTTCTTGCGGCATTGATCATGCTGGTGGGCGCGGTGTTCGTCTGGCGCCGGCGCAGTGGCGCGAAGGCAGTGCCGGCGCGTTTGTCGCGCGGCCCGTGGGATACCCTGCCGTGGCTGCTTGGTTCGTTCGCATTGGGGCTGTTGCTGTTCGTGCTGGTGCCGGTTTCGGCCATGTCGGGCGGGCTCGCTGTGATTTTCGCGCTGCTGGTCGCGGTGGGCGCCTTCGCGATGACGATGGGTGCCGCACGCGGCGGCCCGATGAAGCACGCGTTGGCCGGCTTGCTGCATCTCGCGTTCCATCCACGTCAGGAGCGTTTTGCCGGACACGGTGACGTGCGGCCCGGCGCAACGCCGCCCACCGCGCTGAAAACACCTGTGCTCGAACAGAACGAATACGGCGTCGGTAAACCGGTCGAGTTCCGCTGGAACCAGTTGCTGAGCTTCGACGCCTGCGTGCAGTGCGGCAAATGCGAAGCGGCCTGTCCTGCGTTCGCAGCGGGTCAGCCGCTCAATCCGAAGAAGCTGATTCAGGATCTCGTGACCGGCATGGTGGGCGGCTCGGACGCGGCCTACGCGGGCAGCCCGACGCCGGGCTTTGCCGCCGGACGGCACTCAGGCGAGCCCAACCGGCCGATCGTTTCGAGCCTGATCGAAGCGGACACGCTCTGGTCCTGCACGACCTGCCGCGCTTGCGTTCAGGAATGCCCGATGCTGATCGAGCACGTCGATGCGATCGTGGATATGCGCCGCAATCAGACGCTCGTGCATGGCACCGTGCCGGGCAAAGGCCCCGAAGTGCTGGCGAATCTGCGCGAAACGGGTACAGCGGGCGGTTACGACAAGGCCGCGCGCTACGACTGGGCAGTCGATCTGGACGCGCCGGTCGCGCAACCCGGGAAGGCGGTCGACGTGCTGCTGGTGGCAGGCGAAGGCGCATTCGATATGCGCTACCAACGCACCTTGCGGGCCCTGGTGAAGGTGCTGAACAAGGCAGGCGTCGACTACGCTGTGCTGGGCGGCGACGAAACCGACACGGGCGACGTTGCGCGTCGACTCGGTGACGAAGCCACCTTCCAGCAAATGGCAAAGCAACTGGCGAGCACGCTGGCGAATCTGACGTTCAAGCGTATCGTCACCGCCGACCCGCACGTGATGCACAGCCTGCGCAACGAATATCGCGCACTGGGTACCCGCTTCGAAGTACTGCATCACACGAGCTTCATCGCGGGGCTGGTGGCGTCCGGCAAGCTGTCGCCGAAAGCCGCCGAAGCGTTGGCCGACAAACGCATCACGTATCACGATCCGTGCTATCTGGGCCGCTATAACGGCGAGACCGAAGCGCCGCGTCAATTGCTCAGGTCGATCGGCATCAAGATCGTCGAGATGGAGCGTAACGGCAAGCGTGGCCGTTGCTGCGGCGGTGGCGGCGGTGCGCCGTTGACCGACATCCCGGGCAAGCAGCGCATTCCTGACATTCGTATTGCCGATGCGCGTGCAGTGGGTGCCGAGGTCGTCGCGGTGGGTTGCCCGAATTGCACGGCAATGCTTGAAGGTGTGGTCGGACCGCGTCCGGAAGTGCTCGACGTAGCCGAGCTCGTTGCTGCCGCGCTGGAGTGAAGCGATGAACACGATCATCAAACGTATCGATCCGCGCCGGCCGTTCACGATCACCGCGGCGGGACTCAAGCGCATTACGCTCGGTGCCGTGCTGGAAGCCGGTGCATTGCCGGATGATGCACCCGGCGCTGCGCAGGCACATGCACATTCACACGGGAGCGCGGCCAAGCCGCGCCGTACGACGCAAGCACCGCAACGCACGCTGCTCGTGGCGGCCCACAGCGACCGCGGCTCGCTGGACGAACACGCTCGCCAAACGCTCGCCGCTGCGGCGCTGATTGCCAATGCGCAGACGCAGGTTGTGCTGCTCGTGCTCGGGGAGCTGAAAGACGATGCCACGGCGCTCGGCGCGGACAAGGTCATCGAACTGCCGTCATTCGACCGCCGTACCTTTGCCCCTGAAAGCGAACTACAGGCGCTGGCGGCTTGCGTCGCGCAACTCGCTCCGGCACATATCCTGATGCCGGACAACGCCACGGGCGACGGCGATCTCGGCCGCCGTTATGCCGCTTCTGCAGGGGCGAGCATTGCAACGCACGTGGTCGAGATCGATGCGGCACATGTGAGCACCTATGTTCACGCGAAGAAATCATTCGCCACCCGCGCGTTGCCGGATATGGTTCTGCTCGCTGCAGGCACAGTGGATCCTCGGTTGCCGTTTGTCGGCGCAGGCGAGCGTCTGGAACTCGCGGCCTTGGCGTCGGACAGCAGGCAAGCCACTCCGGCTTACCGCGACCTGGGGCTGGAAGAGATCGACGCCGCTCAGGTCGCGCTGGAGGAGGCGGATTTCATCGTCTCCGCCGGTAACGGCGTGACCGACGTCGGCGCCTTCGAAAAGCTGGCGGGTGCCTTCGGCGCGGCGATCGGCGCAAGCCGCGTGGCAGTCGACAACGGCATGTTCACGCGCGACAAGCAGATCGGCGCGACCGGCAAGACCGTCGAGGCGAGCGTCTACATTGCCTTTGGCATCTCCGGCGCAGTCCAGCATTTGCAGGGCATCAAGGATTGCCGCCACGTGATCGCGGTCAACCTGGACGGCAGCGCGCCGATCGTCAAGCGGGCCAACCTGACGATCATCGGCGATACGCAGGCCACCATCGCCTCGCTGATCGACGCCGTCTCGCTGGCGCGAGCATCGCGGTCGCAGGTTGCAGAGCCGGGCGTCGCACCGGTTGCCGAAGGAGTCGCAGCATGAGCCGCACACTGACACGAATCGCAGTACTCGTTTCGGTAGGACGCCATCCGGTAAGCGGAGTGGCGCGCTATAGCCGCAACGACGCAGCCGCGCTGGAAATTGGCCGCGCGCTTTCGCGCCAATACGGCGCGCGACTGGACACGCTGCATGCGGGCGATCCGTTGAATCCCGCGTTGCAAGATTATCTGGCGCTCGGCGCGCAGCGTGTTGAAGTCCTCGCCTGTGACGAAGAATGCGACGCCGTCGCAGCGCTAGCGGCCCGCTTGCAGGACTACGACCTGGTCCTGACCGGCACTTGCGCGGAAGGAGCGTTCGATAGCGGCATGCTGCCGTATCAGCTGGCTGATGCGCTCGGCTATCCGCTGGTCGGTGCCGCGGTTGATGCAACGGTCGCCGAAGGACACGTTACCGTGCGGCAATTCTTGCCGAAAGGCGTTCGCAGGCGTGTCGAGGCCGCTCTGCCCGCGGTGGTGGCGGTGCATCCGCTTGCCAGCGTCACGCCGCGCTATGCCTATGCCCGCCAGCGGGCCGGTTCTATTGACACCGCGCAGGTGAAGACGTCCGTGCGCGCCGATGCCGCCCAATGGAACGTCGCCCCGGCGCAACGCAAGCCGGTGCGCCTTGCCGCGCAGGAAAAGCGTTCCGGCCACGCACGCATGCTCTCTGCGACGACAACGGAGAGCCGCGGCGGCAGCGTCGTAATTGAAGGGACTTCGGTCGAAAAAGCACAAGTGATTCTCGGCTATTTGCGCGAGCATCAACTCATCGATTACTGATTTTGCGCCGCACCACGGCCCTAGGAATTCCGGAGCACACGATGAAAGTATCGGCAGACATTCACGCGCTGGTCGACCGGCGCAAGAAGGGTTACAGCCTCGAAGCGCCGTTTTATCTGAGCGAGGACATTTTCGCGCTCGACATGGAAGCGATTTTCCGCAAGCACTGGATTCAGGTCGCCGTCGAGCCGGATATTCCCGAGCCGGGCGACTACACGACCGTGCAACTGGGCAGCGACTCGATCCTGATCGTGCGCGACGACGACATGCAAGTGCGCGCCTTCCATAACGTCTGCCGCCATCGTGGCGCACGGCTGTGCAACGAGGACAAGGGTTCGGTCGGCAATATCGTGTGCCCGTATCACAGCTGGACCTACAACCTGAGCGGCCAGCTGATGTTTGCCGAGCACATGGGCGAACAGTTCGACCGCTGCAAGCACAGCCTCAAAACCGTCCACGTGCAGAGCCTCGCCGGTCTGATTTTCGTTTGCCTTGCAGAGGAGCCGCCGGTCGATTTCGAAGTCATGCGTGCAGCGATGGAGCCGTACCTGCTGCCGCACGACTTGCCGAACTGCAAGATCGCCGCGACCATCGACATCATCGAGAAAGGCAACTGGAAGCTGACGATGGAGAACAATCGCGAGTGCTATCACTGCGTCGCGAACCATCCTGAGTTGACGGTCTCGCTTTACGAATACGGCTTCGGCTACCAGCCTTCGGCGGCGAACGCCGAGGGCATGGCCGCGTTCGAGCGCACCTGCGTCGAGCGCGCTGCGCAGTGGGAGGCGCTGGATCTGCCGTCGGTGGAAGTCGATCGCCTGCTGGATGTGACGGGCTTTCGTACCCAGCGTCTACCGCTCGATCGCAGCGGCGAATCGCAAACCCTCGATGCCAAGGTTGCATCGAAGAAATTGCTCGGCGAATTCAAGCATGCCGATCTGGGCGGCCTGTCGTTCTGGACCCAGCCGAACTCATGGCATCACTTCATGAGCGATCACATCGTAACGTTCTCGGTGATTCCGCTCTCGGCGGGCGAGACGCTGGTGCGCACGAAGTGGCTCGTGCACAAGGACGCGAAAGAGGGCGTCGACTACGACGTGAAGAACCTTACCGCGGTGTGGAACGCAACCAACGACCAGGATCGGGCGCTGGTCGAATACTCGCAGCGCGGCGCGTCGAGCAGCGCCTACGAACCGGGTCCGTACTCGCCGTTCACGGAAGGGCTGGTCGAGAAGTTCAGCGACTGGTACATCCAGCGCCTTGCAGCACAGATCGATAACTGAACACTGACTTGACAACCGGATGCCTGGCGGCAGGTGGAGCGAACAATGATGCGGGATGCGGCAACCTTCGAACCCGTCGAAAGCCGGCTGACCCAGCCGCAATTCTGGGGTGCGCTGCCGGCGCGCTGGACGAGCGACGTCGAAGAGACGCTCGTCTGCTGCCAGGTGCGTCAGGAAACGCACGACGTGAAGAGCTTTTTCTTCAGGTCGCCGGCAGGGCACACGTTTTCGTTCGAGCCGGGTCAGTTCGTGACGCTCGAACTGGAAATGGATGGCGAGACGATCAACCGGTGCTACACGATCTCATCTTCGCCGACACGTCCGCATACCATCTCGATCACGGTGAAGCGGGTGCCGGGCGGCAAGGTGTCGAACTGGTTGCACGACAACCTGCAGGCGGGCGCGCAGGTGCGCGTGCTGGGACCGTCGGGGGAGTTCACCTGCGCGCGGCATCCGGCGCGCAAGTACCTGTTTTTGTCGGCGGGCTCGGGCATTACGCCGCTGATGTCGATGAGCCGCGCGCATCACGAGCTGAGCGAGGACCGCGACATCGTGTTCGTGCATAGCGCTCGCACGCCGGACGACATCATCTTTGCACGCGAACTCGATCTGATCGCCGCGAACCAGGGGAATTTCCGCACCTCGTTCGTATGCGAACGCGTGGGTACCCGCACGAACTGGCCTGGCGTCACCGGCTTTCTGACGCTGCCGCTGCTCAAGCTGATTGCTCCAGATTTCATGGAGCGCGAAGTCTTCACGTGTGGTCCCGCGCCGTACATGAAGGCGGTGCGCGAGCTGCTGGATGAAGCCGGCTTTGAGCGCAAGCACTATCACGAGGAAAGCTTCTCGTTCGAAACGCTCATGGACGATGCGCCGGCGTTGCTCGCCGAAGTTGCGCCGGACGAGAGCGTGCTGGCGGCAAACACCTTTGCAGTGAGCTTCGCGCGCAGCAACCGTGAGATCGTCTGCGGCACCGACCAGCACGTGCTCGATGCCGCGCGGCAAGCCGGTGTGCGCCTGCCCGCATCGTGCACGCAGGGCATGTGCGGCACCTGCAAGGTCAAGCTGGTGTCCGGCGAGGTGGAGATGAAGCACAACGGCGGCATCCGTCAGCGCGAAATCGACCAGGGCATGGTGCTGTTGTGTTGCAGCAAGCCGCTGACGGATCTCGTGGTCGACAAATAGTCTGGTGAAATAGCGCTTTATTCAAGTCGCATTTGGACAAGCACGTGTCGTAAAGCTTACTTCGTAGCGATTTCTGGCTGGTAATTCTAAAGACTCACCGCGCCTGCGGATACAAGGAGATCGACCATGAAGGGCTTGAGGAAACTGTTGCTCTGCAGCGCGGTGGGGGCTGCGCTGATCACGATGATGAGCGCCACCGTTACGGCGACTGCAGACACGAAACCCACCATCAAGATTGGCTACGTCGAAGGTTGGGACGATAGCGTGGCGACGGCGAACGTCGCCGCTGAGGTGATCGAAAAACGTCTCGGCTATCCGGTGCAGCTCGTACCGGTGGCTGCCGGCATCATGTGGCAAGGCGTGGCGCGTGGCGACCTGGATGCGACGCTCTCGGCCTGGTTGCCGGTGACGCAGGGCGCTTACTGGGATCAGTTCAAGACCAAGGTAACCGACCTCGGCACCAATTTCCCCGATGCGAAGATCGGCCTGATCGTGCCCGCGGACGTGCCGGAAAAGAGCATTGCCGATCTTGAAGCGCACAAGGCGGACTTTGGCGGACGCATTGTCGGCATCGATGCGGGCGCCGGCGTGATGAAGAAAACCGACGACGCGATCAAGGCCTATAGCCTCGACTATCAACTGATGCCGAGTTCGGGAAGCGCGATGACAGCGGAACTTGCGCGCTCGATGCATGCCAATAAGCCTGTGATCGTCACGGGCTGGGCGCCGCACTGGATGTTTGCGAAGTGGAAGCTCAAGTTCCTCGACGATCCGAAGAAGGTTTTCGGTGAAGCGGAGCATGTCGACAATGT
The DNA here is from genome assembly GCA_035948995.1 of Paraburkholderia sp. GTDB lineage: Bacteria > Pseudomonadota > Gammaproteobacteria > Burkholderiales > Burkholderiaceae > Paraburkholderia. The sequence continues at coordinate 22,102 of DASZIR010000103.1, read as the reverse complement.
GATCAACCCCGGGCTGACGACAAAGGCGGCACCCGTGGTTGCGTTTCTGAAGAAGTTTCAATGGAAGCCGGGCGAAATCGACAGCGTGATGCTGGCGACGGAGAACGGTGCCAAGCCTGCCGCCGCAGCCGACGCATGGATCGCCGCTCATGGCGACCGTGTGGACAGCTGGGTGGCTGGAGCGCAGTAACGTCCTTCCCTTGACGTTGCATCGGCACGGTACAGGCGGCAACCCGGCCCCCTGTACCGTGTGCTTCGCTGTCTGCGTTTCAGCCAGAGTGCAGGCTCTTCACAGGAGAGTTCCGGATGGAACAGGCAAGGATGCAAACGCGCAGTGCCCATGGTGCCCAGCATGACGCGGACCAGCACGAAGGCCACACGCTGCAACGCGGTCTGACGTGGAAAGACGCATTCTGGGTGACGAGCGGCGTGCCGGCCGGCGTTCTCTTTACGATCGGTGGCGTGTCTGCCTCGATTGGGCAACCCGCGTGGGCGGTCTGGATCGCCGCGATCCTGATGGGCCTGATTCAGAGCGCGACTTATGCGGAAATCTCCGGGTTATTTCCTCATAAGTCGGGTGGCGCTTCGGTGTATGGCGCGATGGCCTGGGTGCGTTACACCAAAACGCTCGCGCCGGTATCGGTCTGGTGCAACTGGCTCGCGTGGTCGCCGATGCTGGCGCTCGGCACTGGCCTCGCTGCGAACTATGCGCTGACTAGCCTGTTTGCGCCCGATGCGGCGATCAATACATGGCACCTGACGCTGTTCGATCTCGGTTTCGTCAAACACGGGCTGACGCTGCGCATCAACGCGACTTTCCTGATCGCCGCAGCCTTTCTCCTGATCACCTTCAAACTGCAGCACAGCGGCGCATCGAAAGCTGCGAAGACTCAGCGCATTCTTGGCATCGCGTCCTTGGCACCTTTACTGATCGTCGGTATCGTGCCGTTCGTGACCGGAGATGTGCCCGCAGCGCATCTGTGGCCGCTCTTGCCGCTTGGACATGACGCGCACGGTCAACTGAGCGCATCGACCTTCGGCACATGGAACGGCACCGGCATCACGATGGCGTTTGGCGCGATGTTCATGGCCGGCTGGGCCGCATACGGTTTCGAAACGGCCGTGTGCTACACGCGCGAATTCCGCAATCCGCGTACGGATACGGTTAAAGCGATCTTCTCATCCGGCGTATTGTGCCTGCTGGTGATGACGCTGGTGCCGCTTGCATTTCAGGGCGTGCTCGGCACAGCAGGGATGCTCGATCCGAAGATCGGCGACGGCACCGGCGTGGGCGCGGCGATGGCGCATATGGTGGGCGGCGGCGCGTTGGTGGCGAACGTGATCGTCATCATGTTCATGCTGTCGATCCTGCTGATCGTGATGACTTCGATGATGGGTTCGTCACGGACGCTGTATCAAGCCTCGGTGGATGGCTGGTTGCCGCGATATCTGTCGCACGTGAACGAACACGGTTCACCCACACGTGCCATGTGGACCGATCTGAGCTTCAATCTGATTTTGCTGCTGATGTCGGATTACATGACGGTGCTGTCGATTTCGAACGTCTGCTACATGATCTTTGTGTTCCTGAACTTGCAGTCAGGGTGGATTCACCGGATGGACCGGCCGCAGGTGGACCGGCCTTTTCGTTGTTCGTGGTGGCTGCTGGGTGCCGGCGCGGTTTGTGGATATCTCGATCTTGCGTTCATTGGTGCCGGTGCGGACCTGCAAGGCGTGGGGACGATGCGCAATGGCCTGATCGCGATGCTGCTGATTGTCCCGGTGTTTTTCTACCGCCACTTCTGGCAGGACCGTGGACGGTTTCCTGCGCGGATGATGCAGGATATGGAGCTGGACAACGGGGCGGTTGCCGGTGGCTGGCGTCGGGCGTTGCCGTATGCGGCGCTGGCGTTAGGCGTGTTGGTGGTGTGGTTTTCGCATCATCTGGCCAAGCCGTTCTATTGATTCGATTGTTGCCGCGGTGCCGGGCGCGCACCCGCACCCGCGCGGGTCGAAGCCCCTGGATCTAACGCATGACCCGCGTCGCCAAAACCGCGCGCCGGGGGCACTGTCTGTTCATGCCTTAGTGATTGATGTTCGCAGGATCTACCTTGACATGTGACCAAATGGTCACCTATTATGGGTCGCATGGATGACGTATTCAAAGCGCTGGCGGACGGGACGAGACGGAGCTTGCTTGACGAACTGTTCAAGGAAGACGGGCAGACGTTGAGCATGCTGGAGGCTCGTTTGCCGATGACGCGTTTCGGCGTGATGAAGCATTTGAAGGTGCTGGAGGAAGCGGGCCTTGTCGTGACGAAGCGGCGGGGGCGGGAGAAGCTGCACTTTCTGAACGTTGTCCCGATCCGGCTCATTCACGACCGGTGGGTGAGCAAATACGCCGAGCCTTGGGTTGCGACCTTGAGCGGCCTGAAGCGGGAACTGGAGGAGGGAATGATGGAGAAGGTCTTTGAAATCTACATCAAGACGACGCCGGAGCGCCTGTGGGAGGCGATCACGAATCCCGAGATGCGGCGCAAGTACACGTTTGGCCTGATGGTGACATCGGACTGGACCCCGGGTTCGCGCTACGAGGGGCGTAGTGGAGAGACGTCGGCAACGGGTTTTACGCCTCACGGCACGATCCTGGATGGCGAGAACCTGGAGGTGGATCCGCCGCGCAAGCTGGTGCAGAGCTTCCGGGCCTTATGGAGCGACGACGTCAAGAGCGAGGGAACGTCGCGAGTGACGTGGGAGATCGAACCGATTGCCGACTCATGCCGGCTGACGGTAACGCACGACCAACTGCGCGAGAACGCGAACGCGGAGTTGTACGGCGGCTGGCCGATGGTCCTTTCGGGCTTGAAGACGCTGCTGGAGACGGGGGAGCTGCTGACGACACCGGGATCGCTGAGGTATGCGCCGGGGCAGTAGTTACCGGGTGAGAATGAGGTGGAAGGCCAACGTAACGTGGCACTCGAGCGGAACTCATAGCAGAACCAGTACGGCCCGCCATCGCCAAAGGCCTGCGTAGCAGAAGCAGCCGCTCTAGCAGGTGCGTCTCAAAGCGCGGGGAGGCGGACCCATCCGCGCCACACGGAGTGTGGCCGCGGGGTGAATGAGCATTTGTCACTGGCGCACGTGGTGCGAGCGACGATCTTGTCTTCTGATCACTAAGGTTTTGATACAGAGGTGGACACCCATAGGCTGGCGGTGTGAAGCGGCTTTCTTTTGCCTGCTTTTCTTTGCCACCGTGGCAAGGAAAAGTAGGTGCCGCCCCGCACGGGGGCAACTCTAATAAACCAATAACAAATCAAGGAAAGGCCAACAACAAACCGCAGGTGAAAGCCTGCGCAGCAAACAAAAACCTCAAAACACCACCGTCCGATCCCCATTAATAAAAACCCGCCTCTCAACAAAAGCCTTAACAGCCCTGGCCAGAGTAATACACTCAACATCACGCCCAATGGCAAGCAACCGCTCCGGCCCAAACGAATGATCGACGCGTTCAACAACCTGCTCGATGATAGGCCCTTCATCAAGATCATCGGTAACAAAATGCGCGGTAGCGCCAATGAGCTTGACCCCGCGCGCATGCGCCTGATGATAGGGCCGAGCCCCCTTAAACCCAGGCAAGAAAGAATGATGAATATTAATAGCCCGCCCAGCGAGCAAACGGCTGGTCTGATCGGAAAGAATCTGCATATACCTGGCAAGAATGATCAACTCGGCGCCGGTAGACTCAAACAGCTGCAAAACCTGAGCCTCTTGCGATGCCCGAGTCTCACCACTAACCGGCAGATGCCAGAACGTTAAACCATGCTGCGCAGCAAGCCCTTCAAGATCAGGATGATTAGAAGCAATCCCGACGATATCCATCTTGAGCTCCCCCATCCGCCAGCGGAACAGCAAATCGGCAAGACAGTGCTCGAGCCTGGACACCATGATCAAAACCTTAGGCCGCACGGCAACATCATGAATCGCCCAGTCCATACCAAAGTCAGCGGCAATAGACGAGAATCCATGCCGCAACCCATCAAGTTGCAACGAGACCCCAGCCTCAACCCCATGAAACACACACCGCACAAAAAACCGTGCACTGATGTCATCATCAAACACAGTCAACTCATCGATATAGCAATGATGCCGCTCGAGAAAGCCGACGACAGCGGCAACCTGTCCCGCGGCGCTCGGGCAGGACAAGGTCAGGGCGAACTGATGTGAGCGATCGGTGGCGGGCATGCGATTCCTTGGCTTCGATAGGGAAACCCGCGCAAACGCCGGAAAACGGCGCCCCTGCGCGCGGGAATGCCGAAGTAAATCAGGCCAGATTTCCTGCGAATAGAATCGAAACGCCGTGGTGCTGGTATCGGCGCGTCAACGCCGCGTGCTGCAAGGCATTGAATACGTGAAACAGGAGTGCCTGCCTCAGGCGCACTCGTCGAACAACCAGCGCCGGAACAACGGTACTGCAGCGGCTTCCGGCCGCGCCTGCGGACACACCAGAAAATACCCCCGCGAGGTCACGACCGGCTTGTCGAGCAGCCGCACCAGTTGCCCGGTGGCGAGCAGTTCGTCGACCAACGGTGTCCAGCCGAGCGCGATGCCTTGATTCATCAGCACCGCATGAATCACCAGTGCGTAGCTATTGAACGTGATGTCGTGCCGGTCGGTGGGCGGCGGGAGGCCTTGCGCCCGAAACCAGCCGTCCCACGCGAGCCAGCGTTCCGGCTCAGTGGGCTGCAGATGCAGCAACGGCAGGCTCGCGAGATCGGCGCGCATGCGCCACCTCGGGATGGGCGGCGCGAAACGCCGGCGAGCAAACCGGTGTGACTTCCTCGGGAAAGAGCCGCGTGGACGTGCAGGGCGCCCAGTCGCCATCGCCGAAGGCAATCGCGATATCGGCGTGGTCGTGGCGCGGGTCGAAGCCCGCCTGCGACGTGATGATGTTCACGTTCACATCCGGCATCAACTCCTTCAGGCGCGTCAGCCGCGGCATCAGCCAGTAGGTCGCAAAACCGAAATCGGTCAGAATCGTCAGCGCACCCGTGGCGCGGCGGGCGCGGATATCGGCGGTGGCGACACGGATCGTGTCGAGACTCTGGCGGACTGCCTCGAATAGCCGTGCGCCTTCAGGGGTGAGCGAAACGCCGCGATGACCGCGTGCAAAGAGCGGCGTGCCGAGATCCTCTTCAAGCTGGACGACGCGCTGGCTCACGGCCGGCTGGGTCGACCCGAGTTCGCGCGCCGCCGCCGTAAAGCTCGCGAGGCGCGCTGCCGATTCGAACACCGACAAGGTCTGCATCGGCGGCAAACGATCCTGTCTCGGCATAACTCCCCCTTATGGGCCTATAAGCATTGAGCGCCTTCACAGTGCGTTAAAGAGCGGCAATAGTGAAGACTCTCGCGCATGGCACGGCACGCCACGAGGCCGCGTGTGCGCCGCGTGAAATCATCAGGATTCTAATCGACCCCGCTCATGAGCCTTAACACAAAGCAGAATATCCTTATCTTGATGGCTGATCAGATGACGCCGTTCGCCTTGCAGGCGTACGGTCATACGATCTCGCGCACGCCGCGCCTCGATGCGCTCGCTCGCGAAGGGGTCGTATTCGATTCGGCCTATTGCGCGAGTCCGCTGTGTGCGCCGGCGCGTTTTTCGATGCTGGCGGGCAAATTGCCATCCAATATAGGTGCCTACGATAACGCCGCCGAATTTCCAGCGCAAACCCTCACTTTCGCCCACTATCTGCGGGCGGCCGGCTACCGGACGATCCTGTCGGGCAAGATGCATTTCTGCGGCCCCGACCAGTTGCACGGCTTCGAAGAACGCTTGACGACCGATATCTATCCGGCCGATTTCGGCTGGGTGCCGGACTGGTCGCAGCCCGAGGTGCGCCCGAGCTGGTATCACAACATGAGTTCGGTGCTCGACGCCGGCACGTGCGTACGCACCAACCAGCTCGATTTCGACGACGAAGTCACCTTCACGGCGCGCCAGAAACTGTTCGACCTCGCCCGCGAGGGCCAGGCGGGACGGGATCAGCGGCCGTTCTGCATGGTCGCGTCGCTGACCCATCCGCACGACCCGTATGCGATTCCACAGGAATACTGGGACCTGTACCGCGACGACGAGATCGACCTGCCACGCACTGCGCTGACGGCCGAGCAAAGCGACCCGCACTCGCGGCGCCTGCGTGTCGTCTGCGAAGCCGACCGCACGCCGCCCACCGAACAGCAGGTGCGCAACGCCCGCCATGCTTACTATGGCGCGCTGTCGTACGTCGACCGTCAATTCGGCGCCATCCTCGATGCGCTCAATGCCACCGGTCTCGCCGAGGACACCATCGTGATCGTCACCTCGGATCACGGCGAGATGCTGGGCGAGCGCGGCCTCTGGTACAAGATGACCTGCCTCGAAGGCGGCATCCGCGTGCCGCTGATCGTGCATGCGCCCGGGCGCTTTGCTGCGCGTCGTGTGTCGGCCTCGGTGTCGCATCTCGATCTGTTGCCCACGCTGGTCGAACTCGCTACAGGCGAGCGCCGCGGCGCGTGGCCTGACCCGGTCGACGGCCGCAGTCTCGTGCCGCATCTGCAGGACGATGGCGGCCACGACGAGGCGCTCGGCGAATATCTCGCCGAAGGCGCGCTGGCGCCGATCGTGATGATCCGGCGCGGCGATTTCAAGTACATTCACTCGCCGGTCGATCCCGATCAGCTCTACAACCTGGCCGCCGATCCACACGAACTCGACAACCTGGCGACTGAACCCGCAGCCGCGGCCATGCTCGAAGCCTTGCGCGCCGAAGTCGCGCGCCGCTGGGATCTACCCGCGCTGCACGCGGCCGTGCTGGCGAGCCAGCGCCGGCGCCGCTTCCACTTCGAAGCGACGACACAGGGCCGCATCCAGTCGTGGGACTGGCAGCCGTTCAGCGACGCCAGCCAGCGCTACATGCGCAATCACATCGAGCTCGACACGCTTGAGGCGATGGCGCGCTTCCCGCGCGTCAGGCCCTAGCGGAGGCGCGAAGCCACCGAGCCTAAAACCGAAAAATCGAACTGACCAAAGCGGAGCCCATCATGAACAAACGCTGGACGTTGTTGTTTTCCACACTGTTCGCAGCGCTGTGCGGCGTCACGAGCGTCACGGCCCATGCCGCCGATCCGCAAAGCTGCACGCAAGTCCGCATGGCCGACCCGGGCTGGTCCGACATCGACGCGACCAACGCGGTCACCGGCCTGCTCCTGAAGGGGCTCGGTTACCAGCAGAACGTTTCCAACCTGTCGGTGCCGATCACGTATCAAGGCCTGAAAAAAGGGCAGATCGACGTATTTCTCGGCAACTGGATGCCGGCCCAGGGGCCGCTCGTTAAGCCCTTCGTCGAAGAGCATTCGATCGACGTGCTGCATGCGAATCTGACCAACGCGAAGTTCACGCTGGCCGTGCCGGACTACGTCGCCGCTGCGGGCGTGCATTCGTTCGCAGACCTCGTCAAGCACGCCGACCAGTTCGACGGCAAGATCTATGGCATCGAGCCGGGCGCACCGGCTAACCAGAACATCAAGAAGATGATTGCCGACAAGGCATTCGGCCTCGGTGACTGGAAGGTGGTCGAGTCGAGCGAAACGGGCATGCTGACCCAGGTGGAGCGGGCGGTGCGGGACAAGAAGTGGATCGTGTTTCTCGCGTGGGAGCCGCATCTGATGAACACGAAGTTCCATCTCGCGTATCTGTCCGGGGGCGATGCGTATTTTGGCCCGAACTACGGCGGCGCTACCGTCAATACGGTCACGCGTGCGGGCTTCGCGGGGCAGTGCACGAACCTCGCGCGGCTGTTCCAGCAGATCACTTTCAATGTCGACATGGAGAACCAGATCATCACCAATGTGCTGCAAAACAAGGTCGATGTGAATACCGCGGCACTCCGTGCGTTGCAGGCCAATCCGCAGTTGCTCTCAACCTGGTTGCAAGGCGTGACGACCATTAGTGGTGCAGACGGATTGCACGCGGTTCAGGCGTCCTTAGGGCTGCACTAGCGTAGCGCGTGGCGCGCCCCGGTGAGGCGCGTCATCGCACGCTGCGTCGCAGCACGTCTTGAGCATTTTCCCTTGTTGTCGCAATCAGGCCAATCCGCGTCGCCTTTGGTCGAGTTGCCGGAAATATGGGCTTGTACTGTGCCAGCATCGCCGCATGGGATTGCGTGAATACATGCGGCGAGCGCTCTAACGATGGCGCGTCATTCCAGCACGATCAGGCAGTTCCGCTGCGGTTCAGGCGGAACGCTCTTCCCATCCAGAAAGGCAAGAGAGAACGACATAATGAAAAGACCGAATGCCGCAGCACTGTCCGGCGTAGCCCTCGCGCTAGCCAGCATCCCGGCCGTGAGCCAGGCCCAGAGCAGCGTCACACTGTATGGGATTCTCGATGCGGGTATCACGTACGTCAGCAATACCGGCGGCTCGCACGTCGTGAAGTTCGACGACGGCATCTCCTACGGTAATCGTATCGGCTTCAAGGGCGTCGAGGATCTGGGCGGCGGCCTGTCGGCCCTGTTCGTCCTCGAAAGCGGTTTCCATCTGGGTGACGGCAAGTATGCGTTTGGCGGCGCCGAGTTTGGCCGCCAGGCCTATGTGGGGTTGAAAAACGACTGGGGTACGCTGTCGTTTGGTAATCAGCTCGATATGACGGAAGAGATGGTGTACCTGTACAACATTTCGGCCTGGGCTAGCGGCTACGCGATTCACCAGGGCGACTTCGACCGCTTCAACGGAGATCGTTTGCCCAATTCGGTCAAGTTCCTGTCGAACGAGTTTGGCGGCTTCATGTTCGGCGGTATGTATTCGTTCGGCAATGTCGCCGGCAATTTCCATGAGAACAGTGCGTACAGCCTCGGTGCGCACTACGCGAATGGCCCGTTCACGATGGGTATGGCGTATACGCAGTTGAACAACCCGTTCGGCATCTATGCATTCGATCCCTATGCGATGATCGGCACGAGCACGTTCCTCGGCAAGCCGACAATTAGCGTCAATCCGACCACGGGTGCAATCACCGATCTGTATTCGAATACGTCGTTTGCGGTCGACAAGCAGGGCACATTCGGTGTCGGCACCAGCTATGCGATCGGCAACGTCACGCTGAACGCCAACTATACCTATACGACCATCAAGGCGTACGGCAACTCTTCGCACATGCAGGTCGGCGAAGGCGGCGCGAGCTGGCAGATTACGCCTGCGTTTAGCGCGATTGGCGGCTACCAGTACACCCACTTCGAAGGGCATCACTGGAATCAGGGCTCACTCGGGTTCCACTACCTGCTCTCGAAGCGCACGGACGTGTACATCTCCGGCGACTACCTGAAAGCCTCGAGCGGGGTGGATGCGGTGATCGGCTACAGCTTCACGCCGTCCACGACGACCACCCAGGCCGATGTGCGGATCGGGATGCGGCATTCGTTCTAAATTGCCGCCGCGAGAGCGCCGCTGGCCAGGTCATCGGCCAGGGCGCTGTTCTACGCGTCAACGGCGGCAGCAATTGTCACTCCACCGCGACCGCTCGCGCCTGCGCCACTTTACCCACCGCGCCCAGCGGACTGCGATCGCTACGCGGACTCGCCCCAAACCGCGCCCGATAGGTCCGCGAAAAGTGCGACGGCGATTCAAACCCACACGCCACGCAGATCGATGTGATCGTCATATCGGTTTGCTGCAGCAGTTCACGCGCGCGATTGAGCCGCAGTTGCTGATAGAAATGCGTCGGCGTGTCCTTGAGCGCCGCGCAGAAGAGGCGCTCCAGTTGCCGGCGCGTTACGCCGATTTCCTGAGCGAGCTCATCCGGCGCGAGCGGATCTTCCATATGCTGCTCCATCACGCCAATGACCTGAATCAGCTTGCGGTTGTGCACGCCGTAACGCGCAGCGATCTCCATGCGCTGATGGTCCGAGCGCTGCCGGATCCGGCTCACGACAAACTGCTCCGACACCGCAGAGGCCAGCGCCGAGCCGTGACTGCGGCCGATCAGGTCGAGCATCATATCGATCGACGCCGTCCCGCCCGCACACGTAATGCGGTGCTCGCCGATCTCGAACAACTCCTGGGTGGCTTCCAGTGACGGATAGCGCTCGCGAAACGCGGACAACGCCTCCCAATGCACCGTCAGGCTGTCCGCTTTGCTGAACAGGCCCGCTTCGGCGAGGATAAAGCTGCCGGTGTCGATCCCGCCGAGCGTCGCGCCTGCACGGTCAAGGCGCTTCAACCAGTGGCCGAGCGCAGGCGTGTAGCAGGCCAGCGGCTCGAACCCTGCCACCACGAAGAGCGTGTGCGCGTGCTTGACGGCGTCGAAGGACGCCTCGGCGTTGAGCGTGATGCCGTTGCTCGCCGCCACCGGCGCCCCGTCGGTGCTGACGATATGCCAGCGGTACAGGTCTTCGCGGAAGCGGTTGGCCACCCGCAGCGGCTCGACCGCCGACATGAAACCGATCGCCGAGAAGCCCGGCAGCAACAGGAACGAAATATCTTCGGGCATCGTGCGGCAGGTGGGGTGGGGGTGAAACGCGGACGAGGCGCCTCCGAAGAGCGTAACAAGCAGCGGATAAGCCGGCAAGTTTCGCCAATATTCGCCCGCCGGCCCGTGCTGCAGTGCACCGGCCTGTCCTACGCGTTTTCCCGCATGGTCGCGGGCAAGCAAGAACGGGTCGCTGACGGTCGCTTTGCGCGGAATATGGACTTGTACCTTTAGTTCACGTCATGTAGTCAGGGATGTCCGGTTGGCCGCCCGCTGTGCGGCCTGATTCGAAACACGCTGTCAAACGTGTCCGAAAGGGGGAATGTCATGAAATTGAGCGTCAAAGCCTTGCTTGCCTGTCTCGCCGCGGCTGCTGCTGCGTCATTCGCGCTGCCAGCCTACGCGCAGGACCCGGAGTCCTGCCGCGCCGTGCACTTTGCCGACATCGGCTGGACCGACATCACGTCGACCACCGCGCTCGCTTCTACCGTGTTCGAAGGGCTGGGCTATCAGCCGGTGACGACCGTTGCGTCGGTGCCAATCTCGTTCGCGGGGCTGAAGACCAGGCAGATCGATGTCTCGCTCGGCTATTGGTGGCCGGTGCAGGAAAAGGCCATCGCGCCGTTCGTCGACGCAAAAGCCATCAACGTGGTACAGCCGCCTAACCTGACCGGCGCCAAGGCAACCTTCGCGGTGCCCAGCTACGAATATGACGCAGGCCTCAAGACCTTCGCCGACATCGCCAAACATCGCACAGAGCTCGACGGCAAGATCTACGGCATCGAACCCGGCAGCAGCGCGAACGCGGCCATCCAGAAGATGATCGCTACCAATCAGTTCGGTCTTGGCGGCTTCAAGCTGGTCGAATCGAGCGAGGCGGGCATGCTCGTGACGGTCGACCGGGCCATCCGCGACAAGAAGTGGGTGGTGTTCCTCGGCTGGGAACCGCATCCCATGAACATCACCATCGACATGAAGTATCTGACCGGCAGCGATGGCGTGTTCGGCCCGAACGATGGCGAAGCGCGCGTCTACACGCTGACGTCGCCGGACTTTCTCACGCGCTGCCCGAACGCGGGCAAGCTCGTAAGCAACCTGCACTTCACGACCCAGCTTGAGAACGTCGTCATGCAATCGGTGATGAACAAGGAAAAACCCGCCGACGCCGCCAGGGACTATCTGAAGAAGAACCCACAGGTGCTCGACGCGTGGCTCGCGGGTGTGAAGACCTATGACGGCAAGGACGGCTTGCCGGCGGTGAGGGCGTATCTCGGCCTCTGAGCGGCAACCCATGCGGTTTGCCGTGCCATAACCCGTACGGCAAGCCGCGCAGCAATCGACCCATCCCCGCAGCACGCTGAACTCGCAAACGAACAGACAGGAACTAGCACGCATGAATCATGAAGTCATCGTGACCTGCGCGGTCACTGGCGCAGGCGATACCGTCGGCAAGCACCCGGCCATTCCCGTAACGCCGATGCAGATTGCCGAGGCCGCCATCGAAGCCGCGAAGGCGGGCGCCACCGTCGCGCATTGCCATGTCCGCGATCCGAAGACGGGGCGGGGCAGCCGCGACCCGAATCTGTATCGGGAAGTGGTGGACCGGATCCGCTCGTCGGGCACGGACGTGATCATCAATCTCACGGCGGGTATGGGCGGCGATCTCGAGATCGGCCCCGGCGAAGACCCGATGCGCTTCGGCGCGGGTACCGACCTGGTTAGCGGGTTGACGCGTCTCGCGCATGTCGAGGAGCTGCTGCCGGAAATCTGCACGCTCGATTGCGGCACGCTCAATTTCGGCGACGGCGACTACATCTACGTGTCGACGCCTGCGCAACTGCGCGCTGGCGCGAAGCGGATCCAGGAACTCGGCGTGAAGCCTGAACTGGAAATCTTCGATACGGGGCACCTGTGGTTTGCCAAGCAGTTGCTCAAGGAAGGGCTGCTCGATGCGCCGCCGCTGTTTCAGATTTGCCTCGGTATCCCATGGGGCGCCCCCGCCGACACGACTACGATGAAAGCGATGGCCGACAACCTGCCGCCGGGCGCGCATTGGGCGGGCTTCGGCATCGGCCGCATGCAGATGCCGATGGTCGCGCAAGCCATGCTGCTCGGCGGCCACGTGCGCGTTGGCCTTGAAGACAACATCTGGCTCGATAAAGGTGTGCACGCAACCAATGGCACGCTGGTGCAGCGCGCAGTCGAGATCATCGAGCGCCTCGGCGGCCGGGCGCTGACGCCGGCCGAAGGACGCAAGAAGCTGGGCTTGCCGGCGCGCGGCGAACGTCCGCTGGAACGCCGCACGCTTCTTCAATACGCGTAAAGAAGCACAACCGACACCTCATCGCAAAGGACCGTCAGCAATGGCAGTAATCGTCGATATCAAGATATTTGCAGCAATCGGGGCAGGCGTAATCGGCAGCGGCTGGGTGGCGCGCGCGCTCGCTCATGGACTGGACGTGGTTGCGTGGGATCCGGCGCCGGGCGCCGAAAAGCAGTTGCGCGACAACGTCGCGAATGCGTGGCCGGCGCTGGAACGCGTCGGACTCGCGCCGGGCGCCTCGCAGGAGCGCTTGCGTTTTGTCAGCACGATCGAGGCCTGCGTTGCGGACGCGGATTTCATTCAGGAGAGCGCGCCCGAACGCGAGGACCTGAAGCTCGCGTTGCACGAGCAGATCAGCCGGGCGGCGAAACCGGAGGCGATCATCGGCTCGTCGACTTCCGGTCTGTTGCCTACCGATTTCTATGCACGGGCCGTTCATCCGGAGCGTTGCGTGGTGGGCCATCCGTTCAATCCCGTGTATCTGCTGCCGCTCGTTGAAGTGCTCGGCGGCGAAAACACCGCGCCGGCCATGATCGACGCAGCGATCAGCATCTACCGTTCGCTTGGCATGCGTCCGCTGCGGGTGCGCAAGGAAGTGCCCGGTTTCATCGCCGACCGCCTGCTGGAAGCGCTATGGCGCGAGGCACTGCATCTGGTCAACGAAGGGGTGGCGACGACGGGCGAAATCGACGATGCGATCCGCTTTGGCGCTGGCATCCGCTGGTCGTTCATGGGCACGTTCCTGACCTACACGCTGGCAGGCGGCGACGCGGGGATGCGTCATTTCATGCAGCAGTTCGGCCCGGCGCTGGAGTTGCCGTGGACCAGGCTGGTGGCGCCGAAGCTCACGGAAGAACTGATTGACCGCGTCGTAGACGGCACGGCCGAACAGGTCGGGCCGCGCGCGATCAAGGAGCTCGAACGCTATCGTGACGAGTGCATCACCGGCGTGCTGGCGGCGATTGGTGAGACCAAGGCGCGTTACGGCCTGCGTCCGGAAGATTGACCACGGCAAGTCGAGATGCCGCACAATGCATCAGGCCCGTTGCACCGTGATGCGGTGCAGGGGCGGTCATGGCAACAAGCAGTCAGGGCGCAAGGAGACGATTGAAATGCCGCACGACGCACCTTTACCGGTGTACCGCGATACCGTGCGCGCCGAGTGGGTGGACTATAACGGCCACCTGCGCGACGCGTTCTACATGCTGATCTTCAGTTTTGCGACCGATGCGCTGATCGACGGGATCGGCTTGCCCGATGCGGTTCGCCAAGCGCGCGGCCGTTCGATTTACACGCTCGAGGCGCACATCAATTATCTGCACGAGATCAAGGAGGGCGCCCGGGTGCGTGTCGATATGCGCGTGCTGGCGCATGACGCGAAGCGTCTGCAACTCTACCTCGAGATGTTCGCGGACGACGGCATGGAGCCGGTGGCCGTGAGCGAGCAGATGCTGTTGCACGTCGACACCAGCGGACCGCGTTCGGTGGCGTTCGATGACGATGTGGCCGCGCGCGTGCAGGCACTCGCCGAGGCGCATGCGACTCTGCCGCCCGCCACTTATGTGGGGCGTCTGATCGGCTTGCCGTCCAAAACGCGCGGATAAGTCCGCAGCCGGACCGCGGGGGGAGCGCGACCATGCTGGAGCCCGAAATCGCCGCGTTCGTCGAGCGAACCGATGCGATGTATCCCGCCGGCACGGCATCGCTACCCGCCGCCGAGCAGCGCGCGATTTACGATCGCTATGCTGCTGCCTTTACGCCACCATTGCCGGCAGGCCTGCGCGTGGAGAATGCGAGCTTTCGGGCGCGCATGGGCCATCTGATTCCGTTGCGACTGTACCGGCCGGTTGAGGCGGGCGGCCCATCGGGCACCGTGCTGTACTTCCATGGCGGCGGCTTCGTGATGGGATCGCTGGATAGTCATGAGATCGTCACCGCGCGTCTCGCGGCGGATGCGGGCCTGTGCGTGATCGCGGTCGATTACCGTCTTGCACCCGAACATCGCGCCCCCGCGGCGCATGACGATTGCCTTGAAGTCACCCTTGCGGCGCTCGAGGGCGGTTTGCCGTTTGCCTCGCTACCTGCGCCGTTGCAGCTCGCCGGCGATAGCGCCGGCGGCAATCTGGCCGCCAGCGTCGCAATGCAATTGCGCGATCGGGGCATCGACGGCGTGCGTGGCATCGCGCTGGTGTATCCGATGCTCGGCGCGGAACCGCAGTCACCGGCCCGGGAAACCGAAGCCCATGCGCCGATGCTCACGCTCGCAGACGTGCATGCCTTCAGGGATATCTACTGGGGTGAAAAAGGTGGTGACATGCGGGGCGGCACGCCAGTACCGCAGTGGACGTTGCCACTACACGCGGATCGCTTCGACGGCCTGCCCGCGACCCTTGCAGTCGGTGTCGAACACGATCCGTTGCGGGACGACGCCCAGGTGTTCGCGCAACGGATCCAGGCGGCGGACGGTCAGGCTGAGGTGTGGATGGGCGAGGGGCTTGTGCACGGCTGCTGGCGCGCGCTGGCGACGAGCCCTGGCGTGCAATCGTTGCACGACACCGTCTGCCGCTTCCTGCTTCACACCGCACGCACCCACGCCTGAGTGAGGAGGGAAGTCCGCGCGGCCTACGCGGCTTTCAACTCCGGAACCAGACTGCACAGGGTCTCCACCGAAATCATCGCGGCGGCGTTCGACGGTGCCGGGCGTTCGGCCGGCTTGAACACGGCGTCGCCGCGCCGGATCTTGCGGCGCGATACGGCGCACGTGCCGGACGTATGCGCGGAGCGGCGGCGCCAGCGTTGCTCCCCGTAGTGACAGCGTCCCGGCTCGACCCAGCGGATCACCAGCGTGGTGTCGGAGCGCTCGAGAATTTCGATGCGCACGCCATTGGCACCGTCAAGGGGGAAGGACTCTGTGGTCTTCATCGTCGGCTCCGTAGATGTGGTGTGCCGAATGTAGTCCTGCGCAGGCCCGAGAGCCATTGTGCGCCAGTTGAAACACTGTTCTTGAAATAGCAACAATGCCGCTTGACTTAAGCGACGCTACACAACCATGCGGGTTTGCCGGGGGTGTCGGTGACTGTTTTTGGTATAGGGTGCGTTTTTGCAACGCAGTGTTGTCTGCAGCGCGACGTGCCGCGGGGCTGACGTAGGACTAATGGAGAGCTGGCGGAGAGCCCGGGCGCTTCCTTTAAGATATGAACATTGAGCGACCGAACGGGGGCTAGTGTATCCGGTTTGCGTTTTTGGGGTCGGCTCGCGCACACATCTTCGAGAGGTCATATGGTCACACGCCCGCCCGCTGCTTCGCCCGAGCCGGATAAGCCCAACCACCAGAAAATCCAGCAGGCGGCCACCGCTGCGCTGTATGCCGCCCTCGTGCTGCTGGCCCTGTGGATCATCCGCGACTTCCTTCCGGCGGTCGGCTGGGCGGGCGTGATTGCGATCGCGCTGTGGCCATTGTTACGGAAAATCGAAAACCACCGCTGGCTTCGCGGCCGCAAGACGCTGATCGCGGCGTTCCTGACCCTGGCGATTGCCGTGCTGATCGTCTTGCCGGTCGCGCTGGGGATCGGCCAGGCGATGCACGAAGTGCACGACCTGATGGAGTGGTTCAAGACGGTCCAGGAAAACGGCATTGCCATGCCGGACCTCGTCCACCGTCTGCCTTTCGGATCGCAGCAGGTCGCCGCATGGTGGCAGGCCAACCTTGCCCAGCCGCTGCGCGAATCGCCGGCCATGAAGGGGCTGCACGGCGGCGCGGTCGTCACCTTTGGGCGGCAATTCGGCGTGCGTGCGGCGCATGGCCTGATGGTGTTCGGCTTCATGCTGGTCACGCTGTTTGTGATTTTCCAGGCGGGCCCGCGCCTGTCCGGCTCAATGCTGAAAGGCGCGCAGCGTACCTTCGGCAACAATGGCGAGCAGCTCCTCGCGCGCATGGCCGCAGCGGTGCGCGGCACGGTGGCGGGGCTCGTGGTGGTGGGCATCGGCGAGGGCGCGCTGCTCGGCGTTGCCTACGCAGTGACCGGTGCGCCGCATGCCGCCTTGCTCGCGTTCGTGACCGCCATTGCCGCGATGCTGCCGTTCTGCGCGCCGCTCGTGTTCTGCGGCGCGGCCTTGTGGCTGTTCGTGCAAGGTACGGTGGCCGCCGCGATCGGTCTTGCCGTGTTCGGTTTTGTGGTTGTGTTCGTCGCCGAGCACTTCGTGCGGCCGGTGATCATCGGCAATTCGACCCGTTTGCCGTTCCTGCTGGTGCTGTTCGGGATTCTCGGCGGCGCGGAAACGTTCGGGCTGCTTGGCCTCTTCGTCGGTCCCGCGTTGATGACGGTGCTGATGGTGTTGTGGACCGACTGGGTGCGGTAGCGCCCGCCGCCCGGTTTGACCCGTCTTTCCGGTCTGCCCGGTCTTCCCGGTCTTCGCGGCCGGTTAGCGCTCGGGCTCCTGCACCGCGGGTTTCGCGCAGGCGAGGGTGTATTTCAGCGCGGCGGGCAGCAGTGCGCTCCACACATCCCACGTGTGGGCGCCACCGACGATACGCGGCGCCGCCGGGTTGCCCGCCAGCCGCAGGTTGGTGTAGAGGCCGGACGCATCGGCCTGGATCGTCAGGTCGTCGTCGCCTGCGCCGATGAAAATCGGCAGCCGGTATGGGCCGTTCATGTAGCGGGCCCATTGCGCCGGATAGTTGAGCGCATGCCACACGCCCAGATCGAACTGGCGGTCGCCGAATACGCCGACCCGGCGTGCCGCCGATTCCGGCGGCGGCTCGTTCGGATAGATCGCCGGGCTGAGCAGCAGCGCGCCGCAGAACTGGTCGGGTTGCGTCATCGCATAACGCAACGCGCCGAAGCCACCCATCGAGACGCCGCCGATCATCCGGCCGGCGCGATGATTCGCCACGGCATAGTGCGTTTCGACTTCCGGCAACAGGTCGCTGAAGAACGCGGTCTCCATTTTTTCCTTGCGGTCGACGTACCAGTCGGTGCCGCCTTGCGGCATGACGATGACAACAGGCGGCATCTCCTTGCGTTCGATCAGCGCATCGGCGGTGCTTTGCAGATGGCCCTGCGTGATCCAGTCATTGGCATTGCCGTTGTTGCCGTGCAGAAGGTGCAGCACGGGGTAACGTGCGCCGTTGGCGCGATAGCCGGTGGGCAGATAGACCGTATAGGCCCAGTCGCGCTCGAGCGCGTCCGCATGAAAGCTGCGGCTGACGACCGTGCCCGCGAGCGCAGGCGCGCCGGCCGCGGCAGTCAAGGCGGCGAGACAGAGCAACAGCAGCGCGGCAAGTGAAAGTCGAAATATGGCGGTGAAAGCGGGGCGGCCGCACACCTGTGCGCGGCGATTATGCTGGCAACGTTGAGCCAGCGGAGTTGGCGAGGTCACCGGGCCAGCAACCTGACGCGTTGCCAATGCTACCGGGTCGGCGGGGCTAGTTAGAGACTCTGCCGGTGGCGCGGGTGCGCAAGGTGAGCAGTCGCGCAATCGGCCCGGAGGCTCTGGCGACCGTGAAGAGCGCGCCGACCGCCACGGCGTCAGCGGCGAGACCCAGCGGTATGTCGAGATAGCCATCCGTCGCGGCGTAGAACAACGAATCGGCCACCAGCGAGATGACCGCACCCGCGACGAAGCACAGCAGTCCCTTGCGGCCGATCATGCCGACCCACGGCAGCCAGCGCGCGAGCTTCTCCGCCCAGTCGAGCCGGATCAGGTTGGCGACGAGCCACGCAATCGCCAGAAAATTGATCGCCCGCAGCCACGACAGGTTCTGCTTGAAACTGGCGTCGAGCGGTGTGTGTTCGATGAACAGCGTGTAGTACGCCGCGGCCACCACGACCCCGAATGCCAGCACGCTGACGAGCCAGCCTGAGCGATGCGCGCTGACCTTCTGATAGACCGGCTGGCAACGCGCGATGACACCCAGCACGAACAGTAATTGCCAGGCGAGCGGGTTGAAGTCCCATTGCGTATCTTCGACCGACGGCAGATACGCCGCCAACGGCCCCGCCACGGCCCACAGCGCGAGGCTGCCGGCCAGCAGCCACCACGGACGGCGGCGCGCGAGCGGCAGGACCAGCGGCACGCTCAGCGCGAAGAACGCATACATGGGCAGCACCGACGCCAGATAGGGCTGACGCCGCAACAGGAGGATGTCGCACAGGGCGGCGAGCGGCGCATCCATGAGGTCGTCGAGATCGGCGATGGTCAGATTCGGCGCGTCGATGCTGAAGGCGATCAATACCGCGCTGACCAGCAGCATCAGGCCGGCGGTGACGAGAAACGCGCGGTAGATCTCCAGCGCGCGCCGCAGGAAGCGGTTGCGCGCGACCGCCTCGGTGCGGCGCCCGGCGAGGGTGGCGTAGGCGGTCGCGGTAGCGAAGCCGCCGAGGAACACGAAGACCTCGGCCGCGTCGCACAGGGCGTACGCGTGCAGCGTGACGCGCGACAGGATGCTGCCGCCGATGTGATCCACCACGATGACCAGCAGGACCAGTCCGCGGAAGAAATCGAGTTCGACCAGACGGGATTGAGACTTTTGCATTGCGTATTACCGAAACAGCCCGATGCGAGCGCGCCCGCGTTGAGCGCGGCGTGCTTGCACTGGGCTTGAGAGGAGTGTTGGCCCGCGCGTAAGCCGTCACCGGCGGCGCGTTGCCGGTTGAGCGAACGAACGGATCGCTCGCGGGACCGTTAAACCAGACCCACGGCGCAGAGTGGAGTTCTGCTGGACCAGCGGCATTTCTTTCGAAATAATTTCATGATATTACGAATTGGTGCGCGAACACCGCTGACGGATTGCCGCAGCCGGTTTTTCTGCCAGATTTCCGCAAAAAAGATAGATCGCGAGCATGAATCCCGAACGGTCAAAATGTGCAATGTCGAACTGGCGTACGTGGATATTTCGCAACGCTTTAGGGCGGCCCAACTTGTCCCAATGGACGACCTCCTATCGGTGTGCAAGCATCTTTTGCATGACTGGTTAATGCGTGAATACCAATGGAGTCGCTGCTGAAAAATAAAGAAGAGGTGTCTCAAAGTTGGCTGGGTGTTGGCTGATGACTGGAGATTCGGGAGATCTTCATGAAAAAGAAAATGATTGCGCTGGCGTTATCCGCTGCCTTTGGGGTCCCTGCCTTCGCGCAAAGCAGTATCACGCTGTATGGGGTGATCGATGAAGGCATCAACTACACCAACAACGCGGGTGACAAGTCGGCCTACCAGTTGCAGAGCGGCTACGCACAAGGCAGCCGGTGGGGCCTGAAGGGTTCGGAAGATCTCGGCGGCGGCCTGAAGGCGATTTTCGACCTCGAAAACGGCTTTGACGTAAACAGTGGCGCGCTTGGCCAAGGCGGCCGGATGTTTGGCCGCCAGGCGTTCGTCGGCCTGACGTCGTCCAATTTCGGCACGGTGACCTTGGGTCGCCAGTACGACTCGCTGGTCGATTATCTCGCGCAGACCACGGCGAACGGTAACTGGGGCGGCTATCTGCTGTCGCACCCGTACGACAACGACAATACCGACAACTCGTTCCGGGTGAACAACACCGTCAAATATGCGAGCGCGGACTTTGCCGGTTTGCAGTTCGGCGGTACGTACAGTTTCAGTAACGACACCAACTTCGCGAATAACCGCCAGTACAGCCTCGGCGCCCAGTACACCAACGGCGGGCTGCTGCTGGCCGGGGCCTATTTGCAGGCGAACAATCCGGGGTTGACGTCGGGCGGTGCAATCGCGACGAACGACGCGAACTTCCTGTCCGAGCGCCTGCGCATTTTTGGCGGCGGCATCAACTATACGTTCGGTGCAGCGACGGTCGGCTTCGTCTATACGAATACGAACGTCGGCCAGCCGGCCGCGACCGACACCTCAGCCTATGTCGGCTCGATCACCCCGCCCAACGGCGGCACGATGACCGCGCTCAAGTTCCAGAACTTCGAGATCAACGGCAAGTACCAGTTCACACCGGCGTTCTTCGTGGGCGTGCAGTACGTGTACACGGCGGCCACGATGGACGCGACCTCGGGTAACGAGAACCCGAAATACCACACGTTCGGGCTGATGGCGGACTACAACCTGTCGAAGCGCACGGACTTCTATTTCCAGGCGGCGTATCAGAAGGTGGCGGGCGACAAGACCGACACGGTGCTGGATGACGCCTATATTCCCGGCTCGGCAGGGGTGTCGTCGACGTCGAACCAGTTCGCGGTCCGCGCCGCGATCCGGCATAAGTTCTGAGCGGGGGAACCTGCGCTAGGACGCGGTACAGGTGAACGCGGCGTCGCCTGGCTATTGTGCAACGGATTTCAACGGCTATCGCGGGACGCGTAGACGGGTCGAAGGCGCGGCGATTGCGATGCGGCTTGCGAGCTTGCCCGATGTTGGTCCGACCGGCAGGTTCTTTGATGATGAAGGATAGCGCGGTGGTAGGACGTAGCACTAGCGCCGGAGCCTCGAGGCCTAGCCAGACGCAACCGTTTGAATTACGCTTGCGGCACTCGATTCACTTGAGCGCATCATGCAAACGGTCGATATACACGAAGCGAAGGTCCATCTTTGCAGCCTCATTGACGAGGCGGCCCGTGGTGCGCCGTTCATCATTGCAAAGGCGGGCAAACCGTTAGTCAAGGTTGTACCGCTAAACGCGCCAATGGGCGGAGAGGTCCGGCGGCTCGGATTCATGGCGGGCCAGTTCACAGTTCCCGACGATTTCGACCAGATGGGCGCGGACTACGGTCTGCGCCAAAGCCGATCACCAAGTCGCGCGGGATGCACCGGCCTTCAGGCCGGTGAGGCAGAGCGCTCCAGCGTATTGATTGAACGCTGTACATATATACAGTGTTGTGATATTTATTGTTCATGCCCGAATTTCGCACCAACACCTTACGCATCGTGCCTTCCCGTGAGGAAGCCGCGACGTTGCGCGTGCTTGGCGAACGAGTATCCCGTCTGTACAACGCCGGAAATTACCTGTGCCGACGGGCTTTTGTTGCCGGAAAGCCTATTCCGAGCTATGCGACCCTGTGCAAAAGACTGCCGGTGGAGTATGTGGCTGACTATCGCGCCTTGCCGTCGGACACCGCACAGGAAGTCATCAAGAAACTGGCCGAAGCCTGGAAGTCGTTCCGGGCGCTACGCAAGGCGCATGCAGCTGGCACACTAAAGCAGAAGCCTGGTCTGCCGCGCTATCGGAAGAACAAAGACGGCTCCCGGCCGTCCGACTACATCCCCGTCAAGTCGGCGCGCTCGTATGCCGTCACGGACACCGTTTCCATCGCCCTGCC